>JBDUDH010000090.1:0-7342 GCA_040003015.1 Verrucomicrobiota bacterium | reverse complement strand
CGCGACCGGCGAAGATCTTTCCACGCGCGCGATGGTTGATTACTTCAAGCCATTAATGGCCTGGCTCGAAGAACAGAACAAAGGCCGCCAGATTGGCTGGGAATAATGCCGACTCACGAGGTGGCGTAATAAAAGAGACGTCGCCGGCTTCATCTGCGCCAAAGGTTTACCCTCGATGCAAACAGTCATCCAAGTAATCACGCGTGGCGGCGAATCGCTGCGGGACAAAATTATGAGCGACTCCCGCTTGGAAAAGTTTGGGTTGGTCGCAGCCGAGCACAAGCGACTCGGTCGACCACACGGTTGGGGAAAAATTCACAGCGCGGAAGGTGCCCACGGCGCCATTAATCTGGAGTGGCATAGCGCAACCGGGGTCCTGATTTGCCGTGTAGTGACAAAGCTTGGTGGCAAACCTCATTCCATTGCCGGAGCGTTTGTGGATTACTTGCTTGCGCGGTATCAGCGGCGAATCGTCGCCATTCATATCATGACTCGCTGATGCGATAATGATTAGGTCGTAGACATATCTCTCGTAGCGGCCGTGATGAAAGCGTGCACAAATGTCTGCGCGGATCACAGCTGGAATCCGTTGGACGAAATAGGACGAGCAATCCATCTTGTCCGCTCCATGACAGATAGTGCGGTTGGGTTTCGCGGTTTTCTTTTTATCAGCATGCCGTTTCCCAGCGCGGTCTAACGAAATTTCTGCAATGCCTCGCAAATCACTTAACGGCGTCGACCTTGATCCGGAAGCGGGTCCCCGACTGCCGGCGGCGGCGCCGGAGCTGAAGCCGGGGGTGCCGACCGATCTCGATTTGATGCACGGCATTCAGGCGGAGGATCCAGAAGCGCTTTCGCAGCTCTATGATCGCTATAACGGCATCCTCAAAGCGCTCGTCTTGCGTGTGATCCACAACGAAGCCGAGGCCGACGATCTGTTGCAAGAAATTTTCATGGAGATCTGGAACCAGGCGAAAAATTTCTCCGCTCAGAAGGGTAAACCGCTTGGTTGGATGGTGACGCTCGCTCGTCGGCGCGCGATCGATGGTTTGCGAAAAAAGCAGGCTTATGCGCGCGCCGAAGAGCGTTTGCAAAATGAAACCGAGCAGCAACCGGATGCGTGGGTACATAACGCAACCGAGGAGGAAATTACCTTTTCCGACACGCGGATTTTGATTCGCCGCGTGATCAATCGTCTGCCGCCGGCACAACAGCAGGCCATCGATCTCGCTTTTTTTCGCGGGATGAGTCAGCGCGAAATCGCCGCAAAAACGAATACACCGTTAGGGACCGTCAAGACCCGCCTCGAATTAGGGCTTAAAAAACTCTACGACGGGCTCAAGGAGTTGAAGGATGAACTTTAAAGAATTCCAGAATTGCGCGCGACTTTACGTAATCGGCGCTCTGGAAGACGGCGAAACCGAGGAATTTGAACAAGCCAGAGTTCGGTTCGGGCGCGAGGCGGAAGATTTCATCACGGAATGCTATCGACTGCATGAAGCTTTCGCGCTGAGCTTGCGGCCGGCCAAGTCATCCGACGCGCTCAAGAACCGGCTGATGCAAATGGTTCGCGAACGAAAACAACGGTGATTGCTCGCCTACCCACAAATAGCTCATGCGCTTTCGAGCTCCCGTAAAATGAACTCTTGGAGGAATCCGTAGAAGTTCACCTGAAACAAGCTGAGGTCGCGGCGCGATCCGATCGGCGAGCGATAGTGATCGCAGAGTTCCTTCTCCGTGAAATTGTACTTGGCCGCGATCACCAGTCGCGCCTGATTTAGTGCACTCAGCCAAGCCGCGGCGTGCTCGTGTGGAATACGAAGGGTGCAATTCGCAAAAGGTTTTTCACTCTCGTTCAGCTGCTGCAAATCGGACGCGACAGTCTCCGTCGCCGTGCCGAAGAGCCGGAGAAGCTCGGGTTGAACATAGAGTTTCCACTCCGCACACAGTTCGGGCTCGGTGGGGTCGGCCGGCGCGCTGAAGAGCCGCTGCTCGGCTGCAGGCACGCACTCAGTCTTGGTGCTCGCGGGAATTTGCCGGAGCAACTCGGCAAGAAATGGATCAAGTTCCGAAATCTCGAGCTGATCTTCAGTGCTGCGGAATTCCATATCAGCCGACGCGTTCGATCGTCGCCAGCAGCAGATAGCCGTGGAGCTGTTGCACATAAAGCTCGCCCCGCTCCCGTGCGCCGCTCCACACAATCGATCGCCCACTTTGATGCACTTCCAGCATGTGTCGTTCGGCTTTCTCGCGCGGGAAACCGAAAACCTTTTGAAAGACCATCGTCACGTAAGACATTAAATTGACCGGATCGTTATGAACTACGACCTGCCAGGGAAGACCAACCGCTTCCTCGCTGCGGATCTCGTGCTCGATGGTGGGATTTTCCACCGATGACTCGAATGAAGTCTCCATCGCGACCAGGACGTGCGCGGACGCCAGCAATGGGCTCAACGCCACTTCCGCACCGCCTCGCCGTGGCTGCCAGCTCATAAAAAGGACGCTAACATACGCTGCTCCCAGTTCAAACGGGCGTCGCCGCTCGTAAATATTTTCAACAGCGCTACTCCATCTCGGTCAGCGCGCCCGAAGCGTTTTCTTTCGATTTACGTAGCGCTGGAAAGAATTCGCTCCTCGATAATTTTCATTTCTCGCGCGGCGGCGGAGGTCTTGTCGTCGAACCCATGGAGATGCAGCAAGCCGTGGACGATATAAAGCCGCAACTCGCGCTCAAGCGTTGTCCCGAAAATCTTCGCCTGACGGCGCGCGGTTTCGGCGCTGATGAACAGTTCGCCGTGTTTGAAAGTGATGACATCCGTCGGTCCGCTAATCTGCATGAATCGTCGATGCAGATCACTGATCTTCCGGTCAGAAACGACGAGCACGTAAATCTTCCTCAAGCTGCTGAGAGCGCTGGTGCCGTTTCGCGGCAAGGCCTTGCATAACTGCAACGCGCGCTCGGCAAAGCTTTCTAGAGCATTCCGATCCACGGCCATACGGTCTTGCAGATTCCGCACAAAGATCTGCGGCAATTGCGCGGATGTCGGTTTCATTGCCGGGAATTCGAGCGCTGGGTCCGATCCAGCGATACCAGTTGCTGATACAAATTCTCCAGCTGCGGCGCCGCGACACCAGCCGCTCTAGCGCGACGATACGGTTCACCCCAAATCGCTTCTATTTCCAAAGGGCGACCCGCGAGATAATCGATCAGAGTCGAAGGCTTATACGCTCCCATTGTCTCCGTGCGTTTCATTTGTTCCAGCGCCGCCGCCGTCGGCAACACGTGGCCGCATTGATTGGCAATGGAGATCACTTCGTCCATTAACTCCAGGGTCATCCGCCGCAAGTTTTCGTCCGCGAGGATCGCAGCCGTATCGATGCCGCCAGCGACGACGGACAATCCATTGAATGGAATATTCCAGACGAGCTTGCGCCAACGCTCGAGCACGAGGTCTTCGATGACACTGCAAACGATACCGCAACGCTTAAATTCCCACGCGATGTCATGGGTGCGCGGCTGCGGATAACGACGGAACTCTCCTATCGCCACGCGACCGTAATCGTAGTGCTCAATCACGCCGGGAGCGGTTCGATTCAAACAAACAAAACAGAGGCCGCCCAGGACTCGCTCCGCGCCGAAGTGTTTTGCCAGAAATTCCTCACTGCCGAGTCCATTTTGCAACGTGAGCAAGGCTGTCTTCTCATGCAAGAGCGGTGGGAGCAACGCCGGCAATGCGTCATTCGAAGTCGCCTTCAGCGCGATAATGACGAGATCAGAAGGACCGATTTCTTCTGTCGAGGTGTGGCAATTCACTTTCGCGACGTGAATATTTTCTCCTTTGCTTAGAATGTGGAGTCCGCGCTTGCGCACGGCGTGCAAATCACCCCGCATCAGGAAATGCACGTCGCGTCCGTAATAAGCGAGCTTGCCGCCGTAATAACTTCCGATCGCCCCTGAACCAACGACAGCGATGCGAAAACGAGGAAGCGAATGCTTCGCCATTGCAGAAAAATTAGCGAATCAATGAATCAGCGATTCGCTTTCGCGGTTGTTAACGACGCCGAAAAAAATCTAAGCAGTTCGTTGCCTTCCTCGTTCAACGTCCCAATAGCTTCGGCGCTAACGAGATTCGCTTCGACCAGCGGCTCGAGCCAAAAAAGTGTTTCGTCCGTCTCCTCGACGACGATGTTTATCTTGGAAACGAAATCAGCGCTCGAGCGTGCGCGGCACACAGCACGATAATTCGCTGCCAAAGATGTACCCGAGCGGAGAAGTTGCCGCCCGATAACACGAGCAGGCTCAGTTTTTGGAAGCTCGGAGTAAAAGCGGATCACTGCGATTGCGAAATGCTTTGTTGGATCTTGCAATTTTCGGATGTCATCAAGTCTGCTCATCTCACTCTATTCGCTCATACTTTGATTCGTTAATTCGCTAATTGCTTCTCACGCCGGAGGACGCGTTTCGGATTGAAAGCCCCGCGTGATGAGTCGCGCGCCTTTGTTGAAACTGAAATAACTCCAGGCCCAGTTGAAGATCACCGCGATGCGATTGCGGAAGCCGATCAGGAAAAAAATGTGCACAAAAAGCCAGGCCAGCCAGGCAAAGAAGCCAGTGAGATGCATCGTGTTCAGATCGGCGACCGCCCTGTTTCGACCGATGGTCGCGAGCGTGCCTTTGTCCCGATACCAGAATCGCAGGGGGTTTTCGCCGCCGATCATCTTGAGTACGTTCCGCGCGGCATGTTTACCCTGTTGCAGCGCGACCGCAGCGAGGCCGGGCAGCGGCTTGCCCTCCTTATAGGAAAAATTGGCAAGGTCGCCGATAACCTGCACCTCCGGATGTCCCGAAATCGTCAGGTCTTCATTGACGAGAACGCGACCGGCGCGATCAACCGGAGTGTCGAGCGTTTTACCGACGAATGAAGCGTTGTTTCCAGCCGCCCAAATTTTCACCCGACAAGGAATAAATTCGGCGTTCAGTTCGAGACCGGCCTCGGTCAGATTCTTCGCGTGGACGCCGGTGCGCACTTCCACGCCGAGTTGTTGTAGTTGCTTCAGTGCGCTGGCGGATAAATCTTCAGGGAAAGCGGCGAGCACGCGCGGTTCGCCCTCTACCAGAATCACCCGGGAATGCGACGGATCGATGTGTCGGAAATCTTTTGCCAGTGTGTAACGCGCTATCTCTGCGATCGCGCCGGCCATCTCGACCCCAGTCGGACCGCCTCCCACAATCACGAAGGTCATCGCAGCTGCGCGCGCGGCCTGGTCCTCGGTTTTTTCGGCGTACTCGAAGGCCATTAGAATCCGCCGCCGGATTTCGACCGCATCTTCGAGACTCTTCAAACCGGGCGCGAGTTTCTCCCATTCGTCATGGCCGAAATACGAATGGCGCGAACCGGTCGCGACGATCAAATAATCGTACGGCATTTCGTTTTCAACCGTGCGCACTGTCCTGGCGTTGACATCGACTGATCGCACTTCCGCCAGCACCACTTCGATATTGCGGCCTTTGCTCAACACCGATCGAATGGGCGTGGCGATGTCGGCTGGTGATAAGGCGGCGGTCGCCACTTGATAGAGCAGCGGCTGAAATAAATGGTAGTTGGTGCGATCGATCACGGTGACACGGACCGGTTCATTGCAGAGCTGCTTCGCCGCTTCCAGGCCACCGAATCCGGCCCCGATGATGATCACGCGTGGGACTGAGCTTTGCGCCGCCATGAGCGGATTGTTTCAAATCCGAATTTGGATGCGAGCCTTTTTCCGGCGCTAAGCGGAAAGCAGTTGTCAGTCGCGTTGGCAGCAATTATCTTCCGCGCCTTATGCCGAAATCGATCGCGCGCAGCAAAACGAAGAAGGCCGTGGCCAAACGATTCAAAATCACCGGCACGGGAAAAGTTTTGCGCTCGCAATCTTCGCGTCGCCATTTGATGTCGTCGAAAAACGCGAAACGGAAACGGCAGCTGGCGAAAAGCGCCCGTGTCGACGACACCGATATCGCGCGGATCAAGGCGAACTTGCCCTTTGGTTAAGGATCAGAGGAGGCCCATGGCAACGGGCCGCGCTCGGCCTTGAGTGGCAGCGCGAAACCTCAGCAGGACGTCCGCTGGAGAGCCCGATTTTCGCAGCCCTGATGTCAGAGAGAACATTGATTCTGCTTGACCCAGAGATTCCAAAGTCTCAGAAATCCTCCAACTCTCATGGGTCTACGGCATTTTTCGAAATTTCGTCTAGGATGGCCCCCGTTCGTTTGCGCAGCGGCGCTGATTCTCGCAGGTCAACCAACGCAAGGGCAAGTAGCGCCCGGCCAGAGCCAGGACCGGACGCAGTTACTAGGCGGCCAGGCTAATCCAACTTACGGTCCAAACGTTTCGCCCAGCGGCGAAAATCAAGGTTATGCAGTCGCGAGTCCGAACGAGGAAGACATCGGCGAGCAGCAGATCTTGAAGCGGGTCGAGGAGTATAAACCGTTCACGGTTTCCGTTTACTCTCCCTTTTTCTACACCTCGAACGTAGCGCTTGTTCGCAGCGGTGAAGAGGATGATTTCGTAGTAGCTCCCGGGGTCACTCTCCTGTATCAGCCGCGCATCACCAAGACTTTCTATGCGGAGCTCGGGGTCGTGCAGCAGTTCTTCCTCTACGACCGCTTCAGCGAATTGAATTTTAGCAGCTTCGATGCCATCGCCGGATTGGTTTATTACTTGCCGCAGGTTCACAACCTCAGCCTCCGCGCGCGCTACGACTACAACCGCCTCACGGATACTGACCATTTCGACGAGTTCTTCGTCAATCATTCCATTATTTTAAACGCGGAACTTCCGTTTCGGATCGGCCGCGCCCAGCAGCTCTTCCTCGGCGTTGATCTGAACCTGAGCTTTTACGCGAATCCCGAACCGCCGCGGCGAAACGATTATTCATTCTACGTGGGCTACGATGTTGCTTTGAGCCGCTCTTTTTCGATCGACGCCGCGGCTCGGCTGGCCGTGCGCGATTATTATATCGGCGATCGAACCGACGTGAGCGAAATAGTTTCCCTGAGCGCGAACTATCGGATTCGGGATTGGCTCACACTGAGCGCACTCAGCTCTTTCGCTTGGAATCAGTCAAATCACAGCGTCTTCGATTACAGCGTCGCCAACGTCGGCGGCGGGGTAGCGCTGACGCTGAAGTTTTAACGCCCCATCAACAATCGCCCTCCTCCTTCGGCGCCCCGAGCAGAAATCTTGGGACGCGGTTTGCTCATTTGTCTTCTCCTCACCGCTACCTGTTTAAATGCGGCGCAGTTGAAAGAAGCGCGCGTTACACGAGTGGTGAAAGACGTGAAGCTTCTTCCGCCGCAAGC
>JBDUDH010000057.1:0-24470 GCA_040003015.1 Verrucomicrobiota bacterium | reverse complement strand
GTCGATCCGAAGACACAGGCGACCAGTTTGCTCATTCGCACGCCCAAAGCGATCCACGTTCGCAAGCATTGGCACAATGCCAATGAAACCCACACCATGATCCAAGGCACGGCCACGCTTGCGTGCGAAGGCAAGCGCGTCGAGATCGGTCCGGGCGGCTACAACTACATGCCAGCGAAAATGGTTCATGAAGCATGGTTGCCCGCAAACTCCCTCACCTTCATCACCGTGGACAGCGCCTGGGACATCAATTGGGTGGAAGGCCCGCCGACTTCTGCTGATCTATCGAGAACTCACTAAAAGCTTTGCGCGAGTGGCGGACCTGCTTGTCGAAGTTTACGACATGGGCTTCGAATAAGATAACTCGTTAGGCAACTTTAAAGGCCCGCGTCGACCCGCGGCGCGGGGCCTTTTGCTTTGACGCAAAACTTTGTCGGGAAGATCGCTTGGATCCCGGCTGAGAAACAAGTTGGGTTATTCGGCGCATGTTTCGCCATGGAGGGAAGAAATGCTCATGCTGCGTTTTCTGGCCGCGCCTTCTATCGGGGCGTGATTCCCTCGGCGATATCGACGTGGAATGTTTGTTTCATCTTCAGCTGGCCGTAACTCAACTCCGCGGTGTAATCGCCCGCCGGCAGTAGCTTCTTCGGATCGTCGCCGCCGTACTCGATCATGACATCCTTGGTTGGGCGCAGATCCCAGGTGAGGCGCGTCATGCCCGCCACGCCGGGCGCTTTGAGATTGGCGACGGGGACACCGACGGAGTTGGTAATAGCGACCTTAATTTCGTCGCCGGTGAAGTCTTTGACCCAAACGGTTAAGAGCGCGCCTTCCGGTGGATTGTCGCCCCGATAAACAGCCTTGCCATTCGAGTCGACAAAGCCAGGCAGCAAATAGAAACCCATCGCGGGCCGGACAGTGAAGAGATGCGCAGGTTTTGCGCTCACTTCCGGTGTCAGCTCGCGAAAAGAGCGCGTGTCATCCAGAATGTCGATGCTCCTGCCATGCGTCGCAATCACCAAGTCGCCGGTGCGCGGATGAATTTGCAGATCGTCCACTCGGACCGCCGGCAGATCGGTGATCCTGATCCAATGCGCGCCTTGATCGAACGATGCGAAGAGTCCGAAGTGCGTCCCGGCGTAAAGCAAGCGTGGATTGACCGGATCTTCGCGAACGACTTCAATCGGCGCGTTCGTCGGCAGGTCGCCGGCGACATTCTGCCAGGTCTTGCCGCCATCGCCAGTGCGGACGATCGCCGGATGATCATCGCCCGCGCGATAAGCGCTCAATGCCACATAAGCAACGTTTGGATCGTGTGCGCTCGGCTCGATACGGACGATCCATTGCCCGCGAATTGCGTCGGGTAGATTGGCGGTCAACTCCGTCCATTTCCCGCCATCGTTTTCAGTTACCCAAAGCCGACCGTCATCAGTGCCCGCCCAGAGCACGCCGGCGCGGAGCGGCGATTCTGCCAGCGAATAAATTACTCCAAAATCCTCGGCGCCGCTGCCGCTGGCGGTGGTGCGGGCTGGATCGTTGTGCGTCAGATCAGGGCTGATGACCGCGTAATGCTCCGCGCGATCGGTCAGGCGGAAGACACGATTCCCTGCCAGATAAAGAACACCCGGCCGATGACGACTCGCGAGCAGCGGGGAATTCCAGTGGAAACGATAGCGCGGCTGACCCTCTGGCGGCTCGGGACGAAGCTCGCGCAATTCGCCTGTGCGCAAATTCAAGCGGTGCACGTTTCCGCCCTGGCTTTCCGCGTAAAATGTATCGCGATCAGCTGGATCGAAGAGAACATAGAAACCGTCGCCACCGGCAAGACTCGTCCAATCGGAATTGCGAATCCCTTCCTTGCTTTGAACACCGCTGGGACCGACCCAATTTTCGTTGTCCTGCAAACCGCCGGCGATGCGGTAAAAGGGTCGCGTATCATCGAGTGTGATGCGGTAATATTCACCCGCTGGAATCCGGTTGAGATGGTCCCAGCCTTTGCCCGCCGCGAAGCTTTGGTAAACGCCACCGTCGGTGCCGAGCAGCAGACGCTGGCAGACGGGCGGCTTCGGCGGCTTGTTCTTGTCTTCGGGTTTCGCTGGCTTCGGCGGCGGAGCGCTCCCTGCTTGAATGACCAGCGCGTGGCAATCGGGGTGAACTTTTTCGGAAAGATCTTCGCGGAAATTTTTCCCGCCATCATCGGAAACGAGCAACGCCTGCCCCAGAAGATAAACGCGCTGATCGTTTCCTGGATCGATGCGGATCTGGCTGAAATAAAATGGCCGCGGGTTGATCGAGCTTACACGCGTCCACTTTTCGCCGCTATCTTCCGAGCGAAAGACGCCGCCGCGCCGGCTGTGAATTTCGCGGATGTCATTCGCGCCGCCTTCATCGCTTTGAACGACCGCCATCACAATGCGCGGGTTGCGTATCGAAATGGCGAGCCCGATTCGTCCGGTTTGAGCCGGCAGACCACCGCCACTTAATTTTTTCCAGGTCGCGCCGTCATTCGTGCTTTTGAAGATGCCGCCAACATCTTCGCCGCCTGTCGCGGCCGGCCCGGAGGTGAAGCTCCAGGGATTGCGTTGTCGCGCGTAAAGCACAGCGTAAAGAATTTCGGGGTTCGATGGATCAAAGATCACGTCGCCGCAGCCAGTGCGCGCCGCATTCGCGCCAGAGGCTTGCAGGATAGCCTTCCACGTTTTTCCGGCGTCCGTAGTTTTGAAAAGGCCGCGCTCGCCTCCATCTTTCCAGAGGTGCCCCATCGCAGCGACGTAAGCGATTTCGGGATGGGCCGGATGCACGAGAATGCGCGCGATTGCCCGGCTCTCTTTCAGTCCAACGTTCTGCCACGTTCCGCCGCCGTCGGTGGAACGATAGACGCCGTTGCCCCACTCCGAAGAGTTTCGGTCGTTTGCTTCGCCCGTCCCCACCCACACAATGTCCGAATCCGAAGGCGCCACCGCCACGCCGCCGATCGAGAGAAAGGGTTGCTTGTCGAAAACGGGATCGAACGAAACGCCATTGTCACCAGTTTTGAACAAGCCACCGGTAGCGAGACCCACGTAAAAGACAAAGGGATTGTGCGGATCGATGGCGATATCAGAAACGCGACCACCCATCACGGCCGGCCCGATAGCGCGAGCTTTGAGATTCTTAAATAGCACATCGCTGAGTTGAAGGTCATTGGTCTGCGGCGTTGCCGCCGGTGACGTGATCGCTGCCGGTGGAACCAAGAGCGGGGACTTCTCCTGGCCGCAGACTGGGCGCGCGGCGATTAAGACAATAATGGCGGTGTAAAAAAGTGGAAAAGTGCGAAGCGATACGATCATGGCAGCAACTTATGGTCGTAATTTGCGGCGTTGTCGCGCGACAAGTAAAAAGAGTCGATCTGATAGAGCGAGCCTGTTCTCCGAGTAGGTCGAGAGGCAAAATCCAATCATGAGCAAAGCGTTCATCCGCGAAGACGGAGCTCTGCCACACGGAGCAGGGCGTTTGCGCTAAGAACTACAGCGGCTCATCGAAGTGGAGCGCCCGCGAATCGTGTCTGCGAGAGACGAGGTCGAAGCGAAACGGCAACTGTAACTATTGGACCCTACGGATCGATTCGAAAAATTGGCAATCAATGGCTCCATTGCGCCAGTTACCGTTGAGTTTGCTGCCCACCAGCGCGGATCCGATTGGAATCCCGCCTTCGCGCAAACTCTTTCGCGCTTGCTCAATAGCTTTGCCCATCAATTTTCGCTCCGTCACAAACCATCTTATGAGGCAGAACGTGATTGCTCAAATTTGTCCAAGCTAACAAAAAGAATGGGCGGTGAGGGTTTCGAACCCCCGACCTACTGGGTGTAAACCAGCCGCTCTACCACTGAGCTAACCGCCCGCGCCTAGCGAGAAGTGCCGAAAGCTACGCTCGCCTTTCTGACATCTTTAGGCGCTAGAAAAGCATTTACTTGCAGTTAATGCAAGGCTGACCTATGTAACTACTCATGGACTTGTCCCTTAATACATTAAAAGAAGCAGTCTCACTACGTGAGCAAATTCATACACTGGAGCGGCGGTTGGCCTCACTCTTCGGCGGAAGTAAACCTCCCTCGCCCGCTCGCGCCAGCGGCAGGCGTGGCATGTCGGCTGCCACCCGAGCGAAGCTCTCGGCTGCGGCCAAAGCAAACTGGGCCCGGCGAAAAGCTAGCGGCAGTTCTCGAACCAAGGCAACACCAGCTAAAAAGAAAGGCGGCCTCACTGCCGCTGGTAGAAAGAAATTGTCCGACGCCATGAAAGCCCGATGGGCTGCCAGGCGAAAGGCAAAGACTGGCTCAAGGCAATAACACGCGTCGCGCGATCGACGCTCATAGTTTGCCAGGTTAATACGGTGAGGCGAAAACCTCACCGGTTTACCATCGCCATCATCGATTCCGGATAACGCAGGCCGGCGAATGCGTCTCTGGGCGTGACTTCGTCGATGCGCGCCAGCTCTTCACTCGTTAGGCTTACGTTCAGCGCGCCCACATTTTTCTGGAGGTATTTCCGGCGCTTGGTCCCGGGAATGGGCACACTGTCTTCGCCTTGCGCCATCACCCACGCCAGGGCGAACTGTAGAGGAGTGCACTTTTTTTCACGAGCGATTTCGCCAGCACGCTCGACGAGATCGAGATTGCGCTGGAAGTTTTCACCCTGAAAGCGCGGGGACTGCCGCCGGTAATCATCGTGCGCCAGATCGTCAAAGCGCCTGATCTGACCGGTAAGAAAGCCACGCCCGAGCGGACTATAGGCGACGAAACCCACGCCAAGCTCGCGGCAAGTCGCGAGATTTCCCTCTTCCGGGTCGCGCGTCCAAAGTGAATACTCGGACTGCAGAGCGGTGATCGGATGCACCGTGTAAGCGCGGCGGAGCGTCTCGCTGCCGGCTTCCGACAACCCAAGATAACGAACTTTGCCTTCGCGCACCAAATCTGCCATCGCGTCGACAGTCTCTTCAATCGGGGTTTCGGGATCGACCCGATGTTGCTAATAAAGATCGATCGTTTCAACGCCGAGCCGTCGCAAACTCGCGTCGCACGCCTTGCTCACGTAATCGGGTCTTCCACTAATTCCGCGGACCGAGGGATCGTTTGGATCGCGGACGATGCCGAACTTCGTCGCCAGAATAATTTCTTCGCGGCGACCTTTGATCGCGCGTCCGACGAGCTCTTCATTGGTGAAGGGACCATACATATCCGCGGTGTCGAGAAACGTGATCCCGAGATCGAGCGCACGATGAATTGTCGCCAGCGATTCATCGTCGTCGCGCCCACTGTAGAAATCCGACATTCCCATGCATCCTAGGCCGAGCGCGGAAACGAGAGGCCCGCCACGTCCGAGTTTTCGTTGTTTCATCTTTAAGTTTGTCCGATCCAGGTGACTGGAGCGACGTCATCCCACCGTTGCCGGATCGCATCGAACTCTTCCTGGCTTAACGGTCCGGCTTCCAACATTTTTGCGTTCTCTTTCCAACGCTCCGGGTTTCGCGTGCCGACGATCGCGGTGTGAATGGCGGGAACGCTCAATGTAAATCGCAGCGCTGTCGCGACACTTCCTTCGAGATCGCTGTCCCGGAGGAAAGGATAGTTGAGCTTCCGCAATCGTTCCCAATAAGCATGATGGTAGGAGTTCGTCGGCTTGTGGCCGGTTTTCCACGCCGCGTTGGCAATTGGGCGCTTCGCGATTATCCCGATATTGCGTTCTCGTGCGAGCGGCAAGGTCAAGTCGATCGCTTCCTGATCGGCGATGCTCACGGAGATTTGCAGGGAATCAAACGCGCCGCATTCTACCGCATAATGCGCCGCATGACTGTCACCGCTGTAACCGATGTAACGCGTGTAGCCTTTTTCGCAGGCCGTTTGCAGCGCCGCGATTGCGTCGCCTTTTTTTAAAACCGCTTCTGGCGAGCTATGCAGATGCACCAAATCGAGCCGGTCGGTTTGCAGGCGTCGCAGACTGCGCTCGATGCTTTCGAGAAGCGAGTCGGGCGACCAATTAGCGCTGCTTTCAATACCGTGCGGGTGGCCGCATTTCGTGAAGAGATAAAATTCATCGCGGCGATGGCCGACTGTTTTGCCGATCAGCTCCTCGCTATTACGATAGCATTCGCCGGTGTCGATCACATTCAGCCCGGCATCGAGCGCGCTGCCTAACAAACGTTCCACCGTCGTCTCGTCGGCTCCTTCAAACCCGATCTCGCTGCCGCCGAACCCGAGGACTGAGACCTGCATGTCCGTCTTGCCGAATTGTCGTTTCTCCATTGCCGCCAAACTACCGCCAATCTTCGCGTTGTCATCCCGATCGAAAGTTTTGCACTGAGCTGAGTCGAATGGGTCGAGAGATCCCGTTGCGACAGCTTTCCGGTACCGCTACCGGATTCTTCGACTCCGCTGCGCCCCGCTCAGAATGACAAACGGGTAATGCCCCGGCCGCGTTCAACCCGGCCGATCGTTTTCGCTTTCAATGCCCGCGCTATTTGCTTTGCGTCACGCTCCGCCACTATCGCGACCATGCCGATCCCCATATTGAAAACTTGATACATTTCTTCGCGGTCCACTTTTCCATGACGCTGTAAAATCTGAAAAATGCGGGGGACCGTCCAGCTTGCGGTATCGATCATCGCATCGCACTCCTTAGGCAAAATACGCGGCAGATTATCGATCAACCCCCCTCCGGTGATATGGGCGAGACCTTTGATTATCCCGGCCGGAATTTTGGAAAGCGCCGGCTCATAATTCTTATGCACGCGAAGCAGCTCTTCGCCTAACGAGTGTTTCAATCCCTCCACTTTGCTTCCGAGATCGAGCCGCATTCGTTTCAGGAGAATCTTTCGCGCGAGCGAATAGCCGTTAGTGTGCAATCCATTGGATGCGAGACCAAGAATTGCGTCGCCCACTTTGATCGGACTGCCATCGATAATCTTCGCGCGTTCAACGACGCCGACGATGCAACCGGCGAGATCGTATTCGCCCTTGCGATACATCCCGGGCATTTGTGCCGTTTCACCGCCAATCAATGCGCAACCGGCCGCGCGACAAGCGCGCGAAAATCCGCGAATGAGTTGATCGAAAATGCGCCGCTCCAACTTTTCTGCGCCGATGTAATCGAGAAAAAATAACGGACGCGCGCCAAGCACCGCGATGTCGTTAACGCAATGGTTCACCAAATCGACGCCGACGGTGTCGTGCCGGTTTATCGCAAACGCCACCTTTAGTTTTGTGCCGACGCCATCGATGCTGGCGACCAGCACTGGGTCGCGCATCCCGGAAAAATCAGGCGAGAACAACCCGCCAAAGCCGCCAATTTTTCCGAGCACTTCCGAACCGTGCGTTTGCCTAACGAGTCGCCGGATTTGCTTCTTCAGCCGGTTGCCAAGATCGACATCTACACCGGCGCGCGCGTAAGCTTTCTTTGTCATGTCGAGCGAAGTCGAGACATCTCTCTCACTATTCTAAATTGCGAGATCGTTCGACTTCGTTTGGCTGCGCTTCACTTCGCTCAAGATGACAGGTCTAGCACCTGTCACTTCAAATCCGCGAAGAGCGTCGGATGCTCTTCCTCGGCCGCAAGGGCTTTTGAGCGGCCCTCGCGTTTTTCCATGATGAATTTGTCGAGCGCGGGATCGACGGGCAGGGGATATTTCCCCGTAAAACAGGCGAGACAGAAGTGATTCGCCGGCTGCCCGGTGGCCTTGACCATTCCTTCGACATCGAGGTAGCCAAGACTATCGACGCCGAGATATCGGCAGATTTCTTCCATCGGCATTTGATTCGCGATCAATTTTTCTGGATCGGGAAAATCAATCCCGTAATGACAGGCGAAGCGGTGTGGGGGGCAGCTCACGCGCATGTGCACTTCCTTCGCTCCGGCCTCGCGCAAATTGACGACGCGCGCGCGCGCAGTCGTCCCGCGCACGATCGAATCATCCACCACCACCACGCGTTTTCCTTCGACCGCTTCTTTGATCAAATTCAATTTTACCCGTACATCGAAATCGCGAATGAGCTGGCTCGGCTGAAGGAAGGTGCGGCCGATGTAGTGATTGCGCACAAATGCATGTTCGTAAGGAATATTCAATTCATGGGCGAAACCGAGCGCGGCGTAAGTCCCCGAATCGGGAACTGGCACGACGATATCGGCTTCAACCGGAAAACGTCTCGCTAGCTCGCGTCCCATTTCTGTGCGCACTTTCGCGACGTTCACCCCGCCCAGGATGCTGTCAGGCCGCGCAAAATAAACGTACTCGAACATGCAAAACGCCTGTTGTTCGTCTCGGAATGGCCATTCCGAGCGCAGACCGTCTTCATCGATGATTAGCACTTCGCCGGGTCCGACTTCGCGAATAAACTCCGCGTGGACAAGATCGAAAGCGCACGTCTCCGAAGCCAGAATGTAAGCACCGTCGAGTTTCCCCAGAACAAGTGGTCGAAATCCAAACGGATCGCGCACCGCGATGAGCTCGCGCTCGCTCATGATGATCAGCGAGAACGCGCCTTCGATCCGGCGCAACGCACTTAGAACGCTCGCTCCATTATTGGCCGGCCGAGCCAGCAAATGTAGAATGATCTCGCTATCGGCGGTCGTTTGAAAAATCGAACCTTTGCGCTCGAGCTCATCGCGCAAAAGATCCGCGTTGATCAGATTGCCATTGTGGGCGATCGCCATTTGACCGCGCACACAATCGACCACGAACGGCTGTGCATTTTTCAGCGTGCTCGTCCCAGTGGTGGAATAACGGGTGTGTCCGACGGCACGCGTGCCTTTCAGTTTCGCGAGCTCTTCCTGCCCGAAAACTTGAGACACAAGCCCCATGTCCTTGTGTTGGAGAAAAGTTTGTCCCGGGCCGTTGCTCGTCACGATGCCGGCGCTTTCCTGCCCACGATGTTGCAGCGCGAACAGGCCGTAATAGGTCAGCACGGCCGCATTCGGGTGACCGAAGACCCCGAAAAGTCCGCATTCGTGCTGCGGGAAGAACGCCGATTCCGGCGGCTCAGTTTGCCTCAAAGGTTCAAGAGACATCGTACCGAACAATCCACCAATCTGAACGGCGTTCAATCGCTCGTTCCACCCGAGTGCGAAATCGGCTATCGCACCGCACGCCACACGAGAGCCTGCATCGTGCTCTGGACCGGTTTCTCACCGAAATGGTCTCCGATTTTTTGGGCGACGGCTCTCACGACTGTCTCGACGTCCACGCGACCGTTTTCCTCGATTGCGGCGACAATGGGATTTCCTCGCACCAGGCCGGTGGCCAGGTCGGTCGCCGATTCACTCCGGCAGGAAAGCGTGACAAGCTCGAACTCGATTTGTTGAAATCCAGCTTTTTGCAGAAGGCCACGAATGAGAGCGGGATCATGAAAGCCGAACGGCGTTTCGTAAAAGAAAGGCGGATCATTTTCGAAAAACGCGGTGATCGTAGTGTGGGCGACGTGCGCGACCGGGTTGTGGTCCATCGAATCCCAAACATTAAAAAGGAGCAGGCCACCCGGCACGAGAACGCGATGCGCTTCACGAATCGCGGCCTCCTTTTCCGGCACGAACATGAGACCGAATTGGCAAACAACCGCGTCGAACGATCGGTCGGGAAAGGGCAGCGCGCTTGCGTCGGCTTCCTTCCATTCGACATTTTCTGCGGGCCGGAATTTTGGTTGCGCGCAAGCAAACATCGCTCCGTTTAGATCAGTAGCGACGAGTCGCGCGGCTTCCGGAAGTCTAGTGCGCAAATGGCGCGTAAGGATTCCAGTGCCGCAAGCGACTTCGAGAACGGCATTGCACGCCGGCACGTCCAACCGCCTTACGAGATCGGGCGCGTAGGGCTCGAAGAAGGC
The DNA here is from genome assembly GCA_040003015.1 of Verrucomicrobiota bacterium. Taxonomy (GTDB): domain Bacteria; phylum Verrucomicrobiota; class Verrucomicrobiia; order Chthoniobacterales; family UBA10450; genus JBDUDH01. Next base: position 14,625 of record JBDUDH010000057.1, on the reverse strand, counting down.
GGGGCCCAAAAAGCGATCGTAATTCCGTGGAATCGATCCGCGAAAAGCAGCGTGTGCTTCTGTCATTATGTTTGAGAAATGATCCGCTCGATAGCGAAATACCAGTCATCAAACAAGGTCGCGATCGGCCAGCGGAGCACCTGATCTTTGACGCTAATTCGAAGCTCTTTGCTGACAACAGCGCCGATGGTCGTCGCTGGGACGCCGCGTGTTCTGAATAAAGTGTGCGCCGCATTCTCATCGTCTTTTGCGACCGAAATGATGATCCGCGATTGGGCTTCGTTGAACAGCACCTGATCGACGCGCGACTCGGTCGCGCCCAAATCGATGTGAGCGCCTAACAAGCGCTCCGGATTGAAACAGCATTCGGCGAGGGCGACCGCCAGTCCGCCTTCCGAGCAATCGTGCGCGCTCCTCACCTTGCCGTTACGAATCAATTCGCGCACGGTGTTCTGCGTGGCGCTCTCCCGATTCAAGTCGAGGCGAGGTGGAAGACCTTCTTTACGGCCATAGCAGATCTTTAAAAAATGCGACGCGCCCAACTCGTCACCGATTCCGCCGCAAAGAATGATCACGTCACTTTCGCTTTTAAAAAATTGCGTCGTGATATGTCGCTCGTGTTCTATTAGGCCGACCATTGCTACGGTCGGAGTGGGATCGACGACGCCCGCGGGATTCTCATTGTATAAGGAGACATTCCCGCCAATGACCGGCGTGCCAAATGCGCGGCAAGCTTCCGCAACGCCTTCGACCGCCTCGCGAAGCTGCCAGAAATTTTCCGGTTTGTAGGGATTACCAAAGTTTAAATTGTCGGTCACGGCGAGCGGCTTCGCGCCCGAGCAGGTAAGATTGCGCGCGGCCTCGGCCACGGCGATTTTTCCGCCTTCGCGCGGGTCCAGTCGACAATAGAGAGAGTTGCAATCCGTCGTCGCGGCCAGGAATTTATTCGCTTCGCGCACATGAAACACGGCGGCATCAGAACCCGGCCTAACGACTGTGCCGGTGCGAACCGTGTGATCATATTGTCGATAAATCCAGTTCTTCGAAGCAATCGACGGATCGCGCAGGAGCGAACGTAGCGATTCATGATGATCGATTTCGGGAAGATCGTTGTAGCCAGGGTCGCCGACCCCGGCCACAGGCGGCGGCGCTTTGGCTTCGCGCGAATAAAGCGGTGCTTCTTCGGCGAGAGGTTTGGCCGGAATCTCGGCGGCAATGGAGCCGTTATTGCGCACGCGCATCATGCCGTCGCTGGTGACGCGACCGATTTCCGCGCAGGGCACATCCCACTTGTCGAAAATTTCGCGCACGATATTTTCTTTTCCGCGTTTCGCGATGATTAACATTCGCTCCTGCGATTCGCTCAGCAGAATTTCGTAGGGCGTCATACCCGACTCTCGCTTGGGAACTTTTGCCAGATCGATTTCCACGCCCGTTCCGCCGCGGCTTGCGGTTTCGCAGGTCGAGCAGGTCAGTCCCGCGGCGCCCATGTCCTGAATGCCGGCGACGGCATCGCGTGCGAGCAGTTCGAGGCAGGCCTCCAAGAGCAGCTTTTCTTTGAAAGGATCGCCGACCTGTACGGCTGGCCGATCTTCGCGTGATTCTTCCGTCAACTCACGCGATGCAAAAGCGGCGCCGGCGAGACCATCGCGTCCCGTTTCTGCGCCGACGTAAAAAACCGGATTGCCGACCCCACTCGCGGCGCCGCGCGCGAGTTGACTATGCCGCAAAATACCGAGACAAAAAACATTGATGAGCGGATTGCCTTCGAAACTTTCGTCGAAATAAATCTCGCCGCCGATCGTCGGCACGCCGACGCAATTGCCATAATGTGCGATTCCGGAGACGACGCCGGTGAACAGGCGGCGGTTGTTTAGAGTAGCGCAAGCGTCCCGCTTGCATTCTTCGTCGGTTCGCAAACGAGAGGCTTGCGCTACGATCGGTCCGAAGCGCAGCGAATTCAGCAAAAATTCCGGGCGCGCTCCCATCGTAAAGATGTCCCGAATAATTCCGCCGACGCCGGTCGCCGCGCCTTGGAATGGCTCGATTGCGCTCGGGTGATTGTGACTCTCGATCTTAAAAGCGACGGCCCAGCCATCGCCGATATCGACCACGCCGGCGTTTTCTTCCCCGGCCTTAACGAGAATGTTCGGACCGGTAGTCGGAAATTTTTTTAATTCGCGGCGCGAATTTTTATACGAGCAATGTTCACTCCACATCACAGAGAAAATCCCGAGCTCGGTGAAATTCGGGTCGCGACCGAGGATCTTTTTGATCCGGTCGTATTCTTCCGGGGTCAGACCATGTTTTGCCACCGTCTCGGCCGTAACGGGTGGATCTACAATCGAGCTGGGGTCATTCACGAGACCGCACGTTACCTGATGTAAAAGCGCGCTCAATCGCGCAATTTTCATACGGCATTGAATAGATCATGTTGCAACGGAGTCCAAAATTCTACGGAAAGAACTCGACGTGAGCCGTCCGTAAATCGCAACTGCCACGAATCTTAAGGCAGTCAAAACAAACGAAAGGAAATTATGAAAAGGACCACCATTACTCTCGCCTGCGCGCTGATCGCGCCGCTGGCGTTTGCACAGACCAGCTCAACCACAACTCAATCGACCAGTACAAATCCGGTCACCGGCACGAGCGAAACCACCACTACAACCACATCAACTGACGGGACGGTGACGACATTTGAGCCGGGCAAAACGATCGTCGTGCGCACGACGACCGCGGCCGATCCGGTCTCGTATGTTCTCGGCAAGACGGTTCATTACATGAACAAGGCGGGCAAAGAAATCGAAGCCAGCATGATCCGCCCGGGCGCGCGCGTGCATGTTTATTATGACAGCAACGGCGACGCGCACGTCGTAAATCGGGTGGTTGTCGATCAGGACTAAGCGAACACCATTCGCAAAATCTGAGCCGCAGGATTTCCGCATGGGTCCTGCGGTTTTTTTTTAATTCGGCTTCGCGCTGGGGGCAATCGTTTTGCTAAGCTGTGCGCGTGGACCTGTCGACTCTGGCAAATGTCGCGACCGCGCTAACCGTTTTGACGGGGGTCGCATTCGGTTTCCTGGAAATGCGCCGCGCCCGCCGCGAGCGCGAGGAACGCGTCGCCTTTGCGGCTGTGCAGGCCCTGATGTCGCCGGAGTGGATGAGTTCCAGCGTGATTGTGGCCGCGATCCCCGACGGAACCGGGGCGGCGGAAATCGAGGGCAATCCGAAGATGCTCGAAGCCGGGCTGAAAATGGCCACCATCATGGAAGGGATTGGTTATTCGGTGTTCGCGCGCATCGTGCCGTTATCGGTCGCAGATGACTTGATCGGTGGAACGGCGCGTGTGGCCTGGAAGAAACTTCGTCCCTTTATCGAATTCGAACGGACGCGCTCTGGTTCGCAAAAGAGTTGGGAATGGTTTCAATGGCTGGCGGAACAACTCGATCGGCACGGCCTGAGTCGCACAAATCTTAAAGTAGGCGCGCCGGTCGCGTATCGAGATTGGCGGCCGTGAGCGCAGCGTTGAAAGCATTTCAGCGGGACGGTTTGAGCTAGTGACGAGATGGCAATTTCGTTAGCGCAACCGTGCGACGAGGCCGTTGTTCTTTCGAAGAGGGCCGCGACTCCGTGCACGCGGTCATCCGGTCGTTGGATTTTAGCGGCGACTATTCTGGGTTCGAGCATGGCTTTCATCGACGGCACCGTCGTGAACGTGGCGCTGGCCGGATTGCAGGCGAATCTCGGTGCAACTGTCATCGAAGTGCAATGGGTGATCGAAGCGTACTCGCTGCTGCTGGCGGCGTTCTTACTTCTGGGAGGTTCGTTAGGGGATCATTATGGGCGGCGCCGCGTGTTTCTTTTCGGCGTCGTGCTGTTCGCGTTGGCATCACTTTGGTGCGGGTTGGCGCCGAGCATCACTCAACTTATCGCGGCGCGAGCGGCACAAGGCCTGGGCGGCGCATTGTTGGTGCCGGGAAGTCTTGCCATCATAGGGGCGTCATTTCGTGAAGAAGACCGGGCGCGGGCAATCGGCACATGGTCGGCATTCACGGCCATCGCGGCAGCGATTGGCCCCGTCGTGGGCGGATGGTTGATCGAGCAGATCTCCTGGCGCGCAGTCTTTTTTATTAATCTTCCGCTCGCATTGATCATCGCGATCATCTCGCTTACGCGCGTATCGGAAAGTCAGGATGAGACTCGGGGAAAGAAGCTGGATTGGATAGGCGCGTTGTTGACTGCGACTGGATTGGGTTTGCTCACTTACGCATTGATCGAATCCTCACGGCTCGGGTTGGCGCATCCCCTGGTCATCGCTGCATTCCTAGTAGGGTCGCTTGCCTTGATCGTTTTCATACGATTCGAAGCGCGCATTTCGCAACCCATGATGCCGCTGGCGTTGTTTCGGTCGCGAAATTTCACCGGAGCGAATGTGCTGACGTTTCTCCTTTATGGCGCGCTCAGTGGCGCTCTCTTCTTCTTCCCGCTGAATCTGATTCAAGTGCAAGGTTATTCCGCGGCCGGTGCCGGCGCCGCACTTCTGCCGTTCACTCTGATCTTATTTTTTCTTTCGCGTTGGAGTGGCGGTCTCGCGCAACGGTATGGAGCAAAGCTGCCGCTGGTCGCAGGACCGATGATCGTAGGTGCTGGCTTTCTGCTTTTCGCGCTTCCTGACGTGGGAGGCGATTACTGGCGGACGTTCGGCCCCGCCGTCGTCGCACTCGGCTTTGGCATGGCCATGAGCGTCGCACCGCTTACCGCCACCGTAATGAATGCGGTCGTGGGAAACCGTCTCGGCGTCGCGTCCGGAATCAACAACGCGATCTCGCGAGTGGCCTCATTGCTGGCGATTGCCGCGTTCGGAATTGTGATGCTTCATGTTTTCAATCGCTCGCTCGATCGCCGACTTTCTTCGCTCGAACTCCCGTCCATGCTCCAGCAGTCGCTTAAAGCAGAGCGCGTAAGATTGGCGGGAGCAAAGTTGCCGGCTGAAATTTCGCCGCCGCTGCGCGACGCCGTCCGTCAGGCGATCAACCATTCATTCATCGACGGCTTTCGCTGCGTCATGTTTATCGGCGCTGTGCTCGCCATGGTGAGCGGGGTCAGTTCGCTCCTTCTCATCGATGGAAAGCGAAGGCCAGACAAAGAGTCGATCCGCCCATAGAGAATCTTGGGCGCGGTTGCGTTCGGTGCAGAGATCGCAGAACGTTGCGCCGTGGCTTTCGATTTGAAAGAAATCATCGCGGCGCGCCTGGGTGAAAATTATCAGCTGCATGAACGGCACATCAATCGCACGCTGGTCGCGGCGCAGCGGGTGATTGGTTTCGACAAAGTTTACGCGCGGGCGGAGGGCGCTTACCTCTACGACATGGATAACGCCGCCTATCTCGATTTCCTGAGCGGCTATTCTGTTTTCAATATCGGTCGCAATCATCCGCAGGTAAAGCAGGCCCTCCGCGACGTGCTCGATCTCGATTTGCCGAACATGGTGCAAATGGATTGCTCGCTGCTGAGCGGATTGCTCGCCGAGGCGATCACAAAACGAACGCCGCCGCATCTCGATGCGGTTTTCTTTTGCAACTCCGGCACCGAAGCGATGGAGGGCGCGCTGAAGTTTGCGCGCGCGGCGACCCAGCGAAAACGAGTGATTTCACTCGAAAGTGCGTTTCACGGGCTGAGTCTCGGGTCGTTGTCGCTGATGGGTTGCGAAAGTTTCACGGAAGGGTTCGGACCGCTGATGGACGGCTTCGAAACGCGGGTAGCGCTCGATGACGTCACTGCGGTCGAGCGTGAGCTTTCTAGGCGGGACGTCGCGGCCTTTGTCATCGAGCCGGTGCAAGGCAAGGGCGTCAAATATCCACACGGCGATTTTTTTGTTCGGGTGCAGGAACTTTGCCGGCAATACGGCACGCTGTTGATTTCCGATGAAATCCAAACCGGCCTCGGTCGCACCGGAAAAATGTTCGGATTTCAGCATTGGAACCTCGAGCCGGACATCATCACGCTCGCGAAAACTCTCAGTGGCGGATACGTTCCCTGCGGAGCGATTGTCGCCCGTCGCGACATTTACCAGAAGACTTTCAGCCGGATGGACCGCTGCGTCGTTCATTCCACGACCTTCGGCCGAAACAATCTCGCCATGGCTTGCGGACTCGCCGCGCTCGAAGTGATCGATACCGAAAATTTGATCGAGAACTCCGCGCGCATGGGAAAGTTATTGGTCGAACGGATCGACGCGTTGCGCGCGAAACATTCATTCCTCAAAGAAGTTCGCGGCAAAGGTCTGATGATTGCGATCGAATTCCACGAACCGACCAAATTCAAATTGCGGATGGCCTGGAAGCTTCTGCACAAAGTGGACAAGGTGTTGTTCCCGCAGATGGTCGTGACGCAACTGCTCGCGCGGCATCGCATTCTCACTCAGGTCGCCGGGCACGCGATGGATGTGCTGAAAATTCTTCCGCCGCTGATTATCGGTGAGCGAGAAATCGATCTCTTCGTCAACGGGCTCGACAATGTTCTTACTGAATGCCGCAAATTTCCCGGCCCGATGTGGGAGATCGGTAACAACTTCGTTCGACACGCGCTCGGCTCCAAACGTTCGCCGGAGCAGCGGTGTCCCGTTTCCGCTTAAAAGATCGATCGCAAGAACTGTGCCGATCGTCATTGATCAATCGGGAAGAAAACGTCGAAAAGCACGCAAACTTCGAGTTTCCCAAGGGAGAATTTAAGATTGTGTGCGTCTCACGAGAGCCTTACGCTTGCCGAAACCAAAGCTGAGCCACCGATGATCGGTTTCGCACAGGAGGTAATACCATGAGCACGGCCGTTCTTGAGCAAGAGAAAACCGCGACTCAATCGAGTCAGCTCGATCAGCTGAAAAAATTCATGAAGATCGTCGCGGACACCGGCGACTTTGAGTCCATCAAGGAATTCAAGCCGCAGGATGCGACGACCAATCCGAGTCTGATCTACGCGGCCACGCAGAAAGAGAAATATTATCATTTGCTCGATGAAGTATTGGCCGACCGCAAGAAGTCGGGCCTGAGCGGCGCGGCACAGATCGAGGACATTATGGACCATCTTCTTGTCCAGTTCGGCTGCGAGATTTTGAAGATCGTGCCGGGCCGGGTCTCGACTGAAACCGACGCGCGTCTCTCCTTTGATGTCGAGGGCTCGATGAACAAAGGGCGCCAGTTGATCAAAATGTACGAAGAGAGGGGAATCGATCGAAAAAGGATTCTGATCAAAATCGCTTCCACGTGGGAAGGGATCAAGGCCGCTGAGCAATTGGAGAAAGAAGGAATCAACTGCAACCTGACGCTTTTGTTTTCACTGCCGCAGGCGGTGCGTTGCGCGGAAGCCGGCGTGGAACTCATTTCGCCTTTCGTCGGGCGGATTTACGATTGGTACAAGGCTGCCAACAAACGGGATTACACCGGCGCAGAAGATCCGGGCGTAAAGTCGGTGCAGGAAATTTATACTTATTACAAGAAGTTCGGATACCTGACGGAAGTGATGGGCGCGAGCTTTCGCAACACGAGTCAGATCATCGAGCTGGCCGGGTGCGATTTGGTCACGATCAGTCCCGAGTTGATGAAGGAGCTCTCCAAGTCGCACGAGTCAGTGGTGCGAAAGCTCGATCCGGAAAAGGCAAAAAATGCCGACGTGAGGAAGCTCGAACTCGACGAAAAGAAGTTCCGCTATCTGGTCAATGACAATGCAATGGCGACGGAGAAAACAGCCGAAGGCATCCGCAAGTTCGCCGCGGACATTGTCAAGCTGGAGAAGTTTGTCGCTGGCAAGTTGTAGCCAGACGCGCTGACGTCGGCGACGGGAGCATGTTCAACGTCATCCTGGTCGAGCCCGAGATTCCGCCGAACACCGGGAACATTGGGCGGCTCTGCCTCGCGACGCGCTCGACCCTCCATCTCATCAAGCCGCTTGGATTTTCAATCGACGATCGCGCCTTAAAGCGCGCCGGGCTGGACTATTGGCCGGAAGTGAAGCTCCGTCTTTGGGATTCGTTAGGCGAACTCCAGGTCGCGCACAATCCGGTGACACGTTATTTTTATCTTTCCACGAAATCGGATCGCCCATATCACGCGATCGAATTCCACCCCGGCGATTTTCTCGTTTTCGGACGCGAAACGAAAGGCTTGCCGGAATCGCTTCTGGAAGCGAACCCCGACCGCCTCCTGACCATCCCGATGCACGGCACACGCAGCCTCAATCTCGCCACCGCCGTCGCCATCGTTCTTTTCGAAGCGGTTCGGCAGCAATGCGTAGCGGCCCGACCTGGCCTTTCTTTTGAATAAATCCCGTCGCTAACTGTCTCACCTTTCGAGGCAAAAATTATGAAAAAGCTATTACTCCTAGCGATTGCGCTTTCCCTGCCGCTGGCGCAGGTGATGAGCGCGCAACCCCAGAAGAAAAAGGCCAAGCGGCATGTCGCCGCGCAAACCCAGAACGTGGTGAATCGAAACCACAACTTCGATCGCAATAGTTTTGTCACCGCCAAAAAGCGCATCATCGTCGTACGGCATGATCGCGTTTGGTGGAGAACGCATTTCCCCACCACGCGTTTCGTCTTGTTCGGCGGCGGCTATTATTATTGGTGGGACGGTTATTGGTATCCGGCCCTCGGTTACGATCCGTATTACTCCACCTACGGCTATTACGAGCCGATCTACGGCTACAACAATCTCGCACCTGGCCAGGTGATCACGAACGTGCAGGTCGCGCTCCGGGCTCAGGGCTATTATCACGGCGCGATCGATAGCCTAATCGGACCGCAAACCCGCGATGCACTGGCCCATTATCAGCGGGACCACGGCCTTCTGGTCACTTCGGCGATCGACGAGCCGACGCTGGCAACACTTGGCTTGGCCTAACGACAAAGAGCCGGCAAATCTCGCCCGCAAAGGCTTCGGTCTCGCGCGGCGTTGTTTTTCGGCGGCATTGCAGCGATTGCCGAGTTGGCGAATTATCCAGCGCCATGCCTGAGCCGCAACTTGTCGCACGCGATCTGCGCCGCTCGTTCCAAATCGGTTCGCGCCGGATCGAGGTGCTGCGCGGAGTCTCCCTCGAGGTGTGGCACGGCGAAGCGATCTTCCTTTGCGGCGCATCAGGCGCGGGCAAAACCACGCTGCTTTATACTCTGGCCGGGCTGGAACGCCCGGAATCGGGCGAAGTAGAATTTGAAGGCCAACGTCTTTATCGCGACAGTCAGGCGTCGCAAGCGAAACTGCGAAATCAAAGAATGGGTTTTGTTTTCCAAGGTTATTTTTTGTTGCCGGAATTGACCGCGCTCGAAAACGTGATGTTGCCGGGAATGATAGGGCGACAAGGGAAAAAGAAAGAAGCGGAAAAAACTCTCGGAGCGGTCGGACTCGCCGATCGGATGCATCATTTGCCGGCTGAACTTTCGGGTGGTGAGCAGCAACGGGTCGCGATCGCGCGCTCTTTGACAAATGATCCTGACATTATTTTCGCCGACGAGCCGACGGGCAATCTCGATTCCAAAACGGGCGACGCCGTTATCGATCTTTTGCTGAAACTGGCGCGCGAGCGAAATAAGACATTGCTCGTGGTGACGCACGACAATCGGTTAGCTGCGCGAGGCGACCGCCAATTGCGGATCGTCGATGGAGTACTGGAATAGTTTCTAGAGATGTTTGTTTTTCACCGGGTCCCTTTCGCTTTATCGGCGCTGCTCTGGTTCGGATCCATTTCGTTGGTATCGGCTGGCGAGCAAGACTTCGCCGTTGCGCGGCACCACATGGTCGAGGCTCAGATCAAGGGCCGAGGGATCATTGACGCGCGAGTGACGGAAGTGCTGTCGAGTGTACCGCGGCACGAATTTGTCCCGGAAAACTATCGCGCTCGCGCTTACGAAGACCATCCATTGCCGATCGGTTACGGGCAGACAATCTCGCAACCATACATCGTCGCCTTCATGAGCGAGCAACTTCGCCCGCAGCCCACGGATCGAGTGCTCGAAATCGGAACTGGTTCAGGCTATCAAGCGGCCGTGCTCTCAAAACTGGTCGCCGAGGTTTACACAATCGAAATTGTGAAGCCGCTCGCGCAACGCGCCGAGGGGGACCTTCGCCGCCTCAATTACAGCAATGTAAAAGTGAAAGCGGGCGACGGATACAAAGGCTGGCCGGAATATGCGCCGTTCGATGCGATTATTGTGACCGCTGCGCCCGATCATGTTCCGCAGCCGCTGATCGATCAATTGAAGGAAGGAGGCCGAATGATCATTCCGGTCGGCGGCCGCGAAATGCAGCAACTTTATTTGCTCGAAAAACATGCCGGAAAACTTACGCAGCGAGCGGTGCTGCCGGTGAATTTCGTGCCGTTGACGCGCGAGCAGTAAAACGTTTTTAACTTCCGTGCGAAGGCGACCTATCGATTTGTCGCTTGAATTGCGTTCTGAATCGCCGGACATTTTTCGCATGTTAACCAACGAGTCAGGAACCGCTGGCGCGGTAATGGAACAAACGATCACTTCCCCGGCAACCAAGACGGTTGCAAAAACTTCTCGAAAAGAGACGCCGCACAAGCTGGCGTCTGGCGCCTCCAAGCAATCGAAAATTTATATCGACGGCGAATTTTTCGACGAAGCCGACGCCAAGATTTCTGTTTTCGACCACGGTCTGCTTTACGGCGACGGTATTTTTGAGGGCATCCGTTTTTATGGCGGCAGGGTTTTCCGGCTTGAAGAACATTTGGAGCGTCTCTGGGATTCGGCGCGCTCGCTCTGCATCGAGATCCCGATGTCGCGCACGGTAATGACAAAAGCTTTGCTGGAAACAATTCGGCAAAATGATTTACGCGACGGTTATATCCGACTGGTCGTGACCCGCGGCATTGGTAATCTCGGGTTAAATCCGGTGCAGTGTAAGCGACCGAGCGTGATCATCATCGTGGCGACGATCGCGCTTTATCCGGAAGAAGTTTATCGCACCGGGCTCACCGTCGTGACATGTGCGACGCGTCGGATGAGTGCGGCCGTGCTGGATCCAGCGATCAAGTCGCTCAATTATTTGAACAACGTGCTGGCGAGAATCGAAGCGAATCTCGCCGGCGCGGATGAAGCGCTGATGTTGAACGAGGCGGGCAACGTCGCCGAGTGCACAGCGGATAACGTTTTTGTGACTAAGCGCGGCCAGATCTTCACTCCGCCAATCACGGCCGGCGCTTTGCGCGGGATCACGCGTTCGGTGGTGTTCGACATCGCGGCGGAGCTCGGGATGAAAATTTCCGAACAGGAGATCACGCGCCACGACGTTTATATCGCAGACGAATGTTTCCTCACTGGCACCGCGGCAGAGCTAATCCCGGTGATTCGGGCCGATGGGCGCACCATCGGGAATGGACAACCCGGCGCCATAACGATGCGCATGATCGCGCGCTTTCGTGAGTTGACACGCCAAACTGGCACACCTGTTTTCCCATAGTGCGACGGCAGCAGAGTAGGAGCGAAAGGGTGCTGATTACCTTGCGGTGAATGTTTCCGGCATTTGGAGGTCTAACTAACACCGATGTTGTGCGACGTTTGCAAATGTAACGATGCAACTGTTTTCCTGACGCAAATTCTGGAAGGCAAAATGCAAAAGGTGAATCTTTGCGATGTCTGCTCAAAGGAGAAAGGCGTGCAGGATCCCACCGGGTTCGCGCTGGCGGATTTACTCCTCGGGATCGGGGCGGCGGAAGAAATTGAGAAGGGCGTGCCGACTCAAAAATGCCCGGTGTGCGGTTTCACTCAAGCCGACTTCAAAAAATCGGGGAGGCTGGGCTGCAGCGCATGTTATGTGACCTTCGCGGAAGGTTTGGGAACATTGCTCAAAGCGATGCACAAAGCCAGCGAACACGTGGGCAAACTGCCGCAACGCGCCTATCGCCAGGTGGAATTATCCGATCGGATGCGTTCGTTGAATGAGAATCTGCAGAAGGCGGTCGAGGAAGAAAATTACGAAACGGCTGCGTCGTTGCGCGATCAAATCAAGCAACTCGAACACGAGCTGGCGAGATAACTGATGAAATTTTCCAACGTCATGTCGAACGCCGGCGAGTGGCTCCGGGGTGAAGGTCCACACCATCAGATCGTCGTGAGCAGCCGAGTGCGGCTGGCGAGAAATTTGCGGCATCGGGCGTTTCCAGGATGGGCGAAAAAAGCGGAGCGAACCCAAATTCTTGAACTCATAAAACCACGGGTGGAAGAGCTCACCGAGATGCAGGATTCATTTTCCGAATTGTTGCAGGATCTGTCCGCTCTCGAAAAACAGGTGCTGGTCGAGCGCCACCTGATTAGTCGCGAACACGCCGCAAAGGGCGCGGGCAGTGGCGTGGTGATGAATCGCCGGCAGACGCTCAGCATCATGATCAATGAAGAAGATCATCTGCGGATGCAGTCGATTCGCTCGGGTTTGCAGTTGAAAAATGCTTTCAAGCTCGTGGATAAAGTCGACAGCACCCTCGAGAGCAAACTCGATTTCGCTTACGACCCGCGACTCGGATATCTGACCGCGTGTCCGACCAATGTCGGCACCGGTATGCGCGCTTCGGCCATGCTGCACCTGCCGGGATTGGTCTTGAGTGATCTCATCAATCAGGTCATCCAGGCGGTCGGTAAAATCGGTCTGGCGGTGCGCGGTCTTTACGGCGAAGGCACCGAAGCGATGGGGAACCTGTTTCAAATTTCCAACCAAACCACTCTCGGCGAAAAGGAAGATGACATCATCGGTCGATTGACCAAGGTGATCGAGACGATCATCGAAAAGGAACATGATGCTCGGCAGATGTTGATCCAGAAAAAACCGGATACGCTTTGGGACCAGATCGGTCGCGCTTATGGGATTCTCACTTACGCGCATGCCATGAGCTCGAAGGAAGCGCTCAATTTACTCTCAATCATTAAACTCGGCGTGGATCTCGGTGCTTTTCCGGAAGATCGCAGCCTGCCGATCGACGAACTCTTCATCGAAACGCAGCCTGCGCATCTCCAGAAGGGTTCCCAACAAAAGCTGAATGCCGAAGAACGCGATTTTCTGCGCGCGCAGATTATCCGCGACCGTTTGAAACTCTTCCCTAAACCTGATATCAGTAAAGTGGCGCGGGAATCAACCGACCAGAATGGTTCCGAGCCGAAGACCGATGAATAATTTTACTCCGAGAGCACAACAGGTTTTGGCGCTCGCGCGCAAGGAGGCCGATCGCTTCAACCACAATTACGTCGGCACCGAGCATCTGTTGCTCGGGCTGATCAAGCTCGGACAGGGCGTGGCCGTGAATGTACTCCAAAAGATGGGGCTCGATCTCGAAACGGTGCGGATGGAAGTCGAAAAGCAAGTTGGGTCCGGTCCGGAGACAAAAATGGTCGGCAACATTCCCTACACGCCGCGCGTGAAGAAAGTGCTCGCGCTCGCTGGGAAGGAAGCCAAGGCGCTGAATCATTCGTATGTCGGCACCGAACATATTTTGCTCGGTCTCTTGCGCGAAGGCGAAGGCGTCGCGGCCCGCGTGCTCAAAAATCTCGATGTCGATATCGAGCGTACTCGCAACGAAATTCTGAAGGAACTCGATCCCAATTTCACACCGCCGGAATCGGATCAAGATGGCGGCAGCGAACCTTCTTCGAAGAAGGATGTCAAGACGCCAGCCTTGCGCGCGTTTGGTCGCGACCTGACCGATCTCGCGAAAAAGAGCGAGCTCGATCCGGTGATTGGACGGCACAATGAGATCGAGCGCGTCATCCAGGTCCTTTGCCGCCGCACGAAAAACAATCCGGTTCTGTTGGGCGAGGCCGGTGTTGGGAAGACGGCGATCGTCGAAGGTCTGGCGCAGGAGATCGCGAGCGGCAATGTACCGGAGCTGCTGCGCGAAAAGAAAGTAATCACACTCGACCTGGCGCTAATGGTCGCCGGGACTAAATATCGCGGTCAGTTCGAGGAGCGCATCAAGGCGGTGATGGACGAAATCCGCCGCTCCAAGAATGTCATCCTCTTCATTGACGAGCTCCACACGATTGTCGGCGCCGGTTCCGCGGAAGGCGCGATGGACGCTTCCAATATTATCAAGCCAGCGCTAAGCCGCGGCGAGTTGCAATGCGTCGGCGCGACGACCCTGAACGAATATCGCAAATACATTGAAAAAGATGCGGCGCTCGAACGCCGTTTCCAGACCGTTAAGGTCGATGCACCGACGGTGGACGAGGCAATTTTGATCCTGAAAGGTTTGCGTCCGAAATACGAAGCGCACCACAAGGCGAAGCTGACGGACGAAGCTCTCGAAACCGCGGTAAAATTCTCCGAGCGCTACATCACCGGCCGATTTCTGCCGGACAAAGCGATCGACGTAATGGACGAAGCGGGCGCCCGTGCGCGCATCAACGCGATGACGCGTCCGCCGGACGTGAAGGAGATCGAGAAAGAGATCGAAGAAATCCGCATTGAGAAGGAAGCCGCGATCAAGGCGCAGGATTTTGAAAAGGCCGCCGCATTGCGAGACAAGGAAAAGCAAGCGAAGGAGAGACTCGACCGCATTCTCGCGGAATGGCGGGAGGAGCGCGAAGAAAAGGAAGTTCTCGTGACCGCCGACGACATGATGCACATCATC
>JBDUDH010000047.1:0-24550 GCA_040003015.1 Verrucomicrobiota bacterium | reverse complement strand
GATCGGAATAAATGGGCGGAATGAAATCCATCCCGGGCAACCGATGCCACCAGTACCGTGGACGAGGATTGTCCGTCCATCGCCGGGAGCGAAACGATCGTTCCGGTTCGATCATTTTAGCCTAACGATAAACGCCTAACGAGCTCACGGCGCGAGCCGCTCGATCAGCCAGCTACCATCCTTGCGTCGGGTGTAACGGAAACGATCATGCAAACGATTCGCGCGCCCCTGCCAGAATTCGATGGCTTCAGGGCGCACCCGATATCCGCCCCAGTGCGGCGGCAGCTCGATTTCACGGCCGGCGAAACGTTCCGTCATCTCGGCCAGTCGCGCTTCGAGAATGCGCCGCGCGTCGATCACTTCGCTTTGCCGGGAAACCCACGCGCCGAGCTGGCTGCCGACCGGTCGCGAATGAAAATAACGTTCAGAATCTTTGCGCGAAGTTTTCTCCACGCTACCGCTGATGCGAATCTGCCGCTCCAGTTGCACCCAATAAAACGCCAGCCCGGCGCGCGGATTTTCGTCCAGCTCCCGTCCCTTGGCGCTGAGGTAATTGGTAAAAAAGACAAAGCCCGTCTCATCGAAGCCTTTCAGCAACACCACGCGCACGGAGGGTTTCCCGTCAGCGGTCGCAGTCGCAAGGCCCATCGCGTTTGCGTCCGGCAACTCGGCTTTGACCGCGGCGGTAAACCAGATCGAGAACTGCTCCATCGGATCGGGAGCCAGATCAGCGCGACGCAAACCTTCCGTTTCATATTCACGCCGAAGCGCGGCGACATCGAGGAGCGGCGATTTCACAAGGGAAGGAATTCTATTTGGTTCCCGCCAAAAAGTCGAAGTCAGGTTGCAGCGCACTGCCTTACTTTTTTGCGCTTCGCGTAAGGCCGGAAAATTTCCCCTACAACTGCGAGCGGAATGGCAGCATCAGCCATTCGGTTGTCCGTTCCCAAAGCGAGCGCTTTTTAAACTCCTCGAAGGTGTATTCCTGCGATTGTTGCAGATCTTTTTCAAACATCGCCTCCATCCGGTGGCCAAAATTTGCGTCGTAAACTGCGATGTCGAGCTCTTCGTTTATCTCTGATGAACGCGCATCGAGATTCGACGAACCGAAGATGGAAAACATGCCGTCGATCACCATCGACTTCACGTGAATCATCGTGGGCTGATATTCGAAAATCTTCACACCTCCCTCGAGCATTTTGCCGTAGGCCGCGCGGCCGGCGGATTTCGTCATTGGCTGATCGTCGTTTTTTCCCGGGAGCAAAAGACGCACATCGACATGACGCTGCACGGCTTTGACGAGCAGATCGACCTGATCATCCGTCGGCGTGCAATAAGCATTTGTAATCCAGATGCGTTGAGTCGCCGCCGTGAATGCGGTCGCCTGCACGAGCGGGATCGGCGCCATCGAAAAAGAATGCGACGCAATCACGCCCGCCTTCAAACTACCCCCCGCCACCGGAGCGGGAAATTGGTCGGCCCCGCTCAAAGTTTCCCCGAAGGTCTTCACCCAGTGCTCCTCGAAGGCGGTTTGGATCGCGCCGACCAGCGGACCTTCGATGCGCGCCTGCACATCGTGCCAATGATTTTTGTCCTGCGCGTGGCCTGACCATTTTTCCGCGAAACCAACGGCGCCCGTAAATGCAATCTTCCCATCCACAACCAAAATTCGCCGATGCGAGCGGCGGTTCGTCCGATCAACTCGCCAGGAATGCGTCGGATGATAATAGGCAAATTTGCATCCCGCCTTTTTCATCATTCGCACATCGGCGTTTTTCAGTTTCCAACCGGAGCCGACGCCATCGAGCAAAACGCGCACTTCGGTGTCGGCGCGCGCGCGTTCGCAGAGCGCATCGCGAAACTGATCGCCGATCGCATCTGAATAAAAAATATAAGCTTCGAAATTAATCGTCTTTCTCGCCGCACGGATCGCATTCAGCATGGCCGGAAAATATTCATCGCCGTTCTCCAGCAGCGCGATCTTGTTGCCCGGGAGTGGGACGGGATTTGCGAGGGCGAGCGCGGACCCGAAGAACTCCGGATCGCGTACCGAAAAAGTGTGATCGAGCCGGTACTCGAGCACCTGGCGCCGGATGAAGAAAAGGCAGAAAACCACCACGATTCCAATGAATCCGAGCACCAGCGCGATCCATTCGCCGAGGGTGATGTTCCACCATTTGGCGTTTAGTCCACGGCGCGCTCGCGACATCGGGTGCAGGTTGACGACGAACGCAGCTGCGAGTCAATCCTGCACCGCGGGATTTACAAATCCACTCGGCAGGCGTTAGATGAAGTCCTGCGCACGGCCTCGCGGCGCAGATCCGAATTTATGCAGCCAAGCGCCCGTTCCACGAAACCCGAGCAGCCGGTGAATGTGGTCACGATGCCAGCGCCTGAGAAATCCGCTTCGCCGTCGCGGTTTCCCGATCCGAAAAATTTTATCAATCGCGAACTGAGCTGGCTCCAGTTCAATCGCCGCGTGCTCGAAGAGGCACAGGACCCAACGCAACCGTTGCTCGAGCGGGTGAAGTTTCTTGGCATTTTCAGCTCAAATCTCGATGAGTTTTTTGAAATTCGCGTCGCTGGCATCAAACAACAGATCGAAAGCGAGACGAGCAATGTCGGACCTGACGGGATGAGCCCGACCGAGACGTTCAACGCCATTCAACGGACGACGCGTGAGATGGTCGCCACACAGTATGCGCTCTGGAACAATGAGCTCATGCCCGCATTGGCGAAGAACGGGATCCGCATCAATGACGTAACGAAACTGGATGGAAAACGCGCGGCCTGGGCACGCCGGTATTTTCAGGAAGAAGTTTTTCCGATGCTCACACCGCTCGCGGTGGATGCGAGCCATCCTTTCCCGCAACTTCTGAACAAGAGCCACAATCTTTTCGTTCGTGCGCGCACCTCGCCCGAGAGCGAGCCATTGCACGCGATCGTGCAGGTGCCGCGAGTCGTGCCGCGCCTGATCGCGATGCCGCGCGACAAGGGCGATAATGTGCCGTGGGATTACATCTACCTCGCCTCCCTGATCAAGCATCACATTGCCGAGCTTTTCTCCGGTCTCATCCTCGACGGCGTGCATGCTTTTCGCGTCACCCGCAACAGCGATCTCTACATCGACGAAGAAGAGGCGGATAATCTGTTGCGCAGCATCGAGCAGGAACTGCGCCGGTCGAGCCGCGGCAACGCGGTCCGTCTCGAGGTGGAAGCGGATTGCCCGAAAGATTTTGAGGGATTGCTCCTGCAATTTTTTGACCTGGCCGAGACAGATCTTTTCAAGCTCGACGGTCCGCTTTCAATGACCCACCTCTCGCCGCTGGTGGCGAACGACGCATTTGCGAAATGGAAAGATCGTCCATTTCAGCCGGCGCGCGATCCCGTGTTGCCACCGCACGCAGACATTTTCGAGGTAATGCGCAAACAAGACGTGCTCCTGCATCAACCGTACGAAAGTTTCGATCCCGTCGTGGAATTGATCGAGAGCGCGGCACAGGATCCGCAAGTGCTCGCGATCAAGATCACACTTTATCGCACGAGCGGCGATTCACCGATCATCGAGGCCTTGATCCACGCGGCCAGCGCCGGCAAGCAGGTGACGGCTTTGGTCGAGCTGCGCGCGCGCTTCGATGAAGCGGCGAACATTCAATGGGCGCGTCAATTGGAAGAAGCCGGCGCCCATGTTGTTTACGGCGTCGTCGGATTGAAGACGCACTGCAAGGCGCTGTTGATCGTGCGCCGCGATTCCGATCGCCTCCGGCACTATGTGCATCTTAGCACCGGCAACTATCATCCACGCACCGCCCGCATCTACACCGATTTCAGTCTCTTCACGACCGCGCCGGAATTGACCGACGAAGTTGCGATCGTTTTTAACGCGCTGACCGGACTGGCCGGTTACCCCGGATTAAAAAAGCTGATGGTCGCGCCGTTTGACCTCAGCCAGCGCTTGATCGCGCTGATCGAGCGCGAACGCGATCACGCTCTCGCCGGCAAACCGGCACGGTTGATCGCAAAGTTGAATTCTCTCGTCGATCCGCAGATCATCGAGAAACTTTACGAAGCCTCGTGTGCCGGTGTTAAAATTGATTTGATCGTTCGCGGGATTTGCTGTCTGCGACCGAAGATGCCGGGCCTGAGCGAAAACATTCGCGTCATCAGCATCGTGGGCCGTTTTCTCGAGCACAGTCGGATTTATTATTTTGAAAACGCGGGCAAGCCGGATCTTTTTCTCGCCAGTGCTGACTGGATGCCGCGAAATTTTCGACGGCGGGTCGAGATCGCGTTCCCGATAGATGATCCCGCGCTCCGCGAAGAAATCATCAACGACATACTGCCGCGTTTTTTAACCGACTACGGCAAAGCACGCGAGCTGCAGGGCGATGGCAGCTACATTCGACTGAAGCCGGAGGAAGGAACACCCCGGTCGCAGGTGCAGCTGCATTTTCGCGAGCGTTCCCGCCGGCAGGTGAAAAAGATTGCCGAAGCCGAGCGCGCGGCCCGCAATAATCTCACTCCGATCGAAATCGCGCCCAGGAAACACTCATGAAAAAGAAAATCCTGGTCATAGACATCGGAGGGACTCACGTGAAGCTAATGATTTCGCGCGGAACAAAGCGGAAGTTCGATTCCGGTCCAAAAATGACGCCGCGGGAAATGATCGCCGACATAAAAAAGACGGCAGAAGGCTGGAATTACAACGCGATCTCAATCGGATTTCCGGCGCCGGTGAAGGAGGGCAAAATCGCGAGCGAGCCGAAACATCTGGGCGCGGGCTGGATCGGATTCGATTTCTCAAAGCCGCTAGGCAAACCGTTGGAAATCATTAACGATGCGGCGATGCAAGCACTCGGCAGTTACCGTGGCGGCCGCATGCTTTTCCTGGGCTTGGGCACCGGACTTGGTTCGGCCTTGGTGTGGAAAGGCCACGTTTTGCCGCTCGAGCTCGGCGATCTGCCCTACGTCGACGATGGAATCATTGAAGACGAGGTTGGGAAGCAAGGCCTTGAGCGGCTCGGCAAAAAAGACTGGCAAAAGGAAGTGAAGAAGGTGCTAAGGCAATTGAAACGCGCCCTGATTGCCGACTATATCGTGCTCGGCGGCGGCAACTCCAAGCTGATCGAAGAACTTCCCGATGGCGTGGAGTTCGGTCATAATCGCAACGCGTATGCGGGCGGTTGCCGACTGTGGCAAACCGAACCGGGGACGCGCCGGAAAAAATGGTGCGTGATGTAATTTCGTCGTGAAACTTTTCTTTCTTCGGCACGGTGAGGCGGATTGGCCGCATTGGAACAAGTCAGATGACGAGCGACCGCTGACGGATCACGGCAAAGAAGAAATGCGGAAAGTCGCCGCGTTACTCGAGCGGCTCGCCGTTTCGCCGGATATGATTTTGACGAGCCCGCTGCCGCGCGCCGCGCAGACAGCGGAAGTGGTCGCAACAAAATTAAAAATCGGTTTGCAAGAAGAGGAACTGCTTACCCCCGGATTCAACGCGTCGAAACTAAAGAAACTCATCGGCAAACATCCCGCTGATGCGTTGATGATCGTGGGGCACGAGCCCGACTTTTCGAATGTGATCGCGACATTAACAGGAGGAACGGTGAAACTTTCGAAAGCCGGTCTCGCGCTTATTGAAATCAACAATGCCGGCGCGAGAGGGAGATTGCTTTGGTTGTTCCCGCCGAAGATCGCGAATACGATTGCGACGCGCTCAACGCTGGCGAAGTCCTAAGCTCGTGGCTCGCTATTCACACGCGAGCTTCAGATTGCTGTATCGCTGATCACCCGTGACTTCGGCGCCAAACCAATCCGGCGCTTCAAACTCGGCGCAGCTCTTTTCATCGGGAAATTCCACTTCGGCGACAACGAGCCCTTCATGCATACCCCGGTAAACGTCGATTTCGATCATCCGTTTTCCTCGCGGCAGATCATATCGTATTTTGGTCAATCTACGTCCGGCCGTTGCCGGCCAAAGCGCTTCGAACTGATCTGCAGTGAGCACAATCTCGCGTTCTTCGCGCCTTCTCCCGTAATCGCGCTTGTACGTGAGCGAAAGCGCGTCGCCCTTTTTCCTAAGGCGCACATGATGGCCTCCACTGTCGATCGCGAGATAGCCCTGCTCGATCTCGGCACGCGGATGTTTTTCCAGGTTATCCGGCACGCGTTTAAGCAGGAATTTGCGTTCGATTTCCGTCGAAAAACTGTCTGATGAAGGCATCATCGCTTCTTTTTCAGGGCCCCTTTCCGTCGGATTACAACTTCAATGTGAAATGGTGCGATGAAATGCTCATCCGCCTCATAAGATAAAAGCGATGGGCGTCGAAACGCTGCACGCCGGAATCGAGTTCGAGATGCTCGCATTTTTGGGCGCGAGCGAATCGCACCAGCCAATCAAAAAGCTGACCGCCGAATCCAACGGATCGATCTTTTGCGCTGGTGACGAGATCGTCGACATAAAGAAATCGCCCCGCGAAAAGCGACTCCGAAAGCCGGTAGCCGGCAACGGCGCGTATTTTACCTCCTGCCTCCAGGTAAACAATGCGATAACCATCTTTTTGCTGGCGCTGCACGCGCTCGACGAACTCGTCAGGCATGGAGAGATGCGTACGCAGCTCGCGCATTACCGGATAACAGCGCGCGATCTCCTCCGCGCTTTTCGCTTCGGCAATCGCCGGCTCGGCTGCCTTGGTGATCTCAGCGCGCGTGATGGTTTTTCGCGTCATGCCGAACGGCTTTCCCGCCGGCCGTCGTACCAAAGATCGAGCTTCTCGCGCGATTGCGCCGAGCGCTTGCCGCCAAATGCAATCGAAAAGGAGCGCGAAAGAATCTGACGCGCGGAATAAATTCGCAGTTTGCGGCCGGAGGTGATGATCGGTTCGCGAAGAAGCTTGAAGCGCCCTAGCTTTTTGAGCGCCTTTGTAAAATAAATCTCCTCGCCAACGAAGAAAGTTTCATCGAAGCCGCCGGTGGCAGCGAAGTTTGCGCGGCTCGTAAAAAGAAAAGCGCCCGGCCCGAGATTCAACCCAAAATAAACCGCGCAAAAAGCACGGACACAGATTCGCGCCCACAACGGAATGACGCCGTCGGTTTTCACGCGCGCGCCGCCGCCGGCGTAACCCGCGTCGAGCGCGGCGAGCGCGTTGCTGATGTGCGCAGCGGTGATGCGCGTGTCGGCATCGACAAAAAAGAACACAGCGCCGCGAGCTGCATGCGCACCGGCATTTCGTGCCGCGGCGATCTGGCGGCGACTAATTCCGACCACAGTCGCTCCAGAGCTTGCGGCGATCGAAGCGGTGGAATCGCTGGAAGCATCATCCGCCACGATGATCTCGTACGGTTCGCGGCAAAAGTCGGCCGCCGCACGAATTGCGCGCAGGCTCGCGGGCAATTCCAGCTCTTCATTATAAGCCGGAACGACGAACGAAATCATGAGCGAACAACTGTAACGCCAGCCGTGCCGGCTGCATTCTTTAAAGTCGCAGGCAACACGCCTGCTACTACAGCGCTCACTCGCCGTAATGCAGCATCTACTTGGCGCGGGAGAATGCCATGGCGACGCGCAAAGCTTCCCGCGTCATAATCGGTGAGGGTGTTGTAGGTCGACGTGATCCGTGTCCAGGCGGGACTGCTCGCCTTGACATCGCTCCCAATCGGATGCGCACACACCCATCTATCCGCAGCCGCGATGGCATGGGCCTTGGTGTAGTGTTGCACCCGAGGGTTATTTGTGAGACGCACCACGCCTCCGGATGGTTCATCCAATAGCCAGGGAACGCGTCAAGCGGCCTGCGAATGCAGCGCGATTCGGTTGCCTTCCGAATCGATAATGATTGCGCGAAAGCCGTACGGGCCAATCTGATGTTTTTCTTCGAGGACGCGTCCGCCTTTCTCACGCGCCGTTTGGATCGCGTCCTCGAGCCGGTCCTCCACGCTCAAATAAATGAGCGGCCCATGTTCCGATGGACGATTATCTTCAGACTTCACCAGACAGCCCGAGACATTTTCGTCCTGATGCGGCAGCAATCCAAATTCAAATCCAGGCGCCGCTTCTTTGCTCACCGCTGTGCCCAGAAGCGCGGAATAAAATTTAATGGCGCGATCGAGATTTGTGACCGGAATATCCGTCCAGCAGATGGTGTGCTGAGTACTCATTTAATGGTTTGGCGTTGAATTCCAGTCATCTGTTCGCGGTGGACGAGAGTTTCCCCATCCAGAAACTCAGCGCGGCCGCGATCACTACGAGCGGCCAGCTTATCCAGAGCGGTACCACATGCACGCCGACCATGACTTCGGATCGCGTGAGAAGGCGGATGAGATGTCCGAGAGCGAAGAGTGCGAAAACAATCGCCGCCACTCGTAATCCGAGAGTTTGTGAGTTCATTTTTGTGCACTTCCACCCCGCAGTGAGCGTCGTACGTGGCGCGTTAATAGCTGATCGCGAGCTTAGCGGAACGACGCGCGACGAGCAAGAATCGTTTTCACTTCCCGAGCCTATATTCGCTGGGCTCAATTACTGCCTTGAATTTGGTTATCGTCCCGATTTACCGCGCGCGCGGCAGCGGTGAACACATTTCAGTGTTCGGAAGATCGGCAAAATGATTTCGGCTCGAAGGCCGAAAAGGCGAGCATGTAAATAATTTTGGGGCGTCCCGCTTGCAATCGGCCCTGACGTTTCATTTCTATGAGGTGAGA
Source organism: Verrucomicrobiota bacterium (assembly GCA_040003015.1). Taxonomy (GTDB): domain Bacteria; phylum Verrucomicrobiota; class Verrucomicrobiia; order Chthoniobacterales; family UBA10450; genus JBDUDH01. The sequence continues at coordinate 15,850 of JBDUDH010000047.1, read as the reverse complement.
AAGTTGCCGCTGCTGTGCCGTTGTCAAGAGAGCCATGCTCTTTCGCCAGAACTGTTTTGCTCGCGCGCGGAGAGCAGCCTTTAATGGCGGGGTGACTCCGGACAAATCATCGCCGCCCGCTTCGCTTGGTTATCGCATGCCGGCGGAATGGGAACCACATGCTGCGACGTGGCTCTCGTGGCCGCGTCGCGAGGGAATTAGTTTTCCCGGCGCTTTCGATCGCGTGTTGCCGACATTACGGGACATGGTGGAAGCGCTCGTCGTATCGGAGCCGGTCTGCATCAATGTTTGCGATCTCGCGCACGAAGCGGAAGCGCGCCAGACTTTGCGCGGCCTGTCTTTCGAGCGCCTGACCTTTCATCACATTCCGACGAATGAACCATGGTGCCGTGATCATGGGCCGATTTTTTTGACGCGCGCGACCAAGCCGCGAATGGTAGTCGTCGATTGGGATTATAATGCGTGGGGCGGGAAGTATCCGCCCTGCGACCGGGACGAAGTCGTGCCAACGCGCGTGGCAACAAAACTTGGGTTGCCGGTTTATTATCCCGGGATGGTCCTCGAGGGAGGCTCGATCGACGTCAATGGAGCGGGCGCGTTGCTCACCACGGAATCGTGTCTGTTGCATCCCAACCGCAACCCATCGCTGACGCGCGCGGAAATCGAAGCTCGGTTGCGCGATTATCTCGGTGTGCGCGAAATTCTCTGGCTGGGTCATGGAATCGAAGGCGATGATACCGATGGCCACGTCGATGATCTGACTCGCTTTGTTGGAGAACGAAGGGTTGTCACAGTCGTGGAAGAAAATCGGAGCGATAAAAATTACGAGCCGCTCCAGGAAAATTTGGCGCGTCTTCGCAAAATGAAGGTCGGTGGCGCTCCGCTTGAGATCAATGAGTTACCCATGCCGGCGAAAACCATCCGCGACGAAATGCGCCTCCCCGCGAGTTACGCCAATTTTTACATCGCAAACCGATGCGTGCTGCTGCCCGTGTTCGCGGATCCAAATGATAAAACCGCGATCTCAATTTTGGAGCGTGCTTTCCCGGAGCGCCGAATTATTCCGATCGATTGCCGGGAATTAATCTGGGGGCTGGGCACGTTTCACTGCCTCACTCAACAGCAGCCGGCCGTTAGCTAGGGTTTCTTTCGCAAGAGAGGTTCGAGAAATTCCCAAACATTATCCGCCAGAATCCGTTGGCCGATGGCATTGGGATGGATCGCGTCCGGCAGACTGAGCGCCGGATCACGCGCGATTCCCTTCAGGAGAAAAGGCACGAGCGCCGCATTGTTTTTTTGCGCGAGTTCGCCAAACATTTCTCCGAAAGCGCGGACGTAATCGTCCTCGGAAAATTGCGGCAACTGCATCCCCGTAATCAATATTCGCACACTCGGGAAACGCGCTTTTGCGCGATCAATGATTGATTGCAGATTCGAGCGGATCTGTTCGATGGGCACTCCGCGAAAGGCGTCGTTGATTCCCAACTCGAGCACGAGAATATCGATGCGATGATCGAGCAGATTCGATAGCCGGCGGAGACCGCCCGCCGTCGTGTCGCCGCTCACCCCCGCGTTCAGCACGCGCACATTGAAACCGGTGGCGCCGGCTTTCTTTGCCAGCAGGGCGGGAAACGCCTGTGCACGCGCCAGTCGATAACCGGCGGCCAGACTATCGCCCAAAACGAGCACGGTTTGCACCTTTGGAACGTCGCGGCGGGGGACGGGCGCGGATTGAGTATCAGACAGGTGGATCGCGCCCGCGAAGGAAAGACAAACGCTCAGAACTAAAATTCTCATCGAAACAAGACTTCGACGTTTCGCGACGTGCTGCATTCACTTTCGTCATTGCCTCGCCTCCTCGCGCGATTTAGTTGTAGCGGTGCCTGCTGCGCGGCAGTCACGAAACACAACTCAAACCTTTTTTCCTTATGGCAAATTACGGCATTAACGGCTTCGGTCGCATCGGGCGCAACGTTCTTCGCGCCATGTCGCAGAAACAAGTCGAAAGCATCCGCGCCATCAATGATCTCACCGACACCCATACGCTCGCGCATCTTCTCAAATGGGATTCGGTCCACGGAAAATTCGACGGCGAGATCGGCTACGACCAGCAGAACATTATTGTCCGCAGCCACAAAATAAGGATTCTGAAGGAGCGCGATCCGGGCAATCTGCCGTGGAAAGACCTCGATGTGGCGGTGGTGCTCGAGTCGACGGGATTCTTTACTGGTCGCGACAAAGCTGAGCTTCACATCAGTAAAGGCGGCGCGAAACGCGTGTTAATCAGCGCGCCGGCAAAAAATCCCGATGTGACCATCTGCCTGGGCGTGAATGATCAAGTCTTCGATCGAGAAAAACATTTCCTCGTTTCGAATGCTAGCTGCACCACCAACTGTCTCGCCCCCATGGCGAAGGTGCTGCACGACAGCTTCGGGATTGTGCACGGCTTCATGAGCACGATCCACAGCTATACCAATGATCAGCGCATTCTCGATCTTCCCCACGAAGATTTGCGACGCGCGCGTGCCGCGGCCATTAGCATCATTCCATCCAGCACTGGCGCCGCGAAAGCGATCGGCGAAGTGATTCCTGAACTAAAAGGCAAATTGAATGGCGGCGCGTTTCGCGTTCCGACGCCGGACGGTTCGGTCACCGACTTCACCGCCATCCTCGAGAAAGACGCGACGATTGAATCGATCAATCAGGCCTTTAAGAATGCCGCTGATGATAAAAGCTACCACGGCGTTCTTGAATACAGCGACGAACCGCTCGTTTCCCGCGATATTCTCGGCAATCCGCATTCGTGCATTTTTGACAGCCAACTGACCATGACGCACGGAGGGAGATTCGTAAAAATCGTCGGTTGGTACGACAACGAGTGGGGCTACAGCAATCGTTGCGTCGGAATGCTGGAGCTGATTTCGAAATAACCCAGTGATGTCCAAGCTCTCGCTGCGCGATCTCGACGTTCGCGGAAAGCGCGTGCTTGTGCGGGTCGATTTCAACGTGTCGACGGAAGAACGTGACGGCCGCGTTGAGATTACCGACCACACCCGCATTCGCGAAAGTTTGCCGACAATCAATTATCTGCGTGAACAGGGCGCCAAAACGATCCTGATGGCGCACTTGGGTCGTCCGAAGGGAAAACCCGTTGCAAAATATTCCCTGCGCCCGGTGGCCGATCACTTGCATACGCTGATCAATCATCCGGTCATATTCAGCCACGACACGATCGGTAGCGCGCCGGAGAAAATCATCGCGCACATGCACGATGGCGACGTCGTCTTGCTCGAGAACCTCCGGTTCCAAGCCGAAGAAGAAGCGAATGATCCTCAGTTCGCCGAAGCGCTGGCGAAGCTCGGAGATGTTTACGTTAACGATGCTTTCGGCGCCGCCCATCGTGCGCATGCTTCTACGGCCGGAATCACAAGGTTCGTTTCGCAGGCGGCGATGGGTTTCCTGATGGAGAAGGAGCTGAAATATTTACAGCAGGAACTGGCGCGTCCCGACAAACCCTTCGTCGTCATCATGGGCGGGGCGAAGGTTTCTGACAAAATCGGCGTGATTAAAGCGTTGATGGAAAAGGCCGACGCGATCCTGATCGGTGGCGCCATGGCCAACACGTTCTTCAAAGCTGAGGGAATTCCGGTTGGGCATAGCAGGGTTGAAACGGACAAGCTCGATCTCGCGCACGAGATCCTGGATTTCGCAAAGCAAAAGGGTGTGAAATTTCTCCTCCCGATCGATGTGATTGAAACCGAGGAAATCAAAGCCGGCGCAGTGGCGAAAGACAGCGAACGAATTTCTCCCGAGCGTGGAATCAGCGACGGTTGGCAGGCCGTCGATATCGGGAAAGCGACAATTGACCTTTACAAGAAGGAAATCGCCGGAGCGAAAACGATTCTGTGGAACGGCCCGATGGGCATTTTTGAAATTCCGGAGTTCGCGCGCGGCACCACCGCCATCGCCGAAGCGCTCGCGGCATCAGACGCGACTACCATCATCGGCGGCGGCGATTCCGTAACCGCTATCAAACAGGCCGGACTCGCCGACAAAATGACCTTCATCTCGACAGGGGGCGGCGCGTCACTTGAATTGCTCGAAGGCAAGCCATTGCCGGGCGTGGCGGCGCTAACGGACAAATAAATTTCCATGCGCAAAAAAATCATCGTGGCTTTTCTTGTCATCCTGAGCGGAGCGAAGCGAAGTCGAAGGATCCCGCGGCGAAACTTGCAGATTGCGCAACGAGATGGAAAGCGGCCTCACCGACTGTTTCGGCTGCGTTACGGCCTCGGCCCATTCGACTTCGCTCAGGACAAGACTTCGCTCGGAATGACAGCTTTTTGATATGCGCAAAAAAATCATCGCGGCCAACTGGAAGATGAATATGACTCAGGACGAGTCGGAGGCGTTCGTCACGACATTCCTGCGCGAGATTGGCAATCTGGACGAAGTAGAAATGGTTGTCATACCGCCTTTCACTGCCATCCCGAAAGTTTCCGAGCTGCTCGCGCAAACCCAGAACGTGAAAGTGGGCGCGCAAAACATGCATTGGGAGCGAGCCGGCGCTTTCACCGGTGAGATCGGTCCGGCGCTGCTGCGCGATTTATTTGTGCGTTATGTCGTGCTCGGGCATAGCGAAAGGCGCTCGCTTTTCGGCGAGACCGACGAAATCGTGAATCGAAAAGTCCGCGCCGCGCATGAAGCGGTGCTCCGCCCGATCGTTTGTATCGGCGAAACACTCGAGCAGCGCGAAAAAGGCAGCGTGGAAAAAATTCTCTCGTTGCAACTGCACGGGAGCTTGGCGGACCTTGGCCCGAAAGAATTGCAGGAGACGGTGATCGCTTACGAACCAGTTTGGGCGATCGGCACCGGCCAAACTGCGACTGCCGCCCAGGCGCAGGAAGCGCATGCCTTCATTCGGCATAGATTGAGCAAAATTTCGGATGAAGCAACCGCCGAAAAAATCCGCATTCAATACGGCGGCAGCGTGAAGCCCGATAATGCCCGGGAGCTCATGTCGCAACCGGACATCGATGGCGCGCTCGTGGGCGGCGCAAGCCTCGACCCGCGAAGCTTCTCCCAGATAATCCGTGCGGCGCTCGAGGAAGAGACTCCGATCTGAATTCACATTTCGTTCTACTTCTTGATTTCCAGATAGGTTCGAGTCTGCACCTTGTTTGTGCCAGGTTGCATCTCTTCGATCCGCATCTGTTTCAAAAACCAGCGGTCGTCGATTTTTTGGGCGGAGATGACTTCGAATCGCTTGGCCAGCTGCCCGTTCCAATCATAGCCTTCCATTCGCATCAGTGCGCCATTCTCCTTGTCCACCCAAAGGAGGACGTTGGAATATTGCGATTGATGCGCAGCCGGTTGGAGCTGGAGCTTCCAGCAACGGCGGGTCCGCACAGCGTCTTCGCCGGCGACGCGAGCGTTCGGCCAATAAAGAAATTTCAGCGCAAGATCCTCATACGAGACGCCGGTCCCGCGGATCTTCTGATCGAGTCGCGATGAAGCAAACTTTTTCGTCGCGTTTTCACTGACGAGATCGAGGCGCGAACCGTTTTCTTCGAGTCGGAGCTGCAACACTTCAATCGGATTCGAGAAGGTATAGCGAATAATCGGGCCGGTTTGCGTGATCCGAAAAGGAATGACGAGCGCGCCGGAACGGAGCTGGCCTTCCAAATCGAGCTCTTGGAGCGATTGTTGCAATCGAGCGCGATTTAAAATTTCCCTGGCCGCAGGGGCGGCTGTTTCGACGCCGCGCGTTTGAGTAATTGAAGAGGAGAGAACAAAGGTTACCGCCAAAATGCCAAATAAACTTATCGGAGCGCGCCGAAAGCTGCGGCTTAAACACTTGTTTCGATGTATGATGCTTCTTATCGTGGCGAGCCGGAAAAATCGCCCGCGCCCATGGATCAAACGCTGTTTCATCTTATCAACGAGAAATGGACGAACCCCGCGCTCGACTTGTTCATGGCCGCGATCAGCAACATCGAAATCTGGAAGCCCTTCATCGTCGTGCTCGTCCTCTATGCGATATTCTTTCGCGGTTTCAAGGGACGGGCGCTCGTTTTCTGCTGCCTGCTCGCATTGCTTATCTCCAGCGCTCTGATGGTCCGCACCTTGAAGGCAGCGGTCGATCGCCGACGACCGAAGCAAGTCGAGCGAGTGCGCATGGTCGAGCTGCAAAAAGCGCGTCCGGAATTCCTCACTCTTTTTAAAAGGCCAACGATCCGGTACTCGAACGAGAAGGATCGGAAGGCTTCCGGTCCCTCGTTCCCATCAGGACACGTGGCGAATAACATTGCCATTGCTGTGATCCTGACATTTTTCTTTCGCCGCTGGGGCTGGCTCTATTTTTTGGTCGCGGGCGCGATCGGATACTCAAGAATTTACCTTGCGGCGCATTGGCCGAGCGATGTCCTCGCGACCATTTTCCTGGCGGCGGGAGAGACGCTCCTCGTTCTCGCCCTGGTGGAAATGGGATGGCGTTGGGCGGGGCAAAAATGGGCGCCGGAATTATTTGCGCGGCATCCACGCATCGTGGGTGACGCCATTTCATGAGCACGACGCGCGCAGTCTGGTTGTTTCTGTTTGTGGTTACGAGCATCCGGCTGGCGCTTCTGAGCGCGACGGCCCTCTATCCTGACGAAGCCTATTACTGGCTTTGGTCGCAGCGCCCTGCTCTTTCTTATTTCAGTAAGGGCCCGGGCGTCGCGTTCGCGATTCGCAGCAGCACCGCCATCTTCGGGGACAACGAGTTTGGCGTGCGTTTCTGGAGTCCCATCCTCGCGGCCGGCACCAGCCTGCTTCTTTATTATTTTGCCCAGAGAATCTTCAGCGCCGCGGCCGCATTCTGGACCGTCATCGTCGTGAATGTCCTGCCGATCTTCAATATCGGAAGTGTGGTCATGACGATCGATCCGCTCTCGATTTTCTTTTGGGTCGCGGCGCTTTATGCTTTCTGGCTCGCGCTCGAACGAAGTCCAGATTTTTCCTGGTACTGGCCATTGACCGGGCTCCTCATCGGGCTCGGATTTCTTTGCAAATACACGAATGCGCTGCAGCTCATCTCGATCGTAATCGTGCTGGCGCTTGTGCCGCGGCTTCGTCGCGAATTCGGGCGTCCGAATTTGTATCTGCTTCTGTCGGTCTTCCTCATTTGCACGCTGCCGCCGATCATTTGGAACGCGCAACGAAACTGGGTGACGCTCGCGCACCTGCGTTCGCGCGGCAGTCTGGAGAAAGTGCCGGGGGTTCATCCGTTGGAGCTGCTTTCTTTTTTGGGCATGCACTTTGTGACGTATTCACCGCTGCTTTTTCTCGGTCTGGCCTGGGCAGTCATTGCGAAATGCCGGCGAATGACCGAGCAATTCAAATCGCTTTACCTCCTCTGGTTTGGCCTGCCGGTTTTTGCGTTTTATACGCTACTTTCCTTTAACAAGGCAGCTCTGGCGAATTGGGACGCGCTAGCTTTGCTCAGCTTCGGCGTGCTGGCGGTCTCTTATTGGCGGGAGCGCGCCGCATCTCGCGCCCACGTCGGAGTTTGGGCCGGAATTGCCTTTGGGATCGGCCTTCTCATGAGTCTGTTGGCCGTCGACAGCGACATACTTCGCAGTGCCGGCTTTCGCTTACCGTGGCGCGAACCGAGCGACCGAATGCGGGGTTGGAAATCGGCGACGGCTGCCGTTGAGAAATCGCGCAACGACTTCGAAGCGAAACTCGGCCAGCGAGTTTTCCTGATTGCTGATGAAAGGGAACGGGCGTCGGAGATTTCGTTTTATCTGCGCGACAAACGTGTCGAAGGCGAAGGACATCCGCCCGTTTACATCACCGAGTCCCAGGACATACAGAATCAGTTTTCCTTTTGGCCGCGTTATGACGAATTCGTGGCTGCTCCAGCGAACGCGCATCCGGCAGAAAACGAAGTTTACACCGAAGAACAAGGCGTAAATGCATTCATCGGACGCTCCGCTCTCTACGTTCAGGGTGGCAAGGGAGAAAACCTGCCGCGCAATATTCGAAGCGCTTTTCAGCGAACCGAACATCTGGCGACGATCGAGGTGCGCCGGTTTGGTGGAGTCGTGCGCGAGTTGCAAGTTTACGCCTGCTATAATTATCGCACCCTGCCGCTATGAACGGCTCGCAGCAGTCGCCTGCGGTTTCGGTCGTCGTTCCGCTGTACAACGAGGAGGGAAACGTTTCGATTCTGCAATCGGAACTCAGCGCCGCACTCGCCGGCCTCGATTACGAAATCATCTTCGTTAACGATGGCTCAACCGATCGAACCTTTGAAAGCATTGCCCGCTCTCCGGCAGTTCGAGTGTTGCAATTCGCAGAGAATGCTGGGCAGAGCGCGGCAATGCATGCCGGACTGCAGGCGGCCCGCGGCGGCATCGTTGCCCTGATCGACGGCGACCTGCAAAACGATCCGGCGGATATTCCCAAACTGCTGCGCGAAATCGAGCAGGGCGCGGATCTCGTTTGCGGCTACCGCGCACAACGCAAAGACACGATGATAAAACGCCTGACGAGCCGCATCGCGAACTTCGTCCGCAGCCGATTCACCAGGGACGGCGTTCGCGATACCGGCTGCACCTTGAAAGTGATGCGGCGCGAATGCATCCGCGCCCTCGTCCCATTCAAAGGCATGCATCGTTTTATTCCCGCCCTCGTCAAAGGCGCCGGTTATCGGCTCGTCGAGGTTCCAGTCAATCATCGCGCGCGAAAATTTGGCCGAAGTAAATACGGCCTCGGCAATCGCGCCGTCCGCGCCACGATTGACATGTTCGGTGTTCGTTGGCTGCTCTCGCGGCAGTTGAATTACCGGCTCCAGGAACGGGAACGTTGAAGCATGAATAATTCAACGTCTGAACGCTTCATTCCGTCGGCCTGAAATGCCTTGTCATCGTAAACAGCCACAGTAAGCTTTCGCTCCCTATCGGGAATCTGCATGTCGCTGGCCAGTTTACTATCTGCCGAACAGATCATTCCAGAGATGAAGGCGCCGGAGCGGTGGCCGGCAATTGTTGAGCTGATCGATCTGCTCGTCGGCCTCGGCCGCATCAAACCGGCTGATCGCGACAGCATTCTCGCCTCGCTTAAACAGCGTGAGGAAACGATGAGCACCGGCATCGGATTTGGCATCGCCATTCCACACGCGTCTTCCGACCGCGTGAATGACGTGGTCGCAGCTTTTGGACGGTCGTCGCATGGAATTGAATTCGATGCGCTCGATAACGCGCCGGTGAAATTCGTGGTCCTTTTTATCGTCCCGAAAAATCAATTTCAAACTCATCTGCGCACTCTCGCCTCGATCGCGAAGTTTCTGAATGACCGAAGCGTTCGCGACAGTCTCGCCAACGCGCAAACGACGGAAGAAATTCTCGCCATTTTTCGCGATCACCAGCAGAAATAGGCGCGCGACGCGGTCACATGGAAACGTTCCAGACGCTTCTCGGACGTAAACTGTCCGCGGCTCTCGCCGCCACCGGCTTGCCGGATGCAGGTGAGTTGACGCAGGCGAGTGACGCCCGTTTTGGCGATTATCAAACAAATGCCGCGCTCATCCTCGCAAAACAGCGCGGAGAAAATCCGCGCGATCTTGCGCACCGGATCCTCACTCATCTAAAAGTTTCGGATCTCTGCGATCAACCTCGAATCGCCGGCGCTGGTTTCCTAAATTTCACTCTACGCCCGGAAGCGGTCGCGTTAAAAACAACCGAACTCCTGCAGGACGATCGCCTCGGCGTCCCACGAACAACTTCGCCCAGGCGGATTGTCATCGATTTCGGCTCGCCCAATGTCGCAAAGCCGATGCATGTCGGACATATCCGCAGCACTTTGCTCGGCGATGCGCTGGCGCGTATCGCCGCCTTCCTCGGTCACGAAGTGATTCGTGATAATCACATCGGCGATTGGGGAACGCAGTTCGGCATGGTGATCTACGGCTGGAAAAATCTGCTCGATCGCAGCGCGCTCGCGCGCGATCCGATCGCGGAGCTTGTTCGCATCTACAAAGAAACAAATGATCGCGCTCGCAATGATGCGGAGATTCGCGAAGCCTGCCGCCGCGAGCTGGTAAAGCTGCAATCGGGCGACGAAGAAAACTTACGCATTTGGCAAGAATGCGTCACGCTTTCGATGCGGGAATTCGACGCGGCTTACCAAATCCTTGGCATTCACTACGATATTCAGCGGGGCGAAAGTTTTTATAATGATCGCCTCCCGGATGTAGTGGAGAGACTTCTGAAATCAGGCCTCGCCGAAATAAGCGAAGGCGCGGTTTGCGTCTTCATCCGTGACGTTCCCGAACTGGCAGATAAACCCTGCATCATCCGCAAACGCGACGGCGGTTTCAATTACGCGACGACTGACATCGCGACAGTTGATTACCGCATCAAAGATCTGAAGGCCGATACCATCTGGATCGTGACCGGTGCACCGCAGCAACTGCACTTCCGGCAGATTTTCGAGATCGCACGACGCGAAGGTTACGCGGCTGACTTTCGTCATATTACGCACGGCAGCATTCTCGGTGAGGACCGCAAGCTGATGAAGACGCGGTCGGGCGAGAATGTGCCGCTGCGCGATCTGCTCGGCGAAGCCTGCGAGCGCGCGCGGAAGATTATCGAGCAAAAAAATCCCGCGCTAAGCGACGCGGAAAAGGCGGAGGTCGCGAAAATTATCGGACTCGGCGCGGTCAAGTACGCCGATCTCTCGCAATACCGCATGACCGATTACGTTTTTTCCTGGGACAGGATGTTGTCGCTGCAGGGAAACACCGCGCCCTATTTGCAGAATGCCTACGTGCGGACCCGATCGATTTTCCGGAAGTCCGCGGAAGCGGTGCAATTGCCTAACGAGTTGACATTGGTTGAACCGGCGGAGTTGAACTTGGCGAAAAAGTTATGTCAGTTCGCTGAGATCGTACCGCAAGTGCTGAATGATTTTCGTCCCAATATTCTCGCGAACTACTTGTTCGAACTCGCCAATAGTTTCCATGCCTTTTACGAAGCGTGTCCCGTTTTGAAGGCGGAAGCTCCGGCACGCGCGACGCGTCTCGCCTTGTGCGAAGTGACGGCGCGAACTTTGCAAGGCGGGCTCGATCTTCTGGGTATTCGAGTGCCAGAGAAGATGTAGCGCGAGCCTCTGGCTTGCGTTCCGCCACATCACAAGCGAGACGCTTGTGCTACATGTCGATCTCGTGAAAACGGCGCATCCGCGAATTCCCAGTTCCACTTACCGGCTGCAGTTCAATCGGCAGTTTACCTTCACGCAGGCGCGCGGGATCGTTCCTTATCTGCACGCGCTCGGCATCACCGATTGTTATGCGTCCCCCTATTTTCAGGCGCGCGCCGAAAGTTTGCACGGTTACGACATCACCGATCACAACAAGCTCAACGCCGCGATCGGGACGCGCGCGGAGTACGATGCCTGGATTTGCGAACTGCAAGCTCACGGCATGGGACAGATTCTCGACTTCGTCCCGAACCACATGGGCATTGGCGAGTCGCTCAATGAATGGTGGATGGATGTGCTCGAAAATGGGCCGAGCTCACAGTACGCGCCCTATTTCGACATCGATTGGCATCCGCTTAAATCCGATCTGCGCGACAAAGTATTGCTGCCAATTTTGGGCGATCAATATGGTCGCGTGCTCGAACGTGCAGAGTTACAGGTCCATTTCGATGCCGGCGCGTTTTATCTCTGCTATTACAATCATCAATTCCCGATCGCACCGGGCACTTATCGACACATCCTCGAACTCGCGCTCGAAAATTTAAGCGAGCACAAAGAGGAAGAGTTTTACGCGGAACTCCAAAGCATCCTGACCGCGCTGGAGTACCTCCCGCGCCGCACAGAAACCGATCCGGAACGAGTGGCAGAACGAGCGCGGGAAAAAGAGATCGTCAAACGGCGATTGGAACGCCGGTGTCAGGAAGCGCCGGAGGTGCAACGAGGCATCGAACGAGCGCTGGCGACCATTAATGGCAAGCCCGGGGATCCGCGCAGTTTCGACGCGCTCGATGAGCTGCTGAACGCGCAATCGTATCGACTCGCATTCTGGCGCGTCGCCGCCGAGGAAATTAATTATCGGCGATTTTTTGATGTCAATGATCTGGCGGCGATTCGGATGGAGTTGCCGGAGGTCTTCGATGCGGCGCACACGCTTTTATTGGAGCTCATTCACGCCGGCGCCATCACCGGCTTGCGCATCGATCATCCTGACGGCCTTTATTTGCCTAACGAGTATTTCGAGAAACTCCAAAGGAAATGCGCCGAAGCGCTGGGGATTGAATCGCCCAGGGACGGACGTGCCATTTATCTCGTCCTCGAAAAAATCCTGACCGGTTTGGAGTCACTTCGACACGACTGGCCGGTGCATGGCACGACCGGCTACGATTTCCTGAATCAGGCAATCGGTCTCTTTGTGAATGCTGCGGCGGAACGGGAGATGACCGCGACATTTCAAAAATTCATCGGCCACAGCATGCACTTTGGTCACCTCGTCTATGCGAAGAAGCGCCTGATCATGCGGCTTTCACTCGCCAACGACGTCAACGTTCTCGCAAGCATGTTCGACCGGTTGTCGGAACGGAATCGGTGGTATCGCGACTTCACCCTCGATGCGCTCACTCGCGCAGTGCGGGAAACGATCGCGTGTTTTCCTGTTTATCGCACCTACCTCGCGCCGGGGCGACCGGTGAGCGATGCCGATGCCGCCGTGATCGAGCGGGCAGTCGCGGCGGCGAAGCGCCGAAATCCGGCGGTCGAAGAATCGGTCTTTAATTTCCTGCGTGACATTTTGCTCTTCCGTTTCCCCGAGAATCTAAATGAGGAAGAGCGCGCCGAGCATGTTCATTTCGTTCTGAAATTTCAGCAATCGACCGGCCCGATCATGGCAAAGGGTCTCGAGGACACGGCTTTTTATATCTACAATCGACTCGCAGCACTCAACGAGGTCGGGGGCGAGCCGCAGCAATTCGGATTGTCGATCGACCAGTTTCACGAGCGAAATATTACTCGGCAACGCGATTGGCCCGGGAGCCTGCTCGCGACTTCAACCCATGACACAAAGCGCAGCGAAGACGTACGCGCGCGCATGGTCGCGATTTCGGAGATGCCGCAGGTCTGGCGCCGCTCCTTGAGCCGGTGGCGGACGTTGAATCGGCCGTTTAAGCAAATAATCGACGACGCGGAAGCGCCCGACCCGAACGAGGAATATCTGCTTTACCAGATTCTGCTCGGCACGTGGCCGACAGAGCCCTTCGGAGAGATGCCGGACGATGCTCGCGAAAAATATATCGATCGGATTCGACAATACATGGCGAAGGCCTTGAAGGAAGCAAAGGTGAACACGAGTTGGATTCGGCCTAACGAGCAATGGGATTCGACGATGAGCAATTTTGTCTCTCGGATTCTCGAGAAGTCTCCGAAAAATAAATTCCTGCCGAGCTTCACTCCTGTTGCCGAAGAGATCGCGCGACTTGGCGCAATCAATTCGCTCTCGCAACTGCTGCTGAAACTGACTGCACCGGGAGTGCCGGACATCTATCAGGGCAATGAAATTTGGGAGTACAGCCTGGTTGATCCGGACAATCGGCGACCGGTCGATTACGCACGCCGGCAGAAGATGCTGGATGGATTGCAAAATGCGCATCCAGCGCAATTGCTGGCGAGCTGGCCGGATGGCCGAATCAAACTGTTCTCCACGCAGCGGCTGCTCCTGTTCCGAAGGAACCATCTCGAGCTTTTCCAATCCGGAAGCTATCTTCCGCTGTCGGTGGCCGGAATATTTGCGGAATGTTGCGTTGCGTTCGCGCGGAAACACGAAGACAGATTCATTCTGGTGCTGGCGCCGCGGTTAACATCGCGTATCGGCTTTCCGCCGCTCGGCGATCGCTGGGGCGATACCAGCGTGCAATTACCGGAGGGATTTGAGAACAAAATTGCACATGACATCTTCACGAGCGCAAAGATCGATCTGCAAAGCTCATTGCTCGCTCTCGCGCAAATTTTCTCCACGCTGCCGTTCGCGGTTTTGACGAACGCTCAACCGTAACCGGTACCTTGCACAAATCGATTCAGGAACTCGACGATCGAATGCGCGAAATCCGCGATGTTCTGAACAATGTCGCGTCCGCAGCTGGCGAAGGTGATCTCAGGTGACGCGATGATCAGCATGACCGTGAGCAGAACCAGATTGAGCAAATAAATAACCACGAGCGAAAAGAAGGTGCCGTGATCGCTCAGGTCCGTCTGATTTTTCGGAATCATCCAGCAGGTGAACGTGAAATGAAACGCCCACGTCACGCCGATAATTCCATAGAGTAACCGACCGTACGGCTGCATCTCGAAAAAGAGGCTGAGCAATCCGTAGATGGCGATCGCGAGGATGCTGTAGATCGGAATGAAGTAGGGAGCGAGCGCGATCCAAAAGTTATTTTTGTCTGTCAAAATGTGCCCGCCATCGCGCCCGACCCGGAAGCGACTGACGCGTCCACCCATCAGCAAGACCCAAAGCGCATGCGTCAATTCATGACCGAAGACATACACGAGCACCGGCCGGGACAAACCAAAAAACGCGATTAGCCAGAGAACAACACCGAGCGAGAAAAACCAAAATTCCTCCCCGGTCCAGAGCTTCTCCGAAACGGTCGCCCGAGCGAATGAAGTGAAAAATGTCTGACTGAGAATGGCGCAGCCGGGCAGAAGAAAAAGCGCGACAATAAATTTCAGCCACCGTGTCGGAATGGTGAGCGGAGTCGAATTAGGACGCGGGCGGCTCGTCCGCACGACGTGGGAGGCAACCTTCACGCGCCGCGAGGGCTTTCGGCGCAATCGATGTCGGGAAGCGCGGCTCATTAATTCCAATTCGCTGCTTCTATGCGCAGACGGATTTGAGGATCAAATATAGATGGATCGACACCATCAGGGGAAATTACTTCCCGCGCACGGACTGTCGGCTGGCGAAGAGAATTGAGCGAGGGCGACGTTAGGCGCGACCCATGTAAACGCCGGTGCGCGTATCGATCTTGATCGTTTCACCTTCGTTGATGAAGAGCGGCACGTTGACCGTTTTCCCCGTCTCGAGCAACGCCGGTTTGGTGACATTACTGGCGGTATCGCCGCGCACGCCTTCCGGCGATTCGATCACTTTGAGATTTACGGAGGAGGGCAGTTCCACTTGCACCGCCCGGCCGTTTGTGGAGAGCACTTCCACCGGAAGATTTTCCACGAGATAATCCTTCGCTTCCGCGAGCAAGCCCTCGTTTAGCGTGATCGTCTCGTAGGTATTCGGATCCATGAAATGGTATCCGCTGTGGTCCTTGTAGCTGAACTCGAGCGTGCTGCGGTTGATATCGACTGTCTCGACTTTGTCTGTCGAACCGAAACGCACATCGGCGCTTTTGCCGGTATTGATATAGCGGATGATCGCTTGCACAAACGCGCGCAGGTTTCCCGGCGTGCGGTGCTGCACGTCGAGGACAATGGCGGTATTGCCGTTGTATTTTATCGCCATGCCTTTGCGGAGATCATTCGCTGCTGCCATGGGAGTACGTTGAAGGGTTAGAGCGTTGAATCGGGAGCGGCGACTGTTGCACGCGCCGAGCGCTAAAGCAACCGTGTCATCCTGAGCGAAGTGAAGGACCTCTCACAGGGCGTTTGATGACGCTTTCATTCATTGTGTGGCCATTCAGAAATTCTGAGGTCCCTCGCCCCTGCGCGGCTCGGGATGACAACGCGGCTTAGAGCAACTTCAAGCGGGTGAGGTCTTGCGAATCGACGATGCCGACTGGGATTTGGTGATCATCGATCACGATGAGATCGTCGATCCGATGGC
>JBDUDH010000084.1:0-7425 GCA_040003015.1 Verrucomicrobiota bacterium | reverse complement strand
ATGTAGCGAAGCGCTTCGCCTAACGGAATGTCATGCAGCGAAATTGTGATTCGCCCGCCCTGTCCAATCGGCGCCGGAACGACGGGAACGGGAGCGGCACTGGCTCCAGGCGACGCGTTGGGAAGCGGTGCGGCAGGTTCGACCACGACCGGAGCGGCTTCCACGTTGCTCCCGACCACTATATCCACCCCTTTTTTGCCATCCGGATCATTGGCCGCGGCCTGCTGCCGCACGTTGTCGATCGCTTCACGAACGCTTGCATCCTGAAATTCAATTTTCGGAATAATGATGCTGTTCAGCTTGTTGTTGATTCGGGCCGTGCCGCTGACGTCTCGAGTGACGGAATCGCTAATCCCTCCAACTCTTTGTCCATACTGGCGAACCGGTTCCTCCCAGCCCTTCTGCACCTTCCAAAGCTGCTCCGAGCGTGTTTCGTTGTAGGCTTCTTCTGAGTAATGCGTCCTCGCGAGATTGACTCTCTCTTCGCCGCGCCGCGCCGCGATGTTGTACGGATCGAGGTTCAGCACCTGCTCATATTTCTTAAAAGCAAGGTCGTAACGCGCCGCGAGATAGTACGCTTCAGCGTCGGCGAGAAGGCTCTTCACTTCTTCAACTTTGCTTAGAAATGCCGGCCCGATCGTCCGATTGACCGAAGTCGTTTGCGTCCGCGTCTCGATCTGCTTGTCGCTCTGCGCCACGGTACTGGTCTGCCTGTGGGTGATAAAGGCCTGCGCCGCGGTGCAGTTTGGATCGTACCGGTCGCTCAGAATTTCGCGCGCGATGGCGTCTGCTTCCCCGGCTTTACCCTGCGCCACCCGCTCTTGCGCAAGTTTGACGCCGCTATCACAAAATCCATTGACCGCTTCATCGTGCAGCTGTGCCGTCGCCAACGCGTCGGGAAGAAAGTCGACCGCGGTGCGGAATTCTTCGTGCGCCTTCGCAAAATCTTTCTTCTTCATTGCGTCCTGCCCGCGTTCCAGTGCCGCCTTGCCCTGGGCTACGCCCGCCTGCCGGCGTGCGATTTCTCGCTCGGCGATATTCTGCACATTTTGCGCCATATTTTGCGCGGCCAGCGGTAACTGCCACACCAAAATGAGCGCGGGAATTACAATACAAATGTTGCGGTAGAATGTAGTCATATGAGGAACGGTTCGATGGGTAGAATGCATGATGGGCGTCGGCGTCACGGGCCGAGCAGACCGATGTCGATTTCTTCGTTGGGCTTCTGTGTATTAATAAGGATGGCCTTATCTGGCTGAACGTCGATGAGCTTATATTTGATTTCCGTCTGCGGTTTCAAGGAAAATTCCTGACCTTTTTTTGCGGAGAATCGCTGGTCGCCGCCCCAGGTGTAAAGAAAATTAGCAAGTGACTCCGGAGAAGTCGTTGTTTTTCCTTTGGTCAAGGTGATCGCGTCCTTGTTCTCGGCGTTTTCGAGTGTCAGTTCGGAAACATCCACCTGCATGCCGAACTTACCCTTTCCCTCTTTTTCTTTGAACTTGACCAGTTTGAACAGGGTGCCGCGGATGGTGTCGCCAATTTTGAGAAATTGCGTCGGTTGCCTGCGATCGATGGTATTGATCGCGTAGGTATCCCCGACCCAGGACGAGAAAATGAACCGGAAGGGTTCCTGGGCAAGAGAAATCATTTTTAGCTTGGTGATGTAGTCGGCGTGGGAATTTTTATCGATCGGATTGGTGTGGCTTTGCCATTCATCCAGATTATTGAAACCGTCGCCATCGGGATCCTGTTCGAGCACGTCACCCTCAGTGATGGGCAGGCCGGCTTCTTCCAGCCACTCGTTAGGCACCGGCGGGTGCAGTTGTGTGTTTTGCAATGTCGTGGGCTGGTCATTGGCGTCGATGAAATGTTGTTCCGGCACAAAAAGGCCGGAGCGCCCGCTGAATGTCCATTGCGCCGGCCCGACCAGCTTTTGTTTCGCCTGTTCCACCTCCGGCGCTTTTTCCTTCGAGCTTTGCGGCGGCAACGATGACTGCATCTGAATTCCCGCGATGCTCTTGCGAAAATTCGCGACGCGAACAAAGATTGAGACCGCGCCGAGGAACAGAAAAAGAGCAGCCGCGATCAGTGCGGCCCGGTCGTAGTTGGCACGAATCCAGTTCATCGCTTTTAACGCGTCTCCGGCTGCGCCAACTTGAAGTTCACGATCTCAATCTGAGCCGAAGTTTCGATGTGCTCGTTGCCGACGACGAAAGTTACCGTTCTCGCCTCCGGAGTGGCGCCAGGAGAAGCAGTATTGGCCGCTGATTTATTGGCGCTGGGGTTATTGAAAAGCGACGGAGCTTCCACGGGCTCGGTGCGCGGCGGTCCCTTTTCTTTTTCATTGCGAACATGCAGGGTGCGAATGATGAAAAATTGTTCCTTCGCGCTGACAATTTGATTTAACGCCTTGCGCGCAGCGCTCGGAGACGAAGCGAACGTAACCGAGACTGGATTGCTCTCGACCATCGTTGGAGACGCCGCCGGCGTTGGAGACGACGCCGCGAGCGCACCCCGCGCTCGGCCGGCCGGCTGCGGTGATTTAGGAACTGAGCTCGCCGCGCGGCGTTCTTGTGCGATAGGCTCGCGATGCAAAGCGCCGATCGAATCAACATGGGCTTCGATCAGAATGTTGATGAGCATCTGAACCGCTTTGAGCTCCCGCCCGAGCAGTGGCGCCGCCTCTGCACTTGGGAGCGACGTCGCGAATTCATCAAAACCGAGAAAGAAGTTGTCCGGCAATTTGACCTTGTTCGCCCGAGCTTTTTCCCTGGTCGCCACGACCGCCAGCCGGAGTTTGGTTTGAAACTCGTTAGGCGCGAGCGGCGCGAGCGGTAACTCGCGTGATTTGATCTCCTCTTGCAGCGCAGCCAGCGATGATTTGTAGGCGTCGGCCAACGCGCTCGCCTTTTGGTAATGGGATTCATCCGGAAACGGAGTGAGACTCTCGAGCCGTCTTAATTCTGCCGCGGTCGTCTTAAACCGCGCGCTTTCAGCATCGAACGATGCCTTCGCGCGAAAGAAAAAATAGCCGACACCCAGACAGCCGAGTGTCAGCCCGATCAAGAACCAGCCGAGAAATTTGTTCTGCTCAAACCAGTTCATGGCATTGGGAGCGGCCGGCGTAGCTTGAGTCGCAGTTCATACGGATAGGCCCATTCCGTATTGGTAGGAGTGCTCGGCTTGATCACCTCGGATTGCTTTGTCGGATCAATCACGAAATACGGGGAATTGAGCAGGTTGCGGAAATAATCCACCGCCACTTCCTGTTGTCGGGGATTGAAAAGATAAAGACCGCGAAGGAGGACTCCGTCAATCGTCCCTGGGGACGAAGATGCGGCTGGCGTCGGAGCAATCGGCGTGGCCGTTGGCCCAACGCCCGCTCCGCTCAGAGGCATTCCTCCGGAGGTCGGCACCAGTTCGGTGATCCAGATATCCTGTTTCGGGAGGCGCGAATTCAAATCCTCCAAAATTGCCAGCCAGAAATTGCGTTCATCGATCGCAGTAAATAGCGGAGTGGCGACGGCGTCGAGCGCGCCGGTTTCTTTGCGCAAATGATTGAGACGGGTTTCGACGCCATGCATCCGATCGACTTTAACCTGCAACGCATCGCTGATTCTTCCTTTCAAGGCGGCCGCGCGCGCGAGATAGAAAGTCCACCCCAGCACGCCGAGAAGAAAGCAGACGGCAGTCATGACCAGAAACGGTCGTCGCTCCTCAAACTTCTGCGTACGAACGACGCTGGCCGGGCGGAGATTCAATTCCATCGGACAGGTCGTTATGTTGCGAAGGGAGAGTCCCACCAGTTCGCCCAGCAAATGCGCCGAACGGGCGACTTGCTCGCGCATGACGTTATCTGTAACCACGACGTTGCGCACCGGGTTGAAAAATTCAATCGGCAACTGGAGTTTCTCGTGGAAAAATTCGATCGCATACGGCGTGCTGGAAGTGCCGCCGCAGAGATAAACTCGTTCTGGCGAATTTCCCTGTTGTTGCGCCCGATAAAAGCTGATCGAGCGAGCGACCTCCGCGTGGAGACGAGTCATGGTGTTGCGCATGATTTTTGAAACCCGCGCCACGTTCGGATCCGATGGTTCCGCGTAAACACCGCCCAAACTCACAAACCCATCGCGTTTCTTCCTCGCCTCTGCGGCCGTGAACGACTCGTTAAATTCTTTCGCGATCGCCGATGTGATCGAGCCTCCGCCAATCGGAATGCTTCGGCTGAAAACTTTTCCAGGCTCGACGAACAAGAGATTGGTCGTGCGGGCACCAATATCGATTAGCAGCGAAGAGCCGGTCAGATCACCGTAATTATATCGAAAGGCGTTGTAGAGCGACATGGTTGCGACATCCACCAACCTGGTGTGCAAACCACTTTTCTCGACCGCTTCATTCAAGCGCTCGAGGAGATCCGATTTTATCGCAACCAGCACGACTTCGATTTTGTCGGCCCCGCTGGCGCCCACGAGTTGATAATCCCAAACCACTTCTTCGATCGGGAATGGCACATTTTGCTGCGCTTCGAAGGTGATGATGCGTTCGACCTTCTCTTGGTCCACCGGCGGCAGTTTGACGAAACGGGCGAAAACCGCCTGACCTGAAATAGCGTAATTGACCGGACCGCCTTTCAGCCTCAGTTCATGCAACATCTCGCGCAGCGTCTCGGTAATCCGCGCGTCACGATTTCCGTCAGCGACCGGATCGATCAGAACCTCGCGCAGCTCGCAGCGGTTCAAGACCATTCCCCCATCGGGTTGCGCCTGAAACTCCGCCAGCCCAAGAGTCTGCGAGCCAAGGTTGAGAGCTAGAATACGAGGAGAGGCGGGCATGAACGGAGATCAACAAGCGGCCGACGACTCGATCTGCTCGGAGCGATCCCAGCAAAGCGGCGCAAATGGAGTTTCATCCTTGTTTAAAACAAAACCTCTGGAAACAGAGAGACAATGAGGCGACAAAGAAAAGTCGAGAATTAATAATAAGTCAAAAGCGAAGTGCTAAGAGGAAGGGATTAATCATGCCGGGATGGTTTGAAGAGAATCTCATCCAAAAAGCGAGAAGGCAAAATTAGCGGACGGTGCTCCGCTCCCCCCAGGTCCGGAAATACTCAATCGTCTGTGTGATCCCCTCGTCGAAGTCGACTTGCGGTTGCCAGCCAAGAATTTCTCGGGCGCGGGAAATATCGGGTTGTCGCACCTTCGGATCATCCACCGGGAGAGGTCTATGTTCGATTCCGGACTTTGTCCCCGTGATCCGAATGATTTCTTCAGCGAATTGTCTGATCGTCATCTCGCGGGGATTGCCGATATTTACCGGCTCGTGAAAATCGCTCATCGCCAGGCGAAAAATTCCGTCGATCAAATCAGAGACGTAACAGAAAGAGCGCGTCTGCGAGCCGTCTCCAAAAATTGTCAACGGGATGCCGGCCAGCGCTTGACCGATAAAAGCCGGCACCACGCGGCCGTCGCGCAAACGCATGCGCGGTCCGTAAGTATTAAAGATCCGCACGATTTTTGTATCAATGCCATGATAGCGATGGTAGGCCATGGTCATCGCTTCGGCAAAACGTTTTGCTTCATCGTAAACGCCGCGCGGCCCAATCGGGTTGACATTGCCCCAGTAATCTTCCCTCTGCGGATGCACCAGCGGATCGCCGTAGCATTCCGAAGTGGAAGCGAGAAAAAACGTCGCCTTCTTCGATTTGGCGAGGCCAAGCGTATTGTGCGTCCCGAGCGCGCCCACCTTGAGCGTGGGGATCGGCAGCTCCAGGTAATCGATCGGACTCGCTGGCGAGGCAAAATGAAAGACGTAATCAATTTCGTCCGGGAGAAAAATGTACCGGGTCACATCCTGCTTGATAAACCGGTAGTTCTGATTGCCCGCCAGATGTTCGATGTTCGTGAGGTGACCGGTGATCAAGTTATCGACCGCGATAACCCGATGACCCTCGGCCAAAAGTCGGTCCGTCAAATGCGAGCCAAGAAACCCTGCGCCGCCGGTGACCACGGAAACAGGATGAGCAAACGCAGGCATAACCGCTTATGTAAATGAGCCTCTCTCGCATTGGCCAGCAATTTCGGATCGCGCGGCCACGAGCGAAAGCGAGGCCAGGTTTTCAAACCGGATTGCGGAAACAGCAAAAATGCGAGAGAAGAGATCGAACTCTTCTTTCCGCGAATCTCCCATTCGGATCCCATGCGCATTCTTTCCGGCATTCAACCCAGCGGAATTCTTCATATTGGAAATTATTTCGGCATGATGCGGCCGGCGATTGCGCTGCAAGCCGAAGGCGAAACTTTTTATTTCATCGCCGATTATCATGCGCTCACGAGCGTGCGAGATCCGAGGACGTTGCGCGAAAACTCCAGAAGAGTTGCGCTCGATTTCCTGGCTTGCGGTCTCGATCCGGAGCGCGGCGCGCTTTTCATGCAAAGCGACGTGCCGCAAGTCGCCGAGCTCGCGTGGATTTTATCAACGGTCGCGCCAATCGGTTTGCTCGAGCGCGCGCATTCTTATAAAGACAAACTCGCGCGTGGCATGTCGCCATCGGCAGGCTTATTTACATATCCCGTGCTGATGGCGGCCGATATTTTGATTTACGACAGCGACATCGTGCCGGTCGGCAAAGATCAAAAGCAGCACATCGAAATGACGCGGGATATCGCCGTCAAGATCAACGAGATTTACGGCGAGGTTTTCAAGTTGCCCGAGCCGCGCATCCAAGCTGCCATCGAAACTGTTCCCGGAATCGACGGTCAGAAGATGAGCAAGAGTTACGGCAACACCATCGACATCTTTGGCGACGAAAAAGAAACGCGAAAGCGCGTCATGAGCATTGTGACCGACTCGACACCAATTGAAGCGCCCAAAGAACCGGCAAGATCGACAATTTTTCAGCTCTATTCGCTCTTCGTTTCCAAAAACGAAATCGAAGAGATGCAGGAAAGATTCCGCACAGGCGGCACCGGTTACGGCGAGTTCAAGAAACAGCTTTTCGAAAAGCTCTGGGAATACTTTTCTCCGATGCGCAAACGTCGCGAAGAGATCCTGACCGACAACTCGTACATCGATAACATCCTTGCGCGCGGAGCCGCGCGCGCCAACGAGGTCGCAGACAAAGTGATGCAGCGCGTGCGTGCCGCTGTCGGCTTGCGCTGAAATTAATTTTCGTCTCAGCGCACTGCTATATGTAACTCACATATAGCAGTGCGCTAGAACTGAGGATTGCCAGGAAGTGATGTGAAAGGTACGCATCAGAGCGGCCAGCGGTTGCCTGCATCGGAGAAAGCGACGACCTAACACATCACCAAACTAAATAAACGCTTTGAAACGTGGCGTGGGCCCGTTGTCTAACCTGAAAAAGGTTAAACGTCCTTGTTCGACGCCTTAGATTGGGCCGCCTCCACGTTCCTCTTCCACCGATCG
>JBDUDH010000067.1:0-24669 GCA_040003015.1 Verrucomicrobiota bacterium | reverse complement strand
TGCAACGCCTTCTGGTAGGAAGCAATCGCTTCTTCCACTTTATTCTGACTCGCCAGGGCGCTGGCGAGATTGAGCTGAGCGTCGAAATTCTTCGGCTCAATCCTGACTACTTCTCGCAGGTGTTTGATTCCGCCGGTTACATCTCCTCCGCCGATCAGGGTATTGCCCACGATAAAATGCACGTCTGCGTTGTCTGGCTCGGTCTTCAACAGGCTCTGGTAATGCGCCAATGCCGCAGATGTCTTTCCGCTCCTCAGCAAGGAGTCCGCCAGGGCCCTGAGACTTTTGGTGTAGGTTGGGTCGATCAGCAGCGCTATGCGGTAATGCTTGATCGCTTCGTCCATGCGTCCAAGGCTGGCCAGCGCGATTCCGAGATTATAATGCGCCTTGGCATTGCCTGGTTTGATCTTCACGGCCGCGAGGTAATGCTGCAGTGCTTCGCTATTTTTGCCTTCGCCCATGAGGGCTGCGCCCAGGTTAATATGCGCCACCAGGTTCCCGGTCGTCGATGCGAGAGCGTGTTTGAAGAGAGTTACGCTGTCCTTCCAATAGTAAAGCTGATGATGAGTCGCTATCGCGCATGCGGCGAAGACGAGCGACGCGCCAGTCACTGAGTAAGCCTGGTTCCACGCGAAGTAGCGTAAGCAGTCACGCAAACCCCAGATGAGCGCGACGAATATTCCGATCAAAGGAACGTAACTATAGCGATCTGCCATCGCTTGCGAGCCGACCTGCACAAGGCCAATCACTGGCAGCAAAGTAACCACATACCAAAACCAGCCGAAGATCAGGTAAGGCCGCCGATAGCGCAGCCACCACACCGTTATTGTGATCAAAACCAGTCCCACGCTACTTAAGATTCCTTGGTAAGCCGGATAAGTAATGGGATGGGGATAAAAAATAACCAGATTCGCAGGCCAAAAGGTCTTACCGAGGTAGGCCAGATAAGAAATGACCGCGTTCAACATACGGGAGGTGAAAGAAAGCTCGTCCAGCTTTGTAACGGCCTTTTGTTGAACAAAAAAGGTGACAACAGTCGAAGCCATGCTCAGGCAAAGAAATGGCAGCTTCTCCATCAGTAAAGGTCGCAGCCTTGCTCGCGAAAAGCGCTGTAGAGGCCAGTAGTCCATGATTAAAAACACCACTGGAAGTGTAACCAACATGGGCTTTGCCATTAACCCAAGGGTAAAAAACAAAAGACAAAGCCAGTAACCCTTGCGTCGCGACTCCAAGACATAGCTGACGTAACACCATGTAGCTAGGAGCCAGAATAACGTGCTTAGGACATCCTTCCGCTCCGAGATCCAGGCAACCGATTCTACATGCAACGGATGCAGCGCAAAGAGCGCCGCCGCGCAAAGGCTGCGGCCTTCCTGTCCTGTCGCCCGCCGCAGCAGAAGAAATAGCAGCAGCGAATTCGCGGTATGGAACAGCACGTTGACCAAATGCATCGCTCCGGCGTTGACGCCGAACAATTGGCAATCCAGCATGTGCGACAGCCACGTAACCGGATGCCAGTTACTGGCGTGTCCCGCCATGAAGGCCCATCGGACTGATTCCAGGGTTAATCCCGCTCGGACGGGGGGGTTCGAAGCAACGTATTTATCATCATCGAAGTTAACGAAGCCATACCTGGTTAAGGGCCAGTACAATACCAAAACCGCCAAAGCGAGACAGACACAATACCAGAACGTCCGCCGCGTGGTGGGCCGTGTGGTGGGAAGAGTAGAAGCCATAGTTATCTCATAAATAGCCGTGCGTTGGAGGGACGGGCTCTGTCCCGTCCCAAATCGCGGCCAGATAAGGGACGCCGCAGAGGGTGTCCCTCCGGCAATCTATCTTTTGGCAGCGGCCATGGAACTCCCGAGCAACGCCTCGCTTCATTTATGACATGACTTGTAGTCAATCTATTTTCGTTACACGGCTGCCCAGCTTGCTGCCACCAGCTAGCAGCGTCGAGATCTCGGTCCCTAACTCAATATCGGAAGAGGAGCGAAGAATGTTGCCATGGCGATCCATGGTCACGCTGTAACCTCTTTCCAGCGTCGCTTCCGGCGCAAGCAAACGCAGCATCGCGGCGGCGCGCCGCAAGCGAAGGGCATCCGTTTGGGCTCGTCGATTTGCGATCTCACATAGTCGTGCCAGGAGAGAATGGATTGACTGCTGGCGCAAAGCGATCATCTGGTCCGGCCGGCGTTCACGCAATCGTGCCAGCCACGCGGAGATGCGCTGTCGATCGTTTGTGACGCGCGCCACTGCCCCGCGCGCAAGCTCCTCCCCGAGTAAATCGATGCGCTGCGACGCCTCTGCAATTCGCCTTTGCGGCTCGCGCCGCAGTACGCCGCGCATCATGAACGCCAATTGCTTTTTCCCATTCAAGAGTGCTTCTTCGACTTTGCCGCGCAAAGCATTCGCCATCTGTGAAAGCCGTCGCGTGAGTTCCGCGGAATCGGGTGCGATCAATTCCGCCGCGGCGCTCGGCGTCGGTGCGCGCAAATCGGCCACGAAATCGGCAATCGTAAAATCGATTTCATGTCCGATCGCCGAAACGATTGGAATCGTCGATTCGAAGATCGCGCGCGCCACAGCTTCTTCGTTGAATTCCCAAAGGTCTTCGATGCTGCCACCGCCGCGCGCGATCACGAGTACATCGAGCGTCGTCCAGTTCTCGTTAGGCAAACTTAGCTCTCGAATTGCTGCCGCAATCTCCGTCGCTGCTCCGCTGCCTTGCACACGCACGGGATTAATCAGGATCTGCAGATTTCGTCCGCGCCGCGCCAAAACGTTTAACATGTCCCGAATGGCCGCGCCGCTCGGGGAAGTGACAATGCCGATTCGCCGTGGATGTCTCGGCAACGGGCGTTTGCGGGCCGGATCAAACAAGCCTTCCGCCTCCAGTTTGCGTTTGAGGGCCTCGAACTTTGCCTGGAGCACGCCGAGACCCCGCGGCTGAAGAATCTGCACGCTCAATTGATATTGTCCGCGCGCCTCGAAAACGGAAATCTGCCCGTAAACCTGCACCTGTGCGCCGTCGGTCAGCGGTCTCCGCAGCGGCCCCATCGCATTGCGAAAAATCACGCAGGAAATCTGCGCCCGTGAGTCTTTAAGTGTGAAATATTGATGCCCGGATGAGTGCGCTTTGTAGTTCGAGACTTCCCCCTGCACCCAAACCGCGCCGAATTTTGTTTCGAGTGTGCCGCGGATCGCACGGGTCAATTCGGCGACCGTCAGCACTTTCGCGGCGCTGCCAAACAGATCATCCATTCGCGTCATTGCAAGCGACGTCGAGGTCGTAACGCAGCCGAAGGCGAGGCCGGGCTCTCAATCCCGTATTGAAACCGGTCGGTCGCGCTGCGGGATGTCTCGAGGGCGCTCGACATGACGGGAAGGCGTGTCGTCCTCAAGATCCAAACAATTCGCTCTGCGCTCCGGTCGGGGGTTTCAATCCCAATTTGCGATACGCATGCGGCATCGCCACACGGCCTTGCGGCGTCCGTTTGATGTAGCCTTCCATGATCAAGTACGGCTCATTTACTTCCTCGAGCGTGCCGGCTTCTTCGCCCACGGCGACGGCGAGCGAATTTAAGCCGACGGGCCCGCCATCAAATTTATGGATAAGCGTTTCGATGATGCGTTTGTCCCATTGATCGAAACCGTCGCGATCGATCTCGAGCATCGTCAGAGCGCGATCGGCAAGTTCAGCGGTGATGCGGCCGTCGGCTTTCACCTGGACGTAATCGCGCACCCAGCGCAGAAGATTGTTCGCGGTGCGCGGCGTGCCGCGCGTCCGTGTCGTAATTTCGGCGGCGCCGGCGGGATCGATCTCTACGCCGAGCAAACCGGCACTGCGCAGGATGATCTTCTGCATCTCGTCGGCGTGATAATAATCCAGGCGCGCGCTCATCCCGAAACGCGACCGAAGCGGCGCGCTCAACATCCCGGCACGAGTGGTTGCGCCGATCAGTGTGAATTTCGGCAAGCGCAGTTGCAAACTCCGCGCCTGCGGACCCTGATCGATGATAATATCGAGCTTATAATCTTCCATTGCCGGGTAGAGATATTCTTCGATCGTCGGTTGCAGCCGATGGATCTCATCGATAAAAAGCACGTCGCCCTTTTCGAGGCTGGTCAGAAGCCCGGCCAGCTCGCCCGCTTTTTCAATCACCGGGCCGCTCGTATTCTTGATGTTCACCGCCATGGCGTTTGCAATGATATGCGCCAGCGTCGTTTTGCCCAAGCCGGGCGGACCGCTGAGCAGGATATGCTCGAGCACATCGCCGCGTTTTCGCGCGGCTTCCACCAACACTTCCAACCGCTCGCAAACTTTCACTTGGCCGGTGAACTCGCTGAACATCGGCGGCCGCAGCGATATCTCGAAAGCGGGATCGGGTTCAGGCGGTTTCATCATCTCGTCATTCCAAATTTTTCGTCAACACCAACTCGGTCCCGCGGTTTTTCAAAATGTAATCGACTTTGTCGAACGCGTTTTGGATCAAGTGCAACCCGAGACCGCCCGGTTTGATCAGATCGTGCGGACGACCTTTGATGGCATGGCGTGGCGATTGTTTCCCATAATCGCGCAGTCGCATCCGCACACAGCGGTTCAATCCCTCGAGGGAAAGCGAGATGAGTTGATCGTCGCGGAGGTGGTAGGCGTGCCGAATAATGTTGGTGCAAGCTTCATCGACACCGAGCACCATCAAGGTGCATTCCCGGTCGGAAAAAGGGTAGGCCTCGAGAAAACCGCGCACGAAATTGCGCATCAATGCCAGATTGGCGGTGTGGCTGGAGAACTCAATCTTCTTCTTCATTAGCCAGACGAAGGCCTAAACAAACGAGCGCACGCGTTCAAGCTTCGAAGCTCACGAATTCGCGGCGACATGCAACGAGTGATTGGCCGTCGCGCAGAAGGCGGTGGACACGGGCACGATCCGTTGTTCCTTTGCGACATGTGGAGATTGTGGATGGCGCTGCTGATTTCGACCGCGCCCGCGCTGGCGCAGGAATCCCAAACTGCTTACGAGGCTCTTCGTGTCGTGGGGACGCAGTTAAAGCGCGACTACGTGAATCATATCATCTCTGTTACCGGCGTAAACGGCGATCCGCAGCCGCAAGTTTGGAGGATTCTCATCGACGATCCGACTGCGCGCGGCGGGATTCGTGAAATTGAAGTGGAAAACGGCCGCGTCGCCTCCGAGCGTACGCCGGTGCGCTCCGCCGTTGGCCCCGCCATAGGCGCGATCATCGACACGGAGCGCCTCAATCTCGATTCGAGCGGCGCCTACACCGTGGCGCGGCACACGGCGGAAAGATCAGACACCGTGTTTTCCACCGCTAATTACGCTTTGCGCAACGATGAACGCGGAAATCCAGTCTGGATCGTCAGTCTCCAAACCGATTCCGGCGAATCGCTCGGCACGATTTATATCGGTGCGAATCACGGTAGTGTTACGCGCGTGGAAGGGATGTTCAGCGGCGGGAACCGAAAACGGATCATTACCCAATCGCAAGAAACCGAAGATGCTGAGGACACGGATGAAGACTCGGACGATGATGGCATCAAGGCGCGAATCAAGCGCGTCTTTCGCGAAACGCGGGATGAAACAAAACGAATTTTTCACAACGTGCGGCGTTCGTTTGCCGATTTCATCAGGGGAGATTGAGCCCGCGCTCATTTTCAATCCGCATTGGCCTTGTTCTGTGATCAACGCGAAGTTCGCTCCACATTTGTTGAATTAGAGTGATGTCAAAACCCGGTAGAACGTCCGATCCGGATCGCGCCATG
This sequence comes from Verrucomicrobiota bacterium, assembly GCA_040003015.1. Lineage (GTDB taxonomy): Bacteria > Verrucomicrobiota > Verrucomicrobiia > Chthoniobacterales > UBA10450 > JBDUDH01. The sequence goes on along the minus strand of JBDUDH010000067.1, from coordinate 18,884 downwards.
CTCTGGCCGAGTCTTCCGTTCGATGAATGGAAGGACACTTGCGCCACGCTTCATATGTGGACGCAAATCGTCGGCAAGATCCGGTTGACACAAACACCATGGGTCAATCACTCGTGGCACGTGACGCTGTATGTTACATCGCGCGGCCTGACCACCTCGCCCATGCCTCACGGTGCGCGGACGTTCCAGGTTGATTTCGATTTCATCGATCATCTCCTGATTATCGAGCGGAATGACGGCGGGAAGCGGCAGCTTTCTCTCAAAGCACAGCCTGTTCGCGATTTTTATCGCGCGGTGATGTCAACGTTGCGCGAGCTTGATCTCGAGGTGAAGATTTCCGAAATGCCTAACGAGGTGGAAGAGGCAATTCCATTTTCGAAGGATGAAAAACATGCGGCTTATGACGCGGAGTACGCGAACCGATTCTGGCGCGTGCTCTTGCAGACCGACCGCATCTTCAAGGAATTTCGCGCTCACTTTATCGGCAAGTGCAGCCCGGTGCATTTTTTCTGGGGCAGCTTCGACCTGGCGGTCACCCGCTTCTCGGGTCGCCGCGCTCCGCAGCATCCCGGTGGGGTGCCGCATTTGCCCGACGCCGTAACGCGCGAAGCTTATTCGCACGAAGTAAGCAGTTGCGGTTTTTGGCCGGGAGCTCCGGCGATGCCGAAACCGGTTTTCTATTCCTACGCCTACCCGGAACCGAGCGGCTTTTCCGTCGCCAAAGTGAAACCAAACGCTGCGTTTTATAGCTCGGCTCTGCACGAATTTATTCTTCCGTACGACGAAGTGCGGAAGGCAGATTCGCCCGACTCAGTCCTGCTCGATTTTTTGCAGAGCACCTACGAAGCGGCAGCGGACGCGGGTGTTTGGGATCGGTCAGCGCTGGAGCAGCAATCGGCTTTTCCCGGCCAATGACCACACCGCATTTGCGCTCACACGCGCTCTTGCTTTCTCCGGTTCGCCATTCAAAATAGCGCGATGGATTCCAAAACGACAGCGCTGCCTGAACAGGGCGCATGGTCCAGCGTGCATCCGGGTTGGCGGCAGCTTTATGGCGACTTCGAACGGATGGGTGTGAATCTCGAGTGGCATGACTTCCAGACCGATGAGCCGCTCGATTGGGGCCGCAGTTTTCATCCGCGCAGCATCGAGTTTTGCTTGAATCTCGAAGGGCGCGGCGCAGTCGGAAGAACCAGCGGTTCGCAAATGGATTATCTGCCCGGCAACTCCGGCTATTATGCGATCGTGGATGAACCGTTGACCGCCTCGCGGCAGGCGCGCGATCGTCATCAATTCGTCACCCTGGAATTTTCGCGTTCCCATCTTCAAGAGCAACTTCGAGGATGTGAAGGCGATCTCGAGCCGGCGATGCGCGATCTTATTTATCCCGCGATCGAGCGCAGCGCGGTGGGGCAACCTCGCCCTATGTCCGCGGATCAGCGCAACCTGGTTACAACTCTTGTGCACCCGCCCGTTCCGAAGGCGGCCCAAATTCTGTGGTATCAAAGCAAGGCGCTGGAATTGATGGCGCATTTCTTGTTCGAGCCGAAAGATCCCGAGCTCTTCTGCATGCGGCAAAAAAAAGTCGCCCGCGATCGCGTCGCCCGCACGAAGGAATTGCTCGCGCGCGATTTAGCTCATCCGCCCACACTCGAATTGCTCGGTCAGGAAGTCGGTTGCAGCCCATTTTACTTAAGCCGGATTTTTTCGCGTGAGGTTGGTCTCACCATTCCTCAATACTTGCGCAATTTGCGCATGGAACGCGCCGCGGAACTGCTCCGCTCGGGCCATTACAACGTCACCGAAGCGGCTACGGAAGTGGGCTATTCGAGCCTCAGTCATTTCAGCAAGGCCTTTTGCGAAACGATTGGCTGCTGCCCCGTGCTTTATCCTGCCGCGAAGCACATTGTCCTTGAACGCTAAGCGCCGGAGTTCCTTTGCAGGGCTCCCGTCGAACGATGCACGCGCCTAACGACTCTCGATCGTCTGCTCGCGCGCCCTATTTCTTTTTGCCGACTTTTTCTCTCTGGAAACGCGAGATCGTACGCTTCTATCGTCAGCGGAGCCGGATCATCGGCGCGCTGCTTTCGCCGCTCGTCTTCTGGTTCGTGATCGGTTCGGGGATTGGTCCGTCGTTCCGAATGGGCTCCGCTCCGCGCGGGATGAATTATCTCGAATATTTTTTCCCGGGAACGCTGATCCTGATCATGCTTTTCACAGCGATCTTCTCGACCATCTCGATAATCGAAGATCGACGCGAAGGTTTTTTGCAATCGGTGCTGGTCGCGCCAATTTCCCCCGGCAGTATCGTTTGCAGCAAAGTGCTCGGGGGAACAACCCTCGCGATGTTGCAAGGCCTCATTTTTTTGCTGCTCGCGCCCTTTATCGGAATTCACATTACGCTTCTGCGTCTGGCCATTTGCCTGGGCACACTTTTCATCGTCGGCCTGGGTTTGACCGGCCTCGGCTTTCTCGTCGCCTGGCCGATGGAATCGACACAAGGATTCCATGCAGTCATGAATGTGTTCTTGATTCCGCTCTGGATGCTGTCCGGCGCATTGTTTCCGGTGACCAATCCGCACTCGTGGATTTACTGGGCAGTGCACGTGAATCCGGTCACCTACGGAGTTGCGGCGGTTCGGCGCGCACTTTACGCATCAGATCCTGGCGTCAGCCATTTGCCCGCTTACTCCATTTCCATCGGATTCTCGCTGCTCTTCGCGCTCGCTACCTACATCGCGGCTTCTGTGTTGGTGCAGCGACGACCGAAAGGCGCGGCGTGATCGCTTCGCTGCGATACTGGTGAATTGATTTTCTGTTGCCGAAATGAAAATCACCCGCGCGCTCATTTCCGTTTCCGATAAAACCGGCCTGGTAGAATTCGCACGGGAACTCGACAAGCTCGGCGTCGAGATCATTTCCACCGGCGGCACCGGCGAGTTGTTGCGGCACAACGGGGTCGCGGCGCGTGAGATTTCCAGTTTTACAGGTTTTCCCGAAGTGCTCGATGGTCGCGTCAAGACGCTCCATCCGAAGGTGCATGGCGGATTGCTTTACATTCGGGGAAATCCGGAGCACGAAGCGACCGCGCGCGAATGCGGATTTGAGCCGATCGATCTCCTTGTCGTGAATCTCTACCCTTTCGAAGCGACGATCGCCAAGCCAGGCGCGACCCTTGCGGAAGCAATTGAGCAGATCGATATCGGCGGGCCTTCCATGTTGCGCAGCGCCGCAAAAAATTACGAATCAGTCACAGTCGTGGTCGATCCTGGCGATTACAATGAAGTTCTGGAGACAATGCGCGATCACGACAGCGAGACGACGCTCAAGCTGCGCGAGCGCCTCGCGATCAAGGCTTTTGTCACCACCGCGCATTACGATCAAACGATCGCCAATTTTTTAAACAAAAAACAAACCACCGACGCATCGTTCTCGCTTGCATTGCCGCTCGTCACGCGTCTTCGCTACGGCGAAAATCCGCATCAGTCGGCCTCGCTTTACGGAAACTTCGATGAGTGTTTTGAGAAACTACACGGCAAGGAACTTTCCTTTAACAACATCCTCGATATCAGTGCGGCGAGCGATCTGATCAGCGAATTCGCGGAGCCGACGATCGCCATTCTCAAGCACACCAATCCATGCGGAGTGGGCAGCGACAACGATTTGCGTGAAGCATGGATGAAAGCCTTCGCGACGGACAAGCAGGCTCCGTTTGGCGGCATCATCATTTGCAATCGACCGCTTGCTCTTTCCCTGGCAAAAGCAATCAGCGAAATTTTCAGCGAAGTCATCATCGCGCCGGAATTCGAACCCGATGCGCGGGCGCTCCTCCAAAAAAAGAAAAACCTGCGGCTGATCCGATTGCTCAGCCCTCGGGAGAGCGAGAAAACGCCGCTCGATGTCCGTTCGGTTCGCGGCGGCTTGCTCGTTCAAGAGAAGGACACGGCGGAGTTAAAAGGGCTCGAGACTAAAGTCGTCACAAAACGTCCGCCCACGAAAAAAGAAATGGCGGCGATGCTTTTCGGCTGGCGCGTCGTCAAGCATGTAAAATCAAACGCGATCGTTTACGCGGGCGCTGATCGCACCCTTGGAATCGGCGCTGGACAGATGTCTCGCGTGGACGCATCGCGCATTGCCGTTTGGAAAGCGACTGAAGCCGGTCTTTCACTCAAAGGCAGCGCCGTCGCGAGCGATGCTTTCTTTCCATTCCCGGATGGATTGATTGCGGCGGCGGAAGCGGGCGCGACCTGTGCCATCCAACCCGGCGGTTCAGTGCGTGACGCCGAAGTCATTGCCGCCGCGGACGAACACAAAGTGGCAATGATTTTCACCGGCGTCAGGCATTTCCGCCATTAGAGCTATTTTACAAACCTTCTTCATTCCTGAGCGCACCGAAGGACTTCACAAATTAAGTTCGCCCCCTGCCCATCATCGCTGCCTGGACGATGATGCCCAGGACGACGAGCGCGACAAAAAAAATGCCTGCACCGGTCGGTGGCAATTGGATCGCATTTTGGATCAGATGCGCGCCTTCCACTGACGAGAGGATAATTAATGCCCAATCAAACAAGACGAGCAATAGGATCGCGCCCAAAATTCCGCCGATCAAAAAAGTGATTCCATAATAGTGCGCGTATTCGACGAAGAACGCCCCCGCAATCATGATCGCCAAGCGCGCGCCGGCCAGAAATCCGACCACGGCAATTGCGAATTTCTGCAACACAATCGCAAGCAGCGCTCCCATCAATCCTAGGATCAGTGCAACGGCAATCGCCAGCCACGCCGGCGGGTGCTGCATCAAGTGCGGCGTGATTTCGATTCCAATCGCGAATCCCACAGCGGCCACAAACAACCAAAACAATTTGCGGCCGAAGAGAAGAACGGCCAAGCCAATCAGAACGCTAAGGATCGGCAGAGGAAGTTTCATCCGAAGGACTTCAAGAACAAAGACAAGGTAGATTGATATTTTTCGATACGCTTAAAGTGACAATGCCATTTATGAGATGACTTATAGCCATAGAAAATGCTCGCATCGGAGTGGTCTCTGGTCCCCATCTTGCTGGCGATGGTTCCGATGTCTATACCGTCAATATTCAATATATCTGCCTCTCAGGCCGAGCGAATCTGGAGCTTGCGGCGTTTAAGCGCGCATCTAGCGCGAGCGTTTGGTCGTGGAAACCATAAGTTATTACCGGCAGTAAGACGACGCTGTCGCTTATCGCGCCATCATTTTGTCGCGTCTGGATTTGAATTCGCTGCCCGGCAGCCAAGTCGGATCGGTGTCGCCATTCGCCACTTGATAACCGATCTCGAAAAGTAGCCGGGCGTCTTCGGCCGCGCCGGAAAGGTCCCACGCCGGATCGACTTGGTCGGACACCTGGTGGTAACGATGCAAGGTGTAGTCGTCGCTTTTTTGCTGTCCGTAGTCAGCCGGCTTGCCGATGAAATTCTTGGGCCGACTGCTCAGGTAAAGCGACGGCACGCCGAGCTTTGAGAACTCGAATTGATCGGCCCGATAAAATCCGCCTTTCTCCGGTTCGCTGTTCGGTTTTGCCTCGCGATTGTGCCGCTTCGCGGCCATGGCGAGAAGCTCGTCGAGAGTGGAGTTGCCGTAGCTGATGTCTTCGACGTCACGTGTTTTGCCCCAGGGATTCACGCCATCGATATTGATGTCCGCGAGGGTGTGATCGAGAGGGTAAAGCGGGTTTTCGGCGTAAAATTTCGCGCCCAGCAACCCCGCTTCTTCAGCAGTTGTCGCCATAAAAAGAATCGACCGCTTTGGCGGAGGATCGAGCTTCGTATAAGCGTGCGCGATTTCGAGGATCGTAGCTACCCCGGAAGCGTTATCGAGCGCACCGTTGAAAATCTGATCGCCATTTAGTTTCGGGTTGCGACCGAGATGGTCCCAATGCGCGCTGTAAATAACATATTCATCTTTCCGCTTTGGATCAGCGCCATTGAGTTTGGCTAGCGCGTTATGCGATTTAAGGGTGCGAATTTGATTTCGAATGCTTAAATCCGCTTTCGCGCCTAACGAGACAGGGCGGAAATCTTTCTTCAAAGCCGCGGCTTTTAACTCGTCGTAATTGAGTCCACTCTCGGCCAAAAGTTTCTTTGCGGCATCGAGCGCGATCCATGATCGCACCGGGATGGTATCCATGTTTTTGTTCGGCGCGTCGATGACGAAGTTTTCCTTGGCGTTGCTGTTAACGACGACGGACCATGGGTAGGCTGCAGGTTTTGTTTCGTGGACGATGACAGCTGCGACCGCTCCTTTCTGCGCCGCGATCTCGTATTTGTAGCTCCAGCGCCCATAGTAGGTCATCGCCTTTCCCTTGAACATTCTCTCGTCGGGTTTCGACGGATCGTTCGAATCAGGGATGGCAGGATCGTTGATCAGCACGACGATCGTTTTTCCGCGAACATCGACATCCTTGAAGTCGTCCCAGCCGTACTCTGGCGCGACGATCCCGTAGCCAACGAAGACAACGTCGGAATCGTGGACTTTAATCCCGGACTTAATTTGCGAAGTGAAGCCGACAAATTCATCGGGCACTTCTAACTCCATGCGTTTGCCCTTCACCGTAAACGCGGCGGTAACGGCGCCTTTGATTCCAGCCATTGGCACTTCTTGAAGATAAGTGCCGTTCGGGTTTCCCGGCTTCAATCCCAGTTTCTGGAACTGTGCGACAATATATTTGATGGAAAGCTCTTCGCCCTTCGAGCCAGGCGCGCGGCCTTCGAATTCGTCCGATCCAAGCACTCTGATGTGCTCAAGGAGACCGTCGCCCGTGATTTGGTCGAGGGCGGCTTGCGGAGGAGGCGGAGGTTGATCGGCTGCTAAGAGCGACATCGTGCAGGAAAGAGAAATCCCAACTAAGAAGCGTGCGATCAGGTTCATATTTATTTCCTCATTGTCCTGTTGAGCTGTCGAAACATTTCTCATCCTTTTCCGAGGACGCACAATCCAACAAAGTTAGAGATTCTTCGACTTCCTTTCGCATGGCGAAACTTCGCTCGGAATGATAACAGCGACTGTCAACGTTATTCCAGGTGCACATATTTGTAAGGATGATGATCCAGGATCGTGGGATACCAGCCTTTCACGCCTGGCCGAATCAGAAAGGCGTGCGTGTAAAAATAGACGGGAAGGATCGGTGCGTCGTCGAGCAGGATTGCTTCCGCGTGTTGAAACGCCTGATAACGCGCAGCCTGATCGGCCGTCTGGCCGGCCTCGGCAAGCAAACGATCATATTGCGGATTCGACCAACCGGTTTGATTATTGCCGCCGCCGGTTATCCAGAGATCGAGAAAAGAATTTGGATCGTTGTAATCGCTGATCCAGGTGGAGCGAATGACTTGGTAATTCATTTGCCGCCGCGAATCGAAGTAAACTTTTTCTTCCTGGTTCAAAAGCGTGGCGCGGACGTTTAGATTTTTTCGCCACATTTGTTGCACGGCTTCGGCGATGAGCTTGTGATTCTCCGACGTGTTAAAGAGGATTTCGATGGGTGGCAGACCGCGGCCATCGGGAAAACCTGCTTGCGCGAGAAGCTTTTTCGCTTGGTCGACATCGTAAGGAATTCCGGTGGCGCAGGTGTAGCCAGCGGTGTTCGGCGGGGTAAAGCAGGATGCCGGAAGCTGCCCGCCGCGGGCAATATTGTTTACGATGCTTTGACGATCAATCGCCATGGCGAGCGCTTGCCTAACGAGTCGATTGTTCAGGGGAAGCTTCGTTACGTTCACCCGGTAGAAATAGGTGCCGAGGTAAGGATCGATGCGGAGGAGGTCTCGATGTTCGCGCCGGTAGCGGTCGATGCGATTGACCGGGATCGTATCGGTGACATGCAGCTGCCCGGAGCGAAAGGCGCGTTCTTCCACATCGTTGCTATCGATCGTGTGAAAGACGATGCCATTGAGCGCTACATGTTGGCTATCCCAGTAGGTCGCGCTTTTTTTTACGCGGACGTGATCGTTCAAGCGCCACTCTTCCAGAGTGAACGGTCCGTTGCCGACAAAGCGCCCCGGTCTTGTCCAGGGGCTGCCACGCTCAAAAGCAGCGCCGTACCTTTTGATTGTGGGAAGATGAACCGGGTACCAGGACCAATGATTGAGGAGCGACAGGAAGTAAGCGGTCGGATGCGTCAGCGTGATTTCGAGGGTCCAATCATTTGTCGCGCGAAAACCGACCTGGCCGAAATCGCGGAGCTGATTTTTGCTGAAGGCCTCCGCATTGGCGACCGGGTAGAGCATGTAAGCGTAATCGGAAGCGAGCGCGGGGGAGAGAATGCGATGATAAGAATCGATAAAGTCGCGCGCGACGACCGGGTCGCCGTTCGACCATTTGGCGTTGTGTCTGAGATGGAACGTGTAGGTTTTATTGTCTGCTGAAATTTCCCAGCGCTCGGCCACGCCGGGCACGGGATGAAGATCATGTGGATCTTCCGCAACAAGACCTTCGAAGAGCGCCGACAAAATATTACCGGCGCTGACCGCATTTACAATTTGGGGATCGAGATCCTGCACCTCGCGACCGTTGCCTTTGTGCAGAACCTGAAGGCGCGTGCCTTTCTCGACGTTGGTTTCGGCCCGCTGGCAGCTAGAAAAGCTGATCGCAGCAATCAGCGCGGTGACAACCGTTCCAATTTGCCATGCTTTGTGAAGAGGCTGCCTGGAACGTGTCATCCTGAGCGCAGCGAAGAACCTCGCAAATTACGTTGGATATGGTTTGAGAGGGTCCCTTGCTCCGCTCGGGATGACAAGCATAATGGATGGGTTAGACGTTTTAGGGATTTTCTTTGGTCGGGCCGGCCGGCGCTTTCTTTTTCTCTTCTTTGCCGATGCCGAGCTTTTTCAGGAACGGCTGCACCGATTGTTTACGGCCGAGAAATTTTTCGATCGACATCGTCACGTCGCGCGAATCGCCTTGCTCATAAATTTCTTTGCGCAGTCGCATCCCGGCTTGCTTGTCGAGATAACCATCCTTCGCTTTTTCGAACACCGTTGCCATATCGGCGGCAATCGCGTCGGCCCAAGCGTAGCCATAATAGCCGGCATCGTATCCATTCAGATGCCCAAAGTAGGAAACGAACGTTGTGCTCGGATCGATCGGCAGAAAAACTTTCTCGAGAATCGGATTCGAAATGGCGACGCAATCGTACGGCGCATCTTCCGGATGCGCGCCGTGCAATGCGAGATCGAGTGACGCGAAGGCGAACTGTCGCCGATAAAACACGCCCGCAGTCGCAAGCTTGGCGTCATTCATCTTCTGAATGATCTCGGCCGGGATTTTTTTGGACGGATCGCGATAATCGGCCGCGAAAGTGTCGAGAACTTTTTTGTCCCAAACCCAGTTCTGCAACATCTGTGACGGCGCTTCGACGAAATCTCCGGGCACATTCGTTCCGGCAAAGCGACGATAGTGCGCGCGCGTCGTGATCGTATGCAGCGCGTGCCCGAATTCATGGAATAGCGTCTCGACATCGGAATGCGTCATGAGCGAAGGCTTGTCGCCCGTCGCCGGCGGGAAATTGCAAAGCAGAGCCACGGTCGGGCGCTGATATTTTCCGTCGGGGAGCAGTTTGCCGCCGACGATTTCGAACTCGGCGAAGTGATTGAATTTTCCTTCGCGTGGAAACATGTCGAGATAAAACAGGCCGAGCGGCTCGCTCGTTGTCGCGTCGGTCACGAGATAAAGCTGAAGATCGTCAATCCATTTGTACGGCGCGGTGATCTTCTCGAACTTCAAACCGAAGATGCTTTGATAAATGTTGAACATTCCCTCGAGTACTTTCTGGAACGGGAAAAAGTCCCGCAACGCTTCCTTATCGACGGTGTATTTTTGCTTAACGAGCTGGTTGTTGTAGTAGCGCCAGTCCCACATGTCGATCTTGGCGGCGGGATCGTTCATATCGGCCGCCTTCATTTTCTGCAACGCGGAGACTTCGGCGGCAAACTTCGGTTGGATGCCCGAGACGAGATTGTCGATGTACGATTTCGCGCCGGCGCCCGTTTTCGCCATTTTCACTTCGGTTTGGAAATCGTCCCACGTTTTGTAACCGAGTCGCAGCGCGATCTTGTTCCGCAACGCGAGCATTTGATTGAGAACACTAACGTTCGTGTTTCTGGCGAGCGAATCATGAATGACGTAAAGCTTTTTGCGCGTCGCTTCACTTTTCGCGTTCTCTTCGACGCCGATGAATTGCCAGGTGACGTTCGCCATCACGGTGTAGGCGTCGTCGCCGGTTTTGATGCCGGGCGAGGAAAAGAAACTGTCAGGCAATCCATCGAGCTCCGTCTTTGTGAACACGACTGGCGCCTTCGCGTTGACGATGTTCGAATCGAAATCGGTCCCGAGCTTCGCCAAATCTTTGCGCAGTTGCTCGACCTCCTTCTTCTTCTCCGGCGGCAAATCCAACCCTGCGCGGCGATAATCGCGCATCGTTTCCTTGAATAACTTCTTATCTTCGCCGGAAAGATTCGGATGCGTGTCGGCAAAGGCTTTCATCGCTTTGTAAACGTCTTCGCGATAATCGATGCCGACGGCCCATTCTTGGAAAACCTTGACCGCGCTTTCGCCGGCGGTGCGCATCGCTTCGTTCGTGCTCGTTTCCTTGATGATGACGGCCTTGTTCGCGGCGAGGCTGGCATCGTAGCTCAAATCATCCAGCGCGACGACCGTGCTCTTGAATGTGACTTTGCTCAGGTCCTGTTTGCCGATTTGGTCGAGCGCCGAGTTTGCTTTTGCGATGGCGTCTTTCACAACCGAATCGATGGCTTCAGGCGTCTGCGGCCAATCGGGAATCGTCAATACGGCGTTGGCCTTGGCAGCGGCGTCCCGAAAATCATTCACTGTTTTTAATTCCTCGGCACGGAGCGGAAGAGACAAACTCAAGAAAACGAGAACGATCGCTAAAGGTTTCATACAGTGGGATTGATGGAAATGGGAAGATTGTATAGAAGCGTGAGGCGGTAAAGCGGAATCGGCAGGCGAAAATTGCCTAACGACGCTCAAACTCCATGCAATCTCTCACCGAAAAATTCCTCCTCGCGTTCATCCCGCTCTTCGTCGCGATCGATCCCATCGGTCTGGTCGCGCTTTTCGTCGGACTGGGTACGAGCGCTTCGCCCGAAAAACGAAGACATCAAGCGTTCCTCGGCATTTTCACCGGCCTTTGCATCGCGATTGGTTTTATTTTTCTGGGTAAGATTATTTTCGCCGCGCTCGGGATCACCGTTTCCGATTTTCAAGTTGCCGGCGGCTTGATTTTGCTTTGTCTCGCAGTCCGCGAATTGGTCGCCTTCGCTCCGCATGATCATGGCGGCGGCGACGAATTCGGAATTGTCCCGCTCGGTATGCCGCTCATTGCTGGTCCGGCCTTGCTGACTGCGCTGCTCATTTTGATCGACAGTGTCGGTCTTATCTACACTCTCGTCTCACTGTTGGTGAATCTGGCGATCGTTGCCTTCGCACTTTGCAACGCCGAGCGTTTCACGCGCTGGATGGGCAAGCAAGGATTGCGCGGCGTTTCAAAATTAATCGCACTTCTCTTGGCCGCGATCGCGATCAGCTTAATTCGCCGCGGCTGGCAAACGCACTAAAACGTCCCGCTTCTCAACATCACCAGCGTACAGCCTTCCACGACTTCGATGCCGTGCTTGCGCGCTTTCGCGCCGAGATCATCATTCTCAGCACCCGGATTCATGATAATACGCGCCGGTTTTTTGGCGATAATCTCTGCGCTGAGCGGATCGGAACGCGCTTTACCGAGATACATCGTGACCGTATTAATTGGTTCGGGAACTGACCCGACGCTCGGATAACATTTTTCGCCTTCAATCTCATCGAAGGCTGGATTGATCGGGATCGCGCGATGACCGTACTGCGCCAGCAGCCGGATCGCTTGATTTGAGTAGCGCTCCGGTTTCGGCGAAGCACCGACCACAGCGACGTTCACGTTCGCGTTCTGTTGAGCGGACATCCGGGAAGAAATTGGCTCGTGGCATTCTCAAATGAAGTATTGTTTAAGTGGGCCCCGCTTATTGACAGGGGCGAAGGTGTTGATACTTTCCCGCTCTTATGAGGTTCCCGCTGGCGCTGACCACTAAAATCGCTGCTTACATTGTCGCGCACAAGCTCCGTGGCACCAAGCGTTTCGCGACCGTTCTCCAACTCGAGCCGCTCCATACCTGCAATCTCACCTGCACCGGTTGCGGCCGCATCCGGGAATATTCGACTTCGCTTAAGGACATCATGAGCTTGGACGATTGTCTGGGCGCGGCGGCGGAATGCAACGCACCGATGGTTTCGATTTGTGGCGGCGAACCGCTGATTTATCCGCAAATCGAAGCGCTCGTCAAAGGTCTGCTCGAGCAGAAGCGGATCGTTTACGTCTGCACAAACGCGATGTTCATGCGCAAAAAAATGCGCGAATGGCTCGCCGGAGAATTCTTGAAGCGCGGCCCATTCGTTAAGGCGAAAATTTCTGAATTGCTCGCGGCTGGTTTGTTGAGTGAAAAAGATGCCGGCGACATTCGGAAAGATCGGAAAGATCCGGCCAAGCCAACGATCGGGCCGAGCAAATGGATGTATTGGAACGTGCATCTCGACGGGCTCGAGAGAACGCACGACCTGATTGTCGAGCGCGAAGGCGTCTTCAAGGAATGCATGCTCGCGATGAAGATGGCGAAACGACTCGGCTACCAGGTCGCGACCAACACCACCATTTATAAAGAAACCGACATGGAGGAGATCGAGCAGATGTTCGATTTTCTTTCCGATCTCGGCGTGGACGGGCACACCATCTCGCCCGGGTACGAATACGACGCCGCGAAGAAAGACATGATCAAGCGGCTTAATTTGCGGCCGGAAAATTTCTTCTTGACGCGTCCGATGACGATCCAAAAATTTCAGAAAATTGAAGAATGGATGAGCAAATATACACTCTTCGGCACCCCGATTTACTTCGAATTCCTCGCCGGGAAGCGCGATCTGACCTGCTCGGCTTGGGCGATTCCGACGCGGAATATTCGCGGCTGGAAAGGCCCTTGTTATTTGATGACCGATGCTCACTATTTGAGCTACGCGGAATTGCTCGAAAAGGTGCAATGGGAAAAATATGGAGTCGAGAACGGCATAGCCAAAGACAGTCGCTGTGAGAATTGTATGGTCCATTGCGGGTATGAGCCGACGGCGAGCCTCGGTTTGCAGGCGCAAAGAGGCGATACTTGGAAAACCGTGAAGTTTAACTTCGGCGCAAAACCGAAACCGACCGGCCGCGGCAATGAAATTGCAGCCTTCAACGGTGTCAGTTCTGGAAACGGACATCTCACCGGTAAAAAGGCGGAGCTAACCGCGCAGGCTTCGTAGTGGGAAGAATGCGTACTGCTGCCGCGAACATCATCAACCTCCCGAGAGTTCTCCCGAAAGAGGAGCCGTTCCAAGCGGCATCGAGCGAAGAACTCGCTGTAGCGGTCGGACGCGCGCAGGAGAACCTGCTCAGACAGCAAAAGCCCGACGGTCATTGGATCGGCGAGCTGATGGTCGATAGCACCCTTTGCTCAGATTACGTGCTTTTCATGCACTGGCTCAGCGAAGTCGACGAGACGCTCCAGCGGCGTTGCGTGAGTCACATTCTGAAGCGGCAACTTTCAGATGGCGGTTGGAATATTTATTATGGCGGGCAAAGCGAAATCAACGCCTCGGTGAAAGCCTATTTCGCGCTAAAGCTGGCCGGCCACGGCTCCGACGTGCCATTCATGCAGGAAGCGCGCGCGAACATCCTGCGCCTCGGCGGAATCCCGAGGATGAATACTTTCAGCAAGCTCTACCTGGCGCTTCTCGGGCAATTTCCGTGGCAATATCTTCCGGCCATCCCGGTCGAAATGATTCTTCTCCCGAGCTGGTCGTTTTTTAACATTCACAAAATGTCGTCCTGGAGCCGGGCCATGCTCGTGCCCCTTGCAATCATCAATCATTTCAAGCCGACGCGGGAGCTGCCGGCAGAGAAGCAACTGCACGAGCTCTACCCGGTTGGTACTGAACACAATGACTTTACCTTGCCGCGGGACGGCCGCTTCCTGGCCTGGCGTAATTTCTTTCTGCGCGCGGATCGCGTCTTGAAATTCCTCGACGGTTTAGGGCGCCGTCCGTTGCGTCAGCGCGCGCTCGAGGAAGCGGAACGCTGGATGCTGGAACGGATCGGCGAGGGGAGCGATGGACTGGCAGCCGTTTTTCCGGCAATGCTGAACTCGATGATTGCGCTGCGCGCGTTGGGTTATTCGAACCAACACGCCGTTTACAAGAAAGCGATGAAAGACTTCGTTGGTCTTTTTGTTGATACCCCCGAAGATTTCCGTATTCAGCCTTGCCTCTCGCCAGTGTGGGACACAGCGATCAACGTCGTTGCCCTCGCCGAATCAGGTTTCCCGGCACAACATCCGGCATTGCAGAAGGCCGCTGCCTGGCTGGTGGACAAAGAGGTGCGTGTCCGCTGCGATTGGACGGTGAATAATCCCCATCCGGAAGCGAGCGGATGGGCTTTTGAATACAATAACGTTTATTATCCGGACACTGACGACACCGCGATGGTTCTGATGGCGTTGCGTCTCGTTCGCCCGAACGAGCCGGCAGCGCTTGGCGAGATTTTTCAGCGCGCACTCGATTGGCAACTCAGCTTCCAGTGTCGCGACGGTGGCTGGGCTGCTTTCGATAAGGATGTCACGCGGCATTGGCTCGAAGACATGCCCTTCGCCGACCACAACGCCATCCTTGATCCCACTTGCAGCGATCTGACCGCGCGCACGCTCGAGTTGCTTGGGTACATCGGTTTTAATCCCGGCCGCAATTGCGTACGGAAGGCGATTCAGTATTTGATCGATACGCAGGAAGACGATGGGTCGTGGTATGGCCGCTGGGGCGTGAATTACATCTACGGCACCTGGCAGGTGTTGCGCGGATTGCGCGCGATCGGCCAAAACATGACGCAGGATTGGATCCTGCGCGGCCGCGATTGGCTGGAGAGTTGTCAAAATGACGATGGCGGCTGGGGTGAAACCTGCGCGTCGTACGAAAATCCGGACCTGAAAGGCAAAGGCGAAAGCACCGCATCGCAAACCTCTTGGGCGCTCATGGGTATTTGTGCGTGCGGCGATCTCGATCGGCCGAGCGTGCAGCACGGATTGCGCTACCTGTTATCCACGCAGAAGCGCAACGGCGCTTGGGAGGAACCGCAAATTACCGGCACAGGCTTCCCGCGCGTCTTCTATTTGAAGTATGACATGTATCGGCAGAATTTTCCTCTGCTGGCACTCGCCACCTACATCAATTACCGCACAGGCATCGGCCATTACCAGAGCTTCTATCGCTGGGTTGGTAAGTGATCTCTGGGCGCAAGTGCGCAAAAAAAGCTGTTTTTCGGCCCGATCCGAGTTAATACTTAAATCATTATGGCATACGAATTACCGAAATTACCTTACGCATATAATGCGCTCGAGCCGCACATTGACGCGCGCACGATGGAGATACATCACACCAAACACCATCAGAGCTACATCACTAACGTTAACAAAGCGATCAAACGGATGAAAGGCAACGCCGAGCTCGAATCGAAACCGGTCGAAGAGCTAATCAGCGATCTGAACGCGGTTCCGGAGAAAATTCGCAGGGCCGTACGCAACAACGGCGGCGGACACGCAAATCATTCCTTTTTCTGGAAAATCATGGGCCCGAAGGCCGGCGGCGAACCGAAAGGCAAACTCGCCGACGACATTAAATCCACCTTCGGAAGCTTCGCTGCGTTCAAGGAGAAATTTGAGGACGCCGGCATCAGGCGTTTTGGCAGTGGCTGGGTCTGGCTGATTAAGAATAAGTCAGGAGAACTCGCAATTATTTCCACTCCGAGCCAGAATAGCCCATTGATGCAAGGCGACAAACCGGTGCTCGGACTCGACGTCTGGGAGCATGCTTATTACCTCAATTACCAGAACCGCCGATCTGATTACATCAAAGCGTGGTGGAACGTGGTCAACTGGGACGCGGTCGCGAAGAACTACTAACGCGGCACCCCCTATTTGGAGGGACGACCTCCGTGTCATCGCATGGTCGGAGGACGCGACGGAGCGCGTCCCTCCATTTTTTTTGCGGCTACCATGGCGTACCTCAATGAAAATTATCTCAAGCTCCAGGCTGGCTACTTGTTTCCCGAGATTGCGCGGCGGGTCAAAGCCTTCTGCGACGCGAACTCCGGTGTAGCAGACCGCGTCATTCGCTGCGGCATCGGCGACGTGACGGAACCGCTTCCGGCGGCAGTGATCGCGGCGATGCATCAAGCGGTCGAGGAGCTTGGGCATCGCGAAACCTTTCGCGGTTACGGTCACGAACAAGGTTACGAATTTCTGCGCAGCAAAATCGCGCAGCACGATTATCGCGATCGAGGAATCGAGATGGCTGACGATGAAATTTTCATGTCAGACGGTTCGAAGCCTGACTGTGGATACATCCTCGACGTGCTCGGCGATCACAACAAGATCGCAATCACCGATCCGGTCTATCCGGTCTACGTAGACACCAACGTGATGGCCGGACACACCGGACCAGTTAACAGCGCGGGCGGTTACGAAGGAATTACCTACCTGCCATGCTTCGCCGAAAATAAATTCGTTCCCCAGCCGCCAGCGGGGCACGTCGACATTGTCTATCTCTGTTTTCCCAATAATCCGACTGGGGCGGTCGCGTCGCGCGCGGAACTCGAAGATTGGGTGGTCTACGCGAAGGAGCATGGAGCGATTTTGCTATATGATGCGGCCTACGAAGCTTACATCTGCGACCGGAATATCCCGCGCTCAATCTTCGAGATCCCCGGCGCGCGCGACTGCGCGATTGAATTTCGCAGTTTCTCCAAGAGCGGTGGCTTCACTGGTGTTCGCTGTGGGTTTACGGTCATGCCAAAGGCGCTGCTTGCCAGCACAAAGGATGGCCGGAAGTTTCCATTGCATTCGCTCTGGCATCGGCGCTGGAGCACGAAAGCAAACAGCGTCAGTTATCCGGTGCAAAGGGGTGCGGAAGCGATCTACAGTCCGGAAGGCCGTGAGCAAGTCAGGACGTTAATCGATCATTACATGGGCAACGCGAAAATTTTGCGTGAAGCGGCCGAAGGCGCGGGGTTGTTCGTGTATGGCGGCGTCAATGCTCCCTACATCTGGGTGAAAACACCAGTTGGCCTAACGAGTTGGCAAATGTTCGATCAAATGTTGACAGAGTTGAACGTCGTTGTCACTCCCGGGAGCGGGTTCGGCTCAAGAGGCGAAGGCTACTTCCGAATTTCCGCCTTTAACAGCCGGGAAAATGCAGTCGAAGTCGCCACGCGGTTGCACTCCCTCGTAGCCTAACGAAGATATTAGGTGGCGCGAAGCAAGTGACGATTTCGCGATCTCTTTCAAATCCTATTTTGCAAAAGAAACCTCTTCCTGGCTTTAGCGAGACTCTGCCCCAGCTTTATCGCTTCTGTTTTTTAATGACGGGCGATGCAGACAAAGCGCGGGAAGCTTTTCAAAGTACCGTTCGCGAAGCCGCTTTCCGCTCCTCGCACGGCGACCTCCCGAACGATCGGCTTTGGTTTTTTGCGGAATCACGCCGCCGTTGCCTTTATGCCATGAAGGATGACGTGCAGCCGGAGCCCGCGCCCCGGGCCGAAGAAGTTCTCTCAACCGATGCGAAGGCCCGCATCGCGCAACTGGAACCTGCGCAGCTGGCCGCCTGGATTTCGGCCGCCCCAGAACCGCAGCGGAGTGCGCTCGCGTTGTTTTATCTGAACGAATTTCCTTATCGTAAAATCTTAAGTTTGCTCGATCTGAAGGTGAATGAACTCGCGATGTTGATTGCGCAGGGACGTTCTCAATTTCAAGCCTGGTTGAAGGCAACGACAGACGCTGAATGAAACGGCCCCGAATCTCGCGTCGCAAGCGTGCACTGATCGAGTGCGCGCCGATCACGGAAGCCGTCGATAACGATCGCGCGATGCGCTCGGCGCTAAAACGCGCCAAGACGGTCAGTGCAGAGGAACTGAATCGACAGCAAGATTTTGATCGCGCGATCGCTGCGCTCGTCGGCAACATTCCGATTCCTGCGGAGATCGAACAATGGTTCGCCAGTGAAAACCTGTTCGCAGCTGAGAAACACCGCTGGATGAGAACCGCCCTTCAGCCAGCGATCCTGGCGATCGGTTTGGCTTTGCTCGTGATGGCTGCCATTTTTGTTTTCACTTTCATGGAGCACCTGCACGATTTTCCTGGCTCCGCCGTCGCGAAAAAATTGCTAGTTGTGGCGAAATCCGCGCGGCGCTCGCAGTTCGAGACTCTCAATACAGACGCCATTAATCTCAGTGATTATTTTTTCATGAAGTATCAACTCGAACATTTCGATGTCCCGATCGGGTTCGCGGATTTTCGCGCGACAGGCGCCCGCGTTTTTGAGGACGAAGACGGTCACCGCATCGCCCAAGTCGGGTTAACTGAAAGCGGGATGCAGTTTTTCCTTTTCGCCACAGAGCGCGGTTCGAGCGGCCACACGCCGGTTCCGGAGTTTTCCGGTTGGCACTACGTTGAAGGCGAAGGCTGGTCAGGCGCCGTGCAGGAACACAACGGCGTTTACTTCATGGTCGCAATGCGAGGCAGCAAACAGGACCTTGAGCCCTATCTTTCGCAGCGCAAAAAGTAAGTCGCGTCGCGGGATGTCGGCGGGATCGTTGACACGTTGCCGCCTGCCATTCAATCTTATCGGGTCCTGCCAAGACCGCTCAGCGGGCAAAACCGCAGGAATTAGAGTTGAGAATACTTGGCCGGGAACAAACGCAAAGGATAGTTAGACAGCCCCGAAAGCCCTCCGG
>JBDUDH010000018.1:0-24676 GCA_040003015.1 Verrucomicrobiota bacterium | reverse complement strand
ACTGGATGGAAAAAAGATCGCGATCCTGGTCGCTGACGGGTTTGAGCAGATCGAGATGACGAAACCGCGCGATGCGCTTAAGGAAGCGGGCGCCGACGTGAAGATCGTTTCGCCGAAGTCGGGTCAAATTCAGGGAATGAATCATGCGGACAAAGGCGATAAGTTCGACGTCGATATTGAATTGAAAGATGCGAATCCCGATGAGTTCGATGCGCTTTTGATCCCGGGCGGATTGATGAATCCGGATCAGCTACGCTCGACGCAAGCGGCCTTGGATTTTACCCGGCATTTCTTCGAGGTCGGCAAACCAGTCGCGGCGATTTGCCACGGACCGTGGGTGCTGATCGATGCAGGAGTCGTGCGTGGCAGGACGATGACGTCGTGGCCAGCGATCAAAACGGATGTAAAAAACGCCGGAGCTACCTGGGTGAACGAGGAAGTCGTTGTCGATAACGGTCTCGTCACAAGCCGCAAGCCGGATGATATCCCGGCGTTCAACAAAAAGATGATCGAGGAGTTTGCCGAAGGGAAACATCGGGCAAAGAGCGGCGCCGTGCCGGGACCGACCGCGGCGATGCCCGCTCCGACGCTCGAGACTTGATCGTTAGGCCGAGCCGCGAGTTAAAACGAGAGGCGCGCACGGCGGTGCGTTTGATTTTCCACGGGTACCGCAGGGGTCTAAAATCCTTGCTAATTACCGTCACAAACTTTCAACTCTCTGGGCAGCCGCGCAATAGATGACAAACGCCAACAAAATCACGGTGATCCGGATTCTGATGATTCCGGCGTTCGTCACGATGGCAATTTACTA
Organism: Verrucomicrobiota bacterium; assembly: GCA_040003015.1. Taxonomy (GTDB): domain Bacteria; phylum Verrucomicrobiota; class Verrucomicrobiia; order Chthoniobacterales; family UBA10450; genus JBDUDH01. The sequence continues at coordinate 23,865 of JBDUDH010000018.1, read as the reverse complement.
CGGCCAGAGCATCGAACGGGGCGAGCCACTGGAGTGGCAACGCTTCACTGCAATCATCATTTTTCTGGTCGCCGCGGTCAGCGACGGTCTCGATGGCTATGTTGCGCGCCGATACAATCAGCGAAGCGCGCTCGGCGTAATTCTCGATCCGATTGCCGACAAAGGCCTGCTCCTCAGCGGCATCATCACGCTTAGCATCAGCAATTGGAGCCGAGTCGATCCGGAATATGGGCGGTTTCCGACATGGTTTCCTGTGCTCGTGATCACTCGCGATGCCGTAATTCTCGTCGGGAGCGCGGTGTTACATTTGCTCAATGGAAAGGTGCAGGTCAAACCAACGTGGACGGGTAAGGTCGCAACTTTTTTTCAGATGACTGCGATCGCGTGGGTGATGCTGCAGCTTCGGTTTTTCCCGCTGATTTACGTGGTGGCCGCAGCCGGGTTCTTCACCCTGGTCTCGGGTGTGATCTATGTGACGGACGGCTTTCGCCAACTCGGCGAACACGGACAAAGCAACGCCAGCTGAGCGAAGAGTTCTCACGAAATGTCAGGAGCACGCGACCGCAATGTCGCCATCGTGGGCCGGCCGAACGTCGGAAAATCTGCGCTCTTCAATCGATTGGCTGGCCGCAACATTGCCATCGTGCACGATCAGCCGGGCATCACTCGCGATCGCGTCTCGGCAATCTGTAAACGCGGCGCCGAGCCGTTCACCGTCTGGGACACAGGTGGCATCGGAGGCGCAGGCGAGACGCAGCTATTGCGTGAAGTGCGGAGCGCGGCAAACGTGGCGATGCAGGAGGCCGATCTCATTCTCCTCATCGTTGATGCGCAGGATGGTTTGACGCCGATCGACGAAGAGCTGGCGCGATTTCTGCGAAGATCAAAACGGCCGATCATTCTCGTCGTAAACAAAATCGACCATCCGAAGCACGAAGATCTCGCCGGTGAATTTTCGCGGCTCGGATTCCAATCAGTCATCACGGCCAGTGCCGCGCATGGTCGGGGAATTTCTTCCATCGTGGAAATTATCGAAGACCAACTTCCCTCGCCTGCCGTCGGGTCAGAAGTTGACAATCCAGAACTGGCGTTGAGCAAGAAAAGCGATTCGAATAGCTCCAAGAACGAACATTTTCTCGCGCTCGCGATCGTGGGACGGCCGAATGTCGGCAAATCATCCCTCATCAATTCGATCCTGCAGGATCGACGAACGATTGTGAGCGACTTGCCGGGAACGACGCGCGATGCGGTCGACATTTCCTATGAGCGCAGCGGTGAAAAATTCATCCTCATCGATACGGCGGGGATTCGCGCTCGCCGCAAGCATTCCAGCTCGGTGGAGGTTTTCAGCGTAATGCGGGCGGAGCGCACAATTCGCCGCGCGCATTTGTGTGTTCTGGTCGTGGATGCCACGAGCGGCGTGACATCGCAGGATAAAAAAATCGCCGGGCTCATGCAAAAGGCGCACAAGCCATCGCTGATCGTCCTGAACAAATGGGATCTGGTGAAGCCTCATCGACACACCAAGGCGGCCATTGCCGCGCTGATCGCGGAGACGCGCGAACGACTCTTCTTCCTTCCCTTTGCTCCAGCAGTAATCGCTTCCGCGCTCACCGGAGAAAACATCGAGCGTTTGTTCGGCGCCATCCGCTCGATCCGGCGCGCTGCGCGTGATCATCTTGGCACTGGCGTTCTTAACCGACTTCTCCGCGCGGCCTTTGCCGCGAGTCCGCCGCCGATGGTCGGAAATAAACGGCTGAAGTTATTTTACGCGACGCAAGCCGGTGCCAATATCGATTCGCCGTTGCCGACTCCGGAGTTCATCCTTTTCGTGAACGATCCGAAGCTGCTTGGCGAAACCTACGCGCGTTACCTTGAGGCGCAGATTCGCCAAGCCAAACCGTTCACCGGTTTGCCCATATTACTGAACTGTCGGACGCGCGGAGAAAATGTGGCGCGAGCGTCCCACTTGCGACCAAAATAAATCTCAGGCCGGAGGCTTGCGCCACTTTGTAGGTTTGATCGAACATTCTCCCGCGAAACTCTGTCTCAGACACACACATGAGATCAACTCAGGAAATCACTCAGCAGGTCCAGGAGCTGAGTCAATGGATTCCGCCGTTGCGAGAGCAGGTCGGTCACGTTGTCGTCGGCCAGAAATATCTGGTCGATCGCTTGTTGCTCGGTCTGCTCGCGAACGGTCATATCCTTCTCGAAGGCGTGCCAGGTCTGGCAAAAACTCTCACCGTCAAAACGATGGCGGCCTGCATTCAAACCGGATTTCAGCGACTCCAATTCACCCCCGATCTTTTACCAGCGGATCTCATCGGCACGCTAATTTATAATCCCAGGAGTGGCGAGTTTACGACCAAGCTCGGTCCAATTTTTTCCAATCTGATTCTGGCGGATGAAATCAACCGCGCACCGGCGAAAGTGCAGAGCGCATTGCTCGAAGCGATGCAGGAACGTCAGGTGACGATCGGCGAAACGACCTATCCACTTTCCGATCCGTTTCTCGTTCTGGCCACGGAAAATCCGATCGAGCAAGAGGGCACGTATCAACTGCCGGAAGCACAACTCGATCGGTTCATGTTGAAATTAAATGTCGGTTATCCGACCAAGCCCGAAGAGCGCCGCATCCTCGACTTGATGGCGACATCGGCGCCCGATTTGAGCGTCACGCCCGTGGTATCGCCGGCACAGGTCATCGCTGCACGCGAAGTGGTGAACACCATTTACATCGACGATCGAGTGAAAGATTACATTGTCGATGTCGTTTGGGCGACGCGGGAACCGTCATCCTTTAATTTGCAGCTCGAAGGCCTGGTCCGTTACGGCGCATCCCCGCGCGCGACAATTTATTTGGCTCTCGCCGCCCGCGCGCATGCCTTTTTGAACGGGCGCGGCTACGTCACTCCGCAAGACGTGAAGAGCATCGGACCCGACGTGCTGCGACATCGGATTATCGTGAGTTACGAGGCCGAAGCGGAGGCGGTCACGAGCGAAACAATCATCGAGCGCATCTTTGCGGGATTGCCCGTGCCATGACTTTCGTCATCCCGAGCGAAGCCGAGGGATCCCGTCGTCAAATGGGAAGCGTCGGATGAGCCATCAAAACTATTTCGTTTATATCCTAACGAATGCCGATCGTCACACCGTGCTCTACATCGAAGTCACCAACGATTTGGAACGCCGTGCGAGTCAGCATTCGCTCGGGTTCGGCAGTTATTTTGCAAAGCAGTACAACGCTCACAAGGTGATCTACTTCGAAGCTTATCCCGATCCCAAAAGTGCGATTGCGCGCGAGAAGAAGCTAAAACGCTGGAGTAGAAAAAAGAAAGAGACACTGATTGCACGATCCAACCCGGAGTGGCGGGATCTATTCGAAGAGATGTACTCGTTTCCACCGCGATGAAGCTTCCAGCTGCGCCACGGCATCCCTCAACTTCGCTTCGCTCCGCTCGGGATGACAACACCGGACTGCAAACAGCGGACATCCTGAGGAAAATCCGCGCCTTAGAAATCAAAACCAAGGTTCTGGTCGAATCCGCTTTTGCGGGCGATTACCACAGCATCTTCAAAGGACGCGGCATGAATTTCGAGGATGTTCGTGAATACCAGCCCGGCGACGAAATTCGCGCGATCGATTGGAATGTGACGGCACGCCTCGGGAATGCATTCGTGAAAAAATTCACGGAAGAACGCGAGCTGACCGTCATGCTCGTTGTCGACGTGAGCGCATCGGGTAATTTCGGCAGCGTTTCCCAATCAAAACGGGAACTCGCTGCTGAAGTGGCCTGCCTTCTCGCGTTTAGCGCCATCCACAACAACGATAAGGTGGGTCTGATTCTTTTCACCGATCAGGTCGAGCTCTTCATCCCGCCGAAGAAAGGACGCTCGCATACGCTGCGGTTAATTCGTGAGATTTTATTTTTCCAACCGCAAAGTCGCGGCACGGAACCGACGCTTGCTCTTGATTACCTCAATAAGGTGGTGACGCGCCGCGCGGTTGTTTTTTTCGTTTCCGATTTTCAGACCGGGGACTTCTCGCGCGCGCTAAACATTACAAGCCGGCGTCATGATTTGATCGCGATTCAGATCGAAGACCAACGGGAAGAATCATTGCCCAATATCGGGATCATCACGCTGGAAGATGCGGAAACCGGCGAGCAGATCGAACTGAACACGGGAGATCGCGGAACCCGTTCACGATTTAATCAACTGGCGCGAGAACATCGTGCGGAAGTCGCGCGCACGTTGCGCCGAAACAATATCGACGCCATTTCATTGTGGACTGGAGCCGATTATTTACCTGCGCTGAAATCGTTTTTTAGACGACGTGAGCGTCGACTCGCGGCGCGATGATCCCTTATTTTGAAACATGGTATTCTTCGCGGTCGAACAATTTCACGACATTGCGCCACCGGTTGATTACTCGCTGCTGAAACCGTGGGTGATCGTCTGCGTCGTTCTGTCGGTGCTGGCGCTCGTCGGCTTTCTCGCATGGCTTGTGCTCCGCTCGCGGCAGCGTCCGCTCGCGGTTCCGACAGTGCGGGATCGCGCACTGGCGCAACTGGAGCGCGCCGGCAGCGAAATCGAAAAACTCACGCCGTATCAATTCAGCATTCGCGTTTCGGATATTCTGCGGGGTTACGTCACAGACCAGTTTCAATTGCCGGTGACGCGACAGACATCGGTGGAATTCTTGAATGCAATCGCGGCAGGATCGTTGTTTTCCCCAGATGAAAAAGCGCTCCTCGAGGAATTCCTTAATCGTTGCGACCTGATCAAATTCGCGCGCTTTGAGGCGACGACAAACGACAGCCGCTTGTTGCTCGAAGAAGCGACGCGCTTCGTAAAAGGAGGTCAGCTTGAGCCTGCCTGATCTCTGGCCAACAAATTCGCCTTGGGGATTGTCTTTTGCGCATCCCTGGCTGCTTCTCTTGCTGATGATCGTACCGTTGCTTTCCTACTTGCGCGGAAATCGCGGTCCGACAGCGGCGTTGATTTATTCGTCCACTTCCGTGTTACACGGGCTCGGCCGCCGCAGCGCTTCGCGGGCCGGAAAGTTTCTGCACGGTCTGCTTTATATCGTTTTGGCGATTTTGATTATCGCGTTCGCGCGGCCGCAACTCGGCAAGAGTCTAACGCAGGTGGAGGCGAGCGGAATCGACATCATGATAGCGCTCGATGTTTCCGGCTCGATGCTAACGAAGGATTTTACGGTCGGCGGCGAATCGGCCACGCGCGTCGACGCCATTCGCGAAGTGACACGCAAGTTTATCGAAGGCCGACCAAATGATCGCGTCGGCATCATCGCTTTCGCCGGTCGTCCTTACATCGTCAGTCCGCTGACCCTCGATCACGACTGGCTTTTGCAAAATCTCGAGCGCGTCAGAATTGGATTGGTGGAAGATGGCACCGCCATTGGCTCTGCCATGGCCGCGGCGGCGAATCGTTTGAACGATCAGCATTCAAAAAGTCGGGCCCTGGTTTTGCTGACCGATGGTGAAAATAACGCCGGCAAAATTCCGCCAAACACAGCGGCCGAGGCGATTAAGGCTTTGCATATTAAGCTTTACGCCATCGGTGCCGGCATCAACGGCATCGCCCCCGTCCCGATCATTGATCGGAACGGTCCCGTGACCGACGCCATGGGAAACATATACTATCAAAATCAGCGGGTGGAGTTTAACGAAGCCGGCTTAAAAGAAGTGGCGCAGATCGCCGGAGGGCAATTTTTTCGCGCGACGGATACCAATTCGCTCGAACAGATTTATGCCGACATCGACAAAATGCAAAAATCGACGGTGTCGGTGAAAAAGTATCAGCAGTATCGCGATCTTTTCCCGGTTTGCCTGATGGCGGGAGCCGGAGTGTTGCTGGCGGAACTTTTGTTGTCACAAACGATCTGGAAAAAATTGCCATGAGTTTTGGTGCACCGCTTTGGCTTTGGGGGTTGCTCATGCTGCCGCTGCTCGTTCTTGGTTTCATTCGCGCGGAGCAGCGGGGGGCCCGGCGGTTGGAGGAGTTCGTCGCGCCGCGTCTGCTTCCAGAACTGGCTGGAACCGTAAATCGCTTTCGACGGCTGCTGAAGTTCGCGTTGCTTCTGAGCGTGCTGGCGTTTGTCCTGATAAGTCTCGCCCGGCCTCGTTGGGGATATGCCTATGATGAAACAAAGCGAAAAGGACTCGACCTCATTCTCGCGGTGGATACGTCGCGAAGCATGCTCTCGAATGACGTGCAACCAAACCGACTCGCGCGCGTGAAACTCGCAGCCCAGGATTTGATCAATGGGCTGCAAGGCGATCGAGTGGGGCTGATCGCATTCGCGGGCCGCGCGTTCTTGCAGGCGCCATTGACGATCGATTACGATGCGGCGGTTACTTCGATTACCGACCTGGACACGAAGAGCATTCCGGAAGGAGGCACCAACATTTCCGAGGCGATCGCTCTCGCGGTCCGCACTTATGGCAAGAGTGCGATCGGGAATCGTGCTCTCATTATCTTCACCGATGGTGAGGAACTGAGCGGCGACGCGGTCACAGCAGCGAAGACCGCGGCCGATGCTGGCGTGCGCATTTTTACAGTCGGAGTCGGAACCCGGGAAGGTTCGTTGATCCCGATTAAGGGGGAAGAAGGCGGGACCGCATTTGTGAAAGACAGCAAAGGACAGGTCGTAAAATCGCGTCTCGATGAAACGCGGCTGCAAGAAATCGCGAAATCGACCGGCGGTTTTTATCTGCATCTCGAAAACGGGCCCCGCACAATGAAACAGCTTTTCATTGACGGCCTTGGGAAAATGCAGGCTGGTGAAATTGATGTGCGCTTGTCGCGGCGGCCGATCGAACGTTACGAATGGCCACTCGCCGTGGCGATCATTGCGCTGGCACTGTCGCTCTTGATCAATGACCGAAAACGCTCGAGACAGCCGACCGGTTTGAAACTGCCACGTGAAATTACGGCCGCGGCCGCCGCGGTTTTTTTGTTGAGTGCAGGTATCGCGCGCGCCGCATCGCCCGGCTTGGAATTTTATCGTCAGGATAAATTTCACGAGGCCTACGACCACTTCGAGCGGACGTTGAAGGAAAATCCGGATGCGCGACAGGCCGATCGGATCGAGTTCGACGCGGGCGCCGCGGCTTACAAAATGAAGGAATACGGCAAAGCGTTGGAGTCGTTTAGCCAGGCGCTGCTTTCGCGCGATCCACAGTTGCAAAGCAAGAGCCACTACAATCTCGGCAACACGCTTTATGAGCATGGTGAGACCCAGAAATCGGATGCGAAAAAACTTACGGATTGGACCGATGCGCTGCGGCATTACGAGCAGACTTTAAAGCTCGAACCGAAAAACCAGGAGGCCACGGACAACTATGAATATGTGAAGAAAAAAATTGAGGAGCTGAAGAAGAAACAGGAGCAATCACCCACCCCGACGCCGACCCCCTCGTCTTCGCCGCAGGAAAATCAGAAACAGGATCAGCAGCAGAAAGACCAACAGCAGTCCTCCGATCAAAAGCAGGATCAGAAGCAGCAAGATCAACAGAAGCAATCTCAGAACCAGCAGGGCTCGAGCGGCAACGAGGATAAAAAATCTGCTAAGGGTGAAGACAAATCGCAGGAGCAGAGTTCTGGCACGCAGCAGCAGAAAAACGATCAAGCTCCTCCTAGTCCGACTCCGTCGCCGGAGGAGCAAAAGCCGCAAAGTGGCGAGTCGCCTTCTCCGTCACCCGCGGATCAGGGAGCGCAGAATAAGAATGAGGATTCTCAGAAGGATCAAGCGGCGGCGTCTCCGTCTCCTGGCGGCGACGTTAGTCCGTCGCCGACTCCTCCAGCGGAAGAGCCACATGGAACCGGCGAGAGCGGTAACCCGACACCAACACCTGCGGGTTCACCCGCCAAACCGCTCACGGGCGAGGTAAAAGGCGCGTCTGACGAAAAACCAACCGAGAACCCGCAGCAACTCGCCGAGGTTTCGCCCGAAAAAGAAGGTGAGATGAGTGAAAAGCAGGCGCAACTTCTTCTCCAGTCGATGAAAGACGAAGAGCAGAAAGTGCAGCTCGATGAACGCAAAGCAGCGCGCCATGTCTATAACGACTGGTAGTTTTTTCGTTCGTTCACCCATGCCACTCAGACAGAAACGCGTTCGCCGCCCTGCTAATCGGATTTCTCGGGCCGTTCATTTTGTCGGTGTGGCCGTCTTTGCCGCGGCGCTCTTCCTTCCCACCTTTGGCCTTTTTGCGGAAGCGCCCACCGCCACTGCCGTGCTAACGAGCTCTGAAACGGAGACCGGCCGGCCTGTCCAACTCCAGATCAAGATTACTGGTGCTTCAAACGCGACGCCGCCCGGCAATATTGCCGTGGATGGATTGGATATTCGCTACACCGGCCAGTCGCAATTGGTCGAAGGTCGCAATTTCCAATTCAGCTATAGCTTTATCTACAACTACACGGTCATGCCACTTCGTGCGGGCACCTTCAAGATTCCGCCCCAGGTTTTGCGCACGGGACATGATGCACTGCGGACGCCTGAGCTGACGCTTAACGTGGCCGATAGTCCGGTGCGTTCATCGCGCTCGAATCCAAGTCCCGAGCCCGCGGATGACCGGAAGCTTGCCTTTGCGGAATTAGTCGTGACAAAAGCAATCGCTTATGTCGGGGAAGTAATTCCGGTGGAAATCCGTTTGGGATTCAACGCCCGAATTCGCGCGCGACTGACCGACGGACCTCAGCTTACCGGCCAGGGCTTCACGACTCAGAAGATGCCGCAGCCCCAGCAAAATATTGAGACAATCAATGGCCGATCCTACGAGGTGCTCACCTTCAAAACCGCGATCGCGGCAGCACGAGCGGGCAAATTCGAGATCGGTCCGATCGAAGCCAAGGCGCTTTTGCAAGTGCCGCGTCGGTCGGCGGCACCACGATCTCCCTTTGATCTTTTCAACATGGATGATCCATTCGCCGACCCATTCTTCAACGATCCATTCGCAGGGTTGCCGGAACAACGAGAAGTCGACATCAAAAGTGAACCGGCAACACTCGAAGTAAAAGCGTTGCCGCCCAATCAGCCGCCGAATTTTGCCGGTGCGATCGGCGCTTTCACGATGGTTACCGAGGTAAAGCCAAAAGCCGGACAAATCGGAGATCCGCTGACAGTTTCCGCGACCATCTCCGGTCGTGGAAATTTTGATCGGGTCGCGGCGCCGGCACTAACAGATGAGCACGGCTGGCATACTTATCCCCCATCCGCGAATTTCAAACAGGATGATGACGTTGGGATCAGTGGATCCAAATCTTTCGAGACGGTGTTGACGCCTAACGAGCGCAAATCAGAAGTGCCACCGCTCATTTTTTCGTATTTCGATCCGCTGAAAGAAAAATATGTCACGCTGAAAAGCGATCCGATCGCGGTGCAGATCGAAGGAGGCGCTGCGCCCAGCGCAACTCCCGCGGCAATAGCAGGCTCAGCTACGCCGCCGGCTGTGACAGCGCGTCCGAGCGCGGCTCCGCAGGCGCAGGATATCTTATATCAATTAACGGAGTCGCCGGCGTGGGTGGACTCGTTCGCACCACTCTATGCGCGGCCGATGTTCTGGATAATTCAGGCAATTCCATTACTTGGTCTACTCGGCTTCATTGGCTGGGAGTTGCGGCAGGCGCGAATGGATAATCGCGAAGGCCAGCGTCGCGCCGCGTTGCAGCAGGAGGCGTCGGAGTTGCAACGCAAGCTTCGTCGCGGCGAAGGAAACCCGGATAAATATTTCGCCCAAGCCGCGCGCATTGTGCAGATCAAAACCGCACTTGCGCGAAGGGTGGAACCACACACGGTGGACGCGGATATTGCGGTCGCGACTTTTGGGCTGACGGGTGAAAGACGAGACCATCTGCGCGAGCTGTTTCGACGCAGCGATGAACTTCGCTACAGCGGAAGTCCGAATGGCAATCGAATGGTGCCGGACGAAACGCGGCGTGAAGTGATCGATCTGCTCGACAGTCTTTCCTAAAAATGAATCGACGAAGTTTCATCCGATTTCCCGCGGCTCTCGTCGTCGTAATGTTCGCCGCTTCCTCGCCGGCGGCGCCGGCCAACGCAAATCGAGACGCGATTTTTGCGAAAGCCAACTCCGATTACGCTGCGGGGCATTTTCGTCAGGCGATTGATGGTTACGAGTCGCTTGTCCGTAATCGCCAGTGGAGTGCAAGTTTATTCTATGACTTGGGCAATGCATGGTTTCGCGCGGGAGAGCCAGGCCACGCGATTCTTAACTACGAACGCGCTTTGGCACTGAATCCCGCGCACCCAGAAGCGGAGGCCAACCTGCGTCTGGTGCGCGATCAGGCGCGTGCGCTCGAGCTAACGAGGAATTGGCCGACGCAACACCTGGCATTCCTAACGGTCGATCGCTGGACATGGGTTGCAGCGGCGGCGGCTTGGTTGGCGCTCTTTGTTGCTTGCGGCCTTTGGTTTTCCAGTCGTCGTTCCGCCAGCTGGATTTTTGTTCTTTCGCTGGCGTTCGCCATCGGCGCCAGCGCGGGTTTTGCGATTTACGAATTGAAAAATGGAGGCGAAAGCCGCGCCCTGGCGATCGTTACCGCGAAAGAGGTGCCGGCGCGTTTGGCGACGGCGGACAACGCGAACAGCGTTCTCGTTTTGCCGGCCGGTAGCGAAATCAAAATCCTTAGCACGCGCGGCGATTGGATTTATGCCGCTCTCCCAAATCAGCTTCGCGGCTGGGTGCAGACCAATACTGTGGCGTTGGTGCGGTTGTAGAAGAGCGACACGAGCGAGCTGGACCAAAGCTTCCTCCCGGATTGAGCAGTTGAGAAGCGCGCAAAGCTTCCCATCTTGATCCGCTATGAACGCGGAGATGGATGTCGGGACCGATAAGAAAGCGCTTCAAATTAATCTCGACGCCAAAAAATACGGGACGTTCGCGGAGATCGGCGCGGGACAGGAAGTGGCCCGGCGTTTTTTCCACGTCGGCGCCGCTGCCGGCACGGTGGCGAAAACGATGTCGGCCTACGACATGCAATTCAGTGACGCGATTTACGGGCCGGCCGATCGCTATGTCAGTCGCAAGCGTCTCCAGACGATGCTCGAACATGAATACAATCTCCTGATCGAGCGGCTGGATAAAAAGCTTGGCGCGAACCGCACGTTTTTTGTTTTCGCCGACACGGTGGCGGCTCGCAGTTTCAAACAACACAACGAGTCGCACGGCTGGCTCGGCATTCGTTTTCAAAATCAACCGCGCGGGGAGTGGAACCAGATCATCGTGCACGTGCGGCTGCTCGATGAAGAAAATGTCGCTCAGCAGGAAGCGCTCGGAGTGATCGGAGTGAACCTTATTTACGGCGCATTTTATTATCACGAACCGCAGAAACTGATCGCTTCCCTGCAGGAAAATCTCTCGCCGGGACGCATGCAGGTGGACATGATTAAGTTCTCCGGGCCGGATTTTGCCGGCGTGGATAATCGCTTGATGAGCCTGCAACTGGTGAGTCAGGGCCTCACGAATGCGGTCATGTTCACGGCCGACGGAGAAACGGTTCAACCGGCGGAAGTTTTTTACAAAAAATCCATCCTGGTCGAGCGCGGTAGCTTTCGCCCCGTCACCTACGCGACGAACGATATGCTCGACGGCGCGAGGCAGAGCTTTCTGAAACAGGCTGGCGCTGCCGGCAGTGATCCGATCGTGCTGATGGAAATGACCCTGGAAAATTTGCTGGCAGAGGGACAATTAAACCACGCAGATTTTCTGGCGCGCGTCGATATTCTGGGAGCGCTCGGTCGCACGGTTTTGATCTCGAAATTCGGCGAATATTACCGGCTGGCAGCCTACCTTTCCCGCTACACCAATCGCATGGTCGGCCTCGTCATGGGCGTCCCGAGTTTGATGGAAATTTTCGACGAAAAATATTATCTCAATCTCGAGGGCGGAATTCTGGAAGCGCTCGGGCGAATGTTCAAGGGCGGGTTAAAGCTGTATGTTTATCCGAAAGTGGATCAGAAGTCGGGAGAGCTTATTACCGCCAACAAACTGGAAGTGGCGCCGCATCTCCGGCTCCTTTATCGGTATCTGATCGATAACGGATACATTCAGGAGATCACCGAGTACCATCGGGAATATCTCGATATTTACCCTCCCGATGCGCTGGCAAAATTGCAGTCTGGAGACGCAAGTTGGGAGGCGATGGTGCCGCAAGAAGTAGTCCGCATGATCAAGGAACGGGAATTTTTCGGATACCGGCCGGCCGCGGCCTGACGCGCACTTCTCAACACCATTCCAGTTCCAGGCGGAAATCCCCTCTGGCCGATTGGTTGGAAAAAGCCGACGGCCAAGGCAAACGATAGCGCGGCAGAACATGCCCCTGATCTACGACCAGGGAACGCCTTTCACGGTCATCAATGGCAAGATCATGTAGGAAGGTGAGCAATTTGGATGGGTAACCAACCCTATCCGTTTACGTTAAAACCGATTCTGTACGGTCGCGTCGTGCTCCAGCATCGGGACGACAATTGTCGCGCCGTTGCGGAGAAAATAATTCGCCGTGGGAATTTGCTTACGACCGATAGAACGCTCGGTAAAGCTGGGCATTTTTCTCCAGTTTTTTTCGCAACGCCCTCTGCGGATCAGGCATTCCTTCGCTGTGGATGGCGGCCGCCAGGCACAGGCGGACCATATTAATGTAGTCATTTACCGAAACATATTCCTCCGCGATTGTTCCATTGGGCGCGCAGTTATGATAGTTGCCCAGCGCGATACTTGCCGCGGCGCAAGTGTATCCATAGAGCTGATACGCGGTGGCTTCGCACGTGCCGCCATCCAACAGGCAGCGTTGCACCGCAATTCCAGCCTTTTCCGCGATTGCCAGGAACTCCATCGTCGCCGCTGCGTCAAATGTGGAAATGCGATCCCCCACGCGAATGATTGGCCCGCGACCCGCCTTAGCCGAATCCCGCGGCGCGCTCGTTTCGAGCGAAAGAATTGTAATGTTCTCCGGTAGAATTTGTGCCTGCGCCAGCTTGATCGCTCCGACGAATCCCACTTCTTCCGCTCGCGTGAAGAGTCCGTAACAGTGAACGTCCGCTCTCATCGCTTCGAGCTCCCGAAAAAGAGAGATGATTTCCGCGCAGCCCAGCAGGTCGTCGCATGCGCGCGAATGAATTTGCCCGCTCTTCAACAAAAATGCGGGAAGATCCCACATCGCAAATTCGCCAAACTCCTGAAGCTTCGGATTTGCGCGATAGCTTTCCGGGACCGAACCGAGGAATTGCCACGCTCTCCTGCCGCGCTTTGGTCGGACCCAGCCCGGATGATCCATATGTGCCGCAAACGCCCAGCGCGCCGGACGACGCGTCTTGCGGTGATAACGCGCGATTACGTTCCCGAATCGATCACGCCGAAATTTAACATGCGGACATTTTCGCAGCTGCGACTCGATTTCATCGCGCACTGCCCCTTCGTGAAAAGGAGCCGTTGGCTTCTCTGCCAGCGCCCGAACGATATCGAGCAATTCTTTCCGCTGCATCCGACCGCTTCTAAGTGGTCGCGACTTTGGCCTGCGACAGTGAAACGAAATCGCTCTCGTGCAGAATGACCGGCTTTGTTCCGCGCAAGAGTCCCCACCATTCCCGCGCACAACCCGCCACAATCAAACAAACGAGCAAGAGGAAAACCGCCGCGACCAGCGCATCGAATCGCCACACCGCGGCCTGTTTGGTTACATCGACATTCCCGCCTGCGGCTGCTGGATTCAATATCAGCATTTGTGCGCCACTAAGGAATCCGATCTTCGGATTTACGGAAAAGATTTTCAGATAACCGGCCGAGAAGGTGACCGCAATCATAAAGCAAAGTGGCACGAGCGTGGTCCAGAGATAACGCGCTTTGCCCATCTTGATCAGGATGGTGGTGCCGAGGCAAAGCGCGATGACTGAGAGAAGTTGATTCGCGAGGCCGAAGAGCGGCCAGAGACTGTTAATTCCGCCGAGCGGATCAATTACTCCCTGGTAAAGAAACCAGCCCCACGCGCTCACGAGCAGTACGCTCGAGAAGAGATTCGCGCTCCAGGAACGTGTGTTGCCCAGTGGACGCCAGAGTTGCCCGAGAAAATCTTGCAGCAGAAAACGCCCGACCCGTGTTCCGGCATCGATCGTCGTGAGAATGAAGAGCGCTTCAAACATGATGGCAAAGTGATACCAAAGCGCCAGCGCCGTCGGACTGGCCGAGACGCGCGCGAACATATGCGCCATGCCGACGGCAAAGGTGGGCGCGCCGCCGGCGCGGTTGAACATGGTGTCTTCGCCAAGATTATGCGCCAGAATTAACATCTGGTTCTCGGTCACAGGAAAACCGGCCGCGCTGACTTTAGCGACAACCTCTGTCGGGCTTCCTTTCGTGTTGATGGCGAAATATTCTCCCGGCAGCAGCACGCACGCTGCAACCATTGCCATCAGCGCTACCATCATCTCGGTCACCATCGCGCCGTAGCCGATATCGCGAATGCGCGACTCGCGCCCCAGCATCTTTGGCGTGGTGCCAGAGGCAATGAGCGAATGAAAACCGGAAACCGCACCGCAGGCGATCGTGATGCAGACAAATGGAAAGACCGGGCCGGCAAACACCAGGCCGCTGCCATCGATAAAGGGCGTCAGCGCTGGCATCTGCAGCGTCGGATGAATGAAAATTACTGCGACGGCGAGTGCAGCCACAGTGCCAAGCTTCAAGAACGTGCTGAGATAATCGCGCGGCGTCAGCAACAACCACACTGGCAGAATCGACGCGGCTAACCCGTACGTCATGATCGCCCAGGCCAGCCAGCGAGCGTCGTGACGAAACCAGCTTTCGATCATGGGAAAGTGTCCGAGAAATTGTCCGCCCCAAACGCCGAAGCCAAGGCCGATCAACCCGAAGATGGTGATCGCACTCACGTTCACCTTCCCCGTGCGCAGTCCAATCCCCATGATGAACGCCACCGGAATGGTCATCGCGATGGTGAAGACGCCCCACGGACTTTTCGCGAGAGCCTGCACCACCACCAACGCGAGCACCGCGAGCAGAATCGTCATGATCGCCAGGACGCTGATCAGTGCCAGCGCGCCAACGACAGGCCCAATTTCTTCTTTCACCATTTGGCCAAGCGTCTTCCCGCCGCGCCGAACGGATGCGAAAAGAATGATCATGTCATGCACCGCACCGCCCAGGGTCGCGCCGATCAAAATCCAGAGTGTTCCCGGTAAAAAGCCAAACTGCGCTGCGAGCACCGGTCCGACCAACGGCCCTGGCCCCGCGATCGCGGCAAAGTGATGACCGAATACCATCCAGCGATTTGTCGGGACAAAATCTTTGCCGTCGTTTTGTACGAGCGCGGGCGTCGCGCGCTCGTTGTTGAGCACGAGCACCTTTGTCGCCAGCCATTTGCTATAAAAGCGATAGCTGATCGCGGTCGCACACAGACCGGCAACGATAATCCAGAGCGCGCTGATCTGCTCGCCGCGCGAAAAGGCGAGCACCCAAATCGCGGCCACGCCCAGAAGCGTGATCGCAATCCAAAGCAGCTTTTTCCAGATCGTCATTCAGATGCGGTTTCGCCTACAAGATCGACAATTCCGATTGGATTTTCAATTCAGACCGTCACGCGCTGCTTTTAACTTCGCCAACTGCTCACTGAAATCTTTCTGGCGTTGCCGGTGTTCCTCGACCACAGCCGCCGGCGCCCGGTCCACAAAAGATTTGTTCTCCAGTTTGCCTTTCACCGTCCTCAATTCTTCTTCCAACTTCGCCATCTCTTTCTCGAGTCGCTCGCGTTCGGCTGTTTTGTCTCCGGCGGTGACGATGAGAAAGATCTCACCCAAAGGCGTCATCGCCATCGGTGTATCCGCTGTATGGCGGATGTGCGTAGCAATGTCGAGCTGACCAGCATTCAACAGCCGTGAGATCGTTGGCACTTCTTTGGCGATTTCAGCATTCGCTGTGCACAGCACAAAGCGTTCTTTCTTATTCGATGGAATTTTCGCTTCGGCGCGAAGATTTCGACCAGCCTGCACCGTATCGTAAACGGCGGTCACAAGCTTTCGTTTCTTGGCAAGATCGACATCTTCCAACGCGATCTTCTCTGGTGGCAAAGCGAACTGGATTGATTGTTCGCCGAAACCGAGCAGCAACCAAAGCTCCTCCGTGATGTGCGGCATGAACGGATGGAGCAATCGCAGGACGGCTGAAAGGACGACATCCATGACGGCGAGCGCGGATTTTTTCCTCGGTTCGTCCTCACCAAAGATTTCGGTCTTGGCTGCTTCCACGAACCAGTCGCAGTAATCGCGCCAGAAGAAATCGTAGAGACGTTGCGCGACTTCATTGAATCGATATTCGCAATACGCCACCTCGATCGCGTCGATGGTTTCATTCAAGCGCGCCAACACCTCGCTGGCGAAGATCGCCAATGAGCGGTTGTTGATCTTCGGCGCAGCCGCGCTGGGCCCGTGCATTTGCCGAAAGCGCGCCGCATTCCACAATTTCGTGGCGAAGTTGCGCCCTTCCTCGATCTGTTTTTCGTCGAAGCGAATGTCCTGCCCGCTAGGCGCGATTCGCATCAGGCCGAAGCGAAGTCCATCGGCACCGTACTTGTCGATCAAGTCGAGGGGATCGGGCGAGTTGCCGAGCGATTTCGACATTTTGCGACCCTGCTTGTCGCGAATTAGCCCGGTAAAGAAGACGTCGTGAAACGGAATGTTATCTTCAACGCGATCACTTTGGCCGGGTTTGAATTCGAGTCCGGCGATAATCATGCGCGCGACCCAGAAGAAAATAATGTCCGGTGCGGTCACGAGCACGCTGGTCGGATAAAATTTCTTTCGCGCTTCCTCGTCCATGGTCTCGTAAGCCCAAAGCCACGAGGAGAACCAGGTGTCGAGTGTGTCCGGATCTTGCGTCCAACCTTCATCCGGTGATTCGATTTGCACGCGAATGCTCTTCTCTTCTGTGGTGGCAGCCGTGTCGGCTGCGTTCTTTTGTTTGGCAGACGACACGCCTGCCTCTACAGATCTCGATTTCGGATACCAGGCCGGGATTCGATGGCCCCACCAAACCTGGCGGCTGATGCACCAGTCCTGAATGTTCTCGAGCCATTGCGCGTAAACTTTTTCCCAATGCGCCGGAAAGAAACGGATGAGATGAGCGCGCACGACGGCGAGTGCTTCTTTCGTCTTCGGATAACGCAAGAACCATTGCTCGCTGATGCGCGGCTCGATCGCGGCTTCGCTGCGGTCGCTGAAACCGATGTTGTTTTCGTAGGGCTCCGTTTTTAAGAGCAGTCCCCTTCCCTTCAATAGCTCCGCCGCTTTCTTGCGCGCTTCGAACCGATCAAGTCCATCCAATTCCGGCACGGCGGGGCAATTGATCCGTCCGTCGGGATGAAGAACATCGACTATCGGCAACTTGTGACGCTGGCCGATTTCGAAATCGGCTTTGTCGTGCGCGGGCGTGACCTTCAAAACGCCGGTGCCGAATTCGGGATCGATGGCATCGTCGGCGACGATGGGAAGTTTTTCGCGCACGAGTGGCCGCCAGGCGTGTTTGCCGATTAAATCGACATATCGTTTGTCGGTTGGGTGAACGGCGACTGCGGTGTCCGCCATAATTGTTTCCGGGCGCGTAGTTGCGACTTCCAAAAATTTTCCCGGCGCTTCTACGATTTCGTAGCGGACGTAATAGAGATTTCCTTGCTGCGGCTTTGAGATGACTTCTTCATCCGAGAGCGCGGTTTGCGCCGCAGGGTCCCAATTGATCATGCGACGGCCTCGATAAATCAGACCTTTGTCGTAAAGATCGACAAATACGTTTTGGACAGCCCGGATGTAATCGGCATCAAAGGTGTAGCGTTGGCGCGACCAATCGCAGGAGCAACCCAGGCGCTTGAGTTGCTCGATAATGATCCCGCCGTGTTTGTCCTGCCATTGCAAGACGCGCCGGAGAAATTCGTCTCGTCCGAGATCGTGACGCGTCACGCCTTCGTTCTTGCGCAGCCATTTTTCGACGGCCGTTTGCGTTCCAATCCCGGCGTGGTCCATGCCCGGCAACCAAAGAACTTCGCGGCCCTGCATGCGCGCGCGACGCGCGAGAATGTCCTGAATGGTATTGTTGAGAACGTGACCAAGAGTCAATGTCCCGGTGATGTTCGGCGGTGGAATTACAATCGAAAACGGCGTTTTGCTGGAACTCGCATCTGCCTCAAAAGCGCCCGCCTCCAGCCAGCGCGCGTACCATTTCGGCTCGACCGCTGCGGGGTCGTAGGTTTTCGGAAGTTCGGCCACGGCGAAGAATCATCGAAGAGCACTCACTGATTGCAAAACGAAAAGGAACAGGCCGCTTTTGCCACTTGCGGCCCGGCACTCTCCCCGTCACGTTGCGGTGCGTGAACATCGGAAGAATTTTTCTCTTGTTAAGCGCGATCAGCGCTTTCGCGACGACGGGAGGCGCAGCCGATTGGACAGTTATCCGAAAAGAGGGACGCGATTATGTGACGTTCGCCAATGTCGCGCGATTCTATCGTTTTCCTGAATATACACGAGTCAGCCGCAACGTTTCGCTGCGCGGGGAGCGGCGAGGCATTCGAGCGCAGGCTGGCACAAGCGAGCTTTCCATCAACGGCGTCCGTTTCTTTACCGACTTCCCCATCATTGCTGGCAACGACGAGGACCTGATCTCAGCGATGGACATCAACAAAATCATCGAGCCGATTTTGCGGCCCAGTAAAATTGCCGGCGCGCAAAAAATTGAAACCGTCGTGCTGGATCCGGGACACGGCGGAAGCGATCAAGGCACCGCCAATCAATGGGGTAGCGAAAAAAATTATGCTCTTGATGTCGCGTTGACTGCTCGCGAACAACTTCTGCGCTCCGGATACAAAGTTGAAATGACGCGGGCCGGTGACGTGGCGGCATCACTCGACGAGCGCGTCAACTTTGCCAATCGCTTTTCACATGCGGTTTTCGTCAGCATTCACTTCAATTCGAGCAACGGCGGCGCCGGTGTGGAAAGTTATGCTCTTGCTCCCCCAGGGGTCCCGTCAAACGCCTCGAGCGAAAATCATGTCTCGGCCAACGACACGCAGTGGTGTCAGGGTAACGCGGAGGATTCACTAAACATCGCGCTCACAGCAGCGGTGCACGCTTCCGTTTTGTCGCGGCTTGCGGTTTTTGATCGCGGTGTGCGACATGGGCGCTTTCGTGTCTTGCGAGATATTAAAATTCCCGCTGTCCTGATGGAATGCGGTTTTCTGAGCGATCCTTATGAAGGTCAACGCATCGCGACGCCGCAATATCGGCAACAGCTCGGCGTCGCGATTGCAAAAGCTGTCGAGAACTATGATGCGGCCGTAAATTTCCAGTCATCCGGAACCACGATTGCGACTGCAGCGCGGAAGCTGCCTCCCCATCGAATTCCGATCAGCGAACCGCTGAGCGAAGAACCTCCGGCGAAACCGGAAACTCAAGACCGGCCTTCCATCGTGATTGGTGGCACTCCATAAAACAATGCGACACGCGGATGCCTCGGTCCGGCGGCCCATCGGTGTTTTTGATTCGGGCATCGGCGGACTCACGGTGGTGAGCGCGTTACGCTCCTTGTTGCCTAACGAAAATATCAATTACTTGGGTGACACTGCGCGTGTGCCATACGGCGGCAAAAGCCAGCCCACCGTGGAGCGTTACAGTTTGGAAATCGCCGCCATGCTTCTGGCCGAGAATGCCAAAACGATTGTTGTCGCCTGCAACACCGCGTCGGCATTGGCTTTGCCGCGATTGCAGGAAACTCTTGCCGTACCGGTCACGGGAGTAGTTTTTCCGGGCGCGCAGGCTGCTGTTTCTGCGACCCGCAACGGCCACATCGGTGTCATTGGCACACGCGCCACCATCAACAGCGGCGCTTACGAACGTGCGATCCAATCGATTAATAGAGAGGTGCGCGTGACCAGCCATGCCTGCCCGCTTCTTGTTCCGTTAATTGAGGAAGGCTGGTTGAATAACGACATCACTGATCAAATGATTCATCACTATCTCAATCCCCTATTGAGGAAAGGTATCGACACGCTGGTTCTGGGGTGCACGCATTATCCACTTTTGCGGCCAGCGTTTGCACGGATTCTCGGTCCAGAGATTTCTCTGGTGGATTCGGCACAAAACTGCGCCGGCGCGGTACGCGAACTTCTGATGCGCGAAAATTTGCAAACAAGCAGTGATACGGATGGAGTTCTCGAGGTTGCGTTGACCGACCCGCCGGACAATTTCCTACAAGTAGCGCGCGACGCGCTGCAACTCGATGTCGGCGAAATCCAGCTGCGCGAAGTAGGGCACGGCACGGTGAAGTAGCAGGGATCTTCACTTGACTGTAGCGGCGCTCTATGAACGCCGAAACGGCAGCGACGGTCATAGACCGCCGCTACAACAATTTCTTCCGCGCCGCTTTCGACAAGCCTCGCACCACCAGCTCGTACGACTGATCGATCATTTTTCGAAGTTCTACTTCGGGAATTCCACCTTCGAGCTCCACCGTGTTCCAATGTTTCTTGCTCATGTGATAACCGGGCCGCACTTCTTCGTAACGGTCGCGCAACTCCAGCGCTCGATCGGGATCGCATTTCAAATTGGCGCGCACCGGCACTTCGTCGAGACTGGCCAGGGCGAACACCTTGCCCCCGACTTTGAAAACCAATGTGTCATCACCAAACGGCGTCTCTTCGGTGGCCGACGGTTTGGTTAAGCAATAGTAGCGAAAGGCTTCGAGGTGCATGCCTAACGACGGTCGCTTAAGGCTCGACGACCGCTTGATTCGAAACAATCTCCTGCGCCTGCGCTTCGATCGCGCTTCGATCCAGTCGACGCGGACGCAAATAGAATTCGTCGAGCATGATTTTCGTCAGTGCCGCGGCGGGTACGGCCAGAATAGCTCCGGCGAGCCCAAAGAGTGAGCCCATCGCCAGCGTGAAAAACAGAATGCTGACGGGATTCAAATCCATTTCCTTGCTGAGGATGAATGGGACGAGCAAGTTGGTCTCGATTTGCTGGACAAAGAGAATCGCGAGCAGAGCAAGCCCGAAAGTGCCGGCGCCCATGCTCGCCGCGACGAAAAGCGCTGGAATCGCCATGATTACCGGGCCGATGTTAGGCAAAAATTCCCCGAGAAAACAAAGCGCGCCGAAGACGAGCGCCGGCTGCACGCCGATCCACCACATCAACAACCCGGTGGACACGCCCGTGATCGTCCCATTGATGACAACGCCTTTGACCCACGCCTTCATCTGGCTCAGGAGGCGCACGAGCAAGCGCCGCGCAGACTCGCGATGACGCTCCGGCACTAGTTCCAGGTAGCCAGCTACGAGTGGCCGCGGATTACTCAACACAAAAACGAGCAAGAGCACAGCCACGGCGGCGGCGAGAATTCCGCCCGCGATGCCGAAAGTCGAGCGCAGCAGAAAACTCGCCACGCCGGTGGCCTGCGCGCCTGCGGTATTCGCAATCTGATCCACGGGTGGAATGGCCTGCTGCAAAACCGGGTAGCGCTGCGCCAGGGCATCGAAGTGCGCGCGCAGTCGGCCTGCGTGCTCGGGGGCTCGCCGCGTCAGCTCACCAATTTGATCGAGCAGCGGCGGCACCACTAAAACCAGCGCGAGTGTGAGCATAGCCAGAAACGCAATGAGGAGCAACCCAACCGCCAGAGCCCGGTTGAGCCCGCGTTTTTCCAAAGCCGCAACCAACGGGTTCAGCACCATGGCGATTAGGAACACCACCGCGAAGAGGAGGAGAACAGATTCCAGCGCCCAAACCAAAATCGCCAACACGGCAAACAGCACGATCAGTCCGAGCCACCGCCGAAGATCACGATAACTCAGCGGCCGGCCCGCCACCGCGCTTCCAGTCGGCGGGCGACTAACGAGTTGTGACGGCGGATCAGCTGGATCCAAGCTCATGATTTATCCCAACCCTCGAGAAGTCGGTCACGAAGTTCAATGATGGGAACGCGCTCCTGCTTCATGGAGTCGCGATGACGCAACGTAACCGTGTCACGAAGCGAAGCGTCTTTTTCGCCTAACGTCTCGAAATCGACGGTCACGCCGAACGGTGTCCCGATTTCATCCTGACGCCGATAACGCCGCCCAATGGCACCGCTCTCGTCATAAAAAATATTCAGGTGTGGCCGCAAAAGGTCGAAAATTCTTTTCGCTTTCGCCACGAGCTCCGGATTGTTTTTCAAGAGCGGAAAAACTGCGCACTTCACTGGCGCCATGCGCGGATGAAACCGTAACACGACGCGCTTTTCCATTTTTCCTTTTTCGTCTGGCGCTTCGTCTTCCGAATACGCCTCACAAATCAGAGCCAGCACCGTGCGATCGACTCCGGCGCTTGGCTCAACCACGTGCGGAGCGAATTTCTGTTTCGTTTCTTCGTCGAAATATTCCAGTGATTTGCCGCTCGCCGTTTGATGCTGCATCAAATCGTAATCGGTCCGATAAGCGACGCCCTCGAGTTCCTGTCGACCGAATGGAAAATCATATTCGATGTCAAAGGTGCCTTTGGAATAAAAGGCGCGCTCTTTTTCCGGCACATCGAGAACATGCAATCTTTCGCGTGCAATACCGATGTTCTGGTAAAACTTTAATCGCTCCTTCAGCCAATATGCCAACAGGTCCATCCCCTGCTCCGGCCGACAAAAATATTCGAGTTCCATTTGTTCAAACTCGCGCGAGCGGAAAGTGAAATTGCGCGGATTAATTTCGTTGCGGAACGCTTTCCCGATTTGCGCGATGCCGAAGGGCAATTTTTTGCGTGAAGTATCGAGCACATTCTTGAACTGAACGAAAATCGACTGCGCGGTCTCCGGACGCAGATAGGCAATTGAATCCTCGTCCGAGGCTGCGCCCATCTGGGTTTTGAACATGAGGTTGAAGGGGCGCGCTTCAGTGAGGTCTTTCCCGCCGCAATTTGGGCATCGCTTTTCGCCCTTTCTTTCCGCCAATTGATCAACGCGCAACCGCGCTTTACAGGTGCGACAATCAACCATCGGATCTGTGAAAGTCGTTTCGTGACCCGAGGCGCGCAGGACTGACGGATGCGTAAGGATCGAGCCATCCATGCCGACGACATCGTCGCGTTCGCGCACCATCACGCGCCACCAGTATTGCTTGAGATTATTTTTCAGCTCGACGCCGAGCTGGCCGTAATCCCAGCAGCCGCTCAGCCCGCCATAGATTTCGCTCGACGGAAAAATAAAACCGCGCCGCTTGCACAAGCTGACGATCTTTTCCATGCGCTGTGCGTCAGGTGACGTGCTCATTCCGCCACAGATTAACGCAGATCACACAGATTCAATGCACAGAATTGGAGGGACGCGCGCCGTCGCGTCCTAATTGAACGACAGAGGTCGTCCCTTCATTCAACCTTGCTGCGGCTCGATCGTGATTTCGGTCTTCACCGAATTGGCGATGAAACATTGCTCGTGCGCCATATGATTCATCTCCTCGATCTCTTCCGGGGTCGGCTGTTTATCGCCGGAGAATTTGAGCCGCGGCTTTAACGTTACG
Source organism: Verrucomicrobiota bacterium (assembly GCA_040003015.1). Lineage (GTDB taxonomy): Bacteria > Verrucomicrobiota > Verrucomicrobiia > Chthoniobacterales > UBA10450 > JBDUDH01. Next base: position 285 of record JBDUDH010000018.1, on the reverse strand, counting down.
CGTGTGATCGCCAGTTTGCCTTCTGCATTTTTCTCCATGAAGCCGACCGCCTCATCGCCATATTCATCGAGCACGAACTTCTTTTTACACGCCACGGCCAGGAACGTCAGCATTTGACAGCTTGAGAGTGATGCCACAAATGCCTCCTCCGGATCGACATTTTTTGGATTCCCAAGATACACGGGCGCAGCTGATGCCTGCATCTCGTGGCCCCCGTCGAATTTCCAGGTGTGATCGCGAGAATATTTTTGGTATTCGAACGGCGTATCGCCGCGTTTCCAAGTG
>JBDUDH010000012.1:0-24878 GCA_040003015.1 Verrucomicrobiota bacterium | reverse complement strand
CGCGCGCACGGCACTCTTCAACTGGCTTTTTGCGCGACATCACGGCGGCAAATTTATCCTGCGCATTGAGGATACCGACGAAGCGCGGAACACGGAAGAAGCGGCGAAGGCGATTTATGAAGGGCTACAATGGCTTGAGTTAGATTGGAATGAAGGCCCGCATGTTGGTGGGGATTTCGGGCCGTATTTCCAAAGCGAACGCACCGAAGTCTACGAGCGCTACCTGAAAAAACTTCAGGATGCGGGTCACATTTTCGAAGATGCTGGCGCGTTGCGCTTCCGGTCGCCCCGCGAGCACGTCATTGTCGATGACCTCGTCGCCGGCAAGATCGATTTCGATTTGTCGAACGAGCAAACGCATCCCGACATGACCATTCGCCGGCCGGATGGCTCGTGGATTTTCCATTTCGTCAACGTGATCGACGACTTGGAGATGAAGATCTCGCACGTCATTCGCGGCGAGGATCACCTTTCGAATACGCCGAAGCACATCGAGCTTTTTCGCGCGCTCGGCGTGACGCCGCCGCACTACGCGCACATTTCGCTCATCCTGAACAAGAATGGCTCAAAGATGAGCAAGCGTGATGAGGGCGCGAGCATGGCCTATTATATTAAGAGAGGTTACCTGCCGGCAGCAGTTCGCAATTATCTTTGCCTGCTCGGCTGGTCGCCGAAAGATAATCGCGAAAAGATCGACCTCGGCGAGATCGTCAAGATTTTCGATCTCAAGAATGTCGGCCACAGCAACGCCACCTTCGATCCGGACAAACTGCATTGGTTGAACGGCGAATACGCGCGCGAGTTAACAGAACCGGTGTTTCATGAGGCCGCGGTAGGGGTTTTAGAAGCGGCCGGAATTCAGGTCCATAGTTTTCCAGCGGCATATGTTCGCGCCGCTCTGCAAACGTGCAAAGGCAAGATCAACACCTTCGACGAGCTGCCAGCCTATTGCGGTTTCTATTTCACGGATGATGTCGCTTTCAACCCAGAAGGCGTGGCCAAGCACTTCACCGCGGAAAACAAACCGCGATTGAACGCGGTGCGTGGTGCGCTTGCCGCGCTGGAAAATTTCAACACGAGTGAAGTGGAAGCGACGTTGAAAGCGACCGCGACGACGCTCGGCGTCAAAGTCGGCGCGCTAGTTCATCCAACGCGGCTTGCCGTGACAGGCAGCAACGTCGGCCCGAGCCTTTATCATCTGCTCGAGATTCTCGGAAAAGAAAAAGTGCTCGCGCGCATCGATCGCGCGTTTCCCACGTTTTAATGGAGGGACGATCTCCGTATCGTCCCAACATTTGGACGGGACAGAGCCCGTCCCTCCACTCAGGACTTTTTAGCTTCTTTCGCCCAGGTGTCTTTCAGCGTGATGGTGCGATTCCAGACCTGCTTGTCGGTCGACGAATCTGGATCGAGCGCGAAGTAGCCGAGCCGCTCAAATTGGTAACGCTCGTGCCGTCGGGCTTCTTTTAGCGCGCATTCGCATTTTGCCGTCACGACTTCCAGCGATTGCGGATTAATGAATGATTTGAAATCGCCACTGGCATCCGGCTCCGGGACAGTGAAGAGCCGATCATACAATCGAACTTCGGCTTCGACCGCGTGCCCCGCGCTCACCCAGTGAATCGTCCCTTTCACCTTGCGATTGGAAGTCGGGCCGCCGGATTTACTCTCCATGTCGATCTTGCAACGAAGCTCGATCACGTTACCGGCATCATTCTTCACCACCTCTTCGCACTTGATGACGTACGCGTATTTGAGCCGGACTTCTCCGTCCGGTTTGAGCCGAAAATACCTCGGCGGCGGCGTTTCCATGAAATCCGCCGCGTCGATGAAGAGCTCGCGGCTGAACGGCACTTTACGCGTGCCGGAATTTGGATTCTCCGGATTGTTGAGGGCTTCGAGTTCTTCCATCTGACCTTCTGGATAATTCGTTAGAACAACTTTGATTGGCCGAAGCACAGCGAGTCGTCGCGTAGCAGTGCGGTTGAATTCATCGCGGATCGAATGTTCGAGCACCGCCATGTCGGTCATGCTCGGATATTTCGTGATGCCGATGTTGTAAGCGAACGCGCGCAATGCACTCGCGGTCACGCCGCGCCGGCGCAAACCGGAAATCGTGAGCATGCGCGGATCGTCCCAGCCATTGACCAGCTTTTCGTTCACGAGCTGGATCAATTTTCGCTTGCTCATGACCGTGTAGGTCAGATTGAGCCGCGCGAATTCATACTGATGCGGCAACGGTTGCGGCAGTTCGAGCGAATGCAAAATCCATTCGTAAAGCGGCCGGTGAACTTCGAACTCCAATGTGCAAACCGAGTGCGTAATCCCCTCGATGTAATCGCTGAGTGTGTGCGCCCAATCGTACATCGGATAAATGCACCATTTGTTGCCGGTGTGATGATGTTCCGCGTGACGAATGCGGTAGAGCACCGGATCGCGCAGCCAAATGTTCGGCGCGCTCATGTCGATCTTCGCGCGCAACGTCCGCGTGCCATCTGGAAACTCGCCCGCTTTCATCCGGGCCAGAAAATCGAGATTCTCCTCGACCGAACGATTGCGGAACGGACTCTCCTTGCCGATGCGACGGTACTCGTCGGTTTCCTCCGGCGTCATGTCGCAAACAAACGCTTTGCCTTTGCGCACGAGCGCGACACCGTATTCGTAAAGCTGGTCGAAATAATCCGAGGTGTACAGCGGAGCGCCGCCGAGGTTGTTGTCCGCCCAGCCGTCGATCAGCCAACGCACGTCGGCCATGATTGAATCGACATATTCTGTCTCTTCCTTCGCCGGATTGGTGTCGTCCATGCGCACGTTGCAGACACCGCCGAACTCGCGTGCCATGCCGAAGTTCAGACAAATTGACTTGGCGTGACCGATGTGGAGGTAGCCGTTTGGCTCGGGCGGAAAACGCGTCTGAATTTTTGTGTGTTTCCCTGTGCGAAGATCCTCCGCCACGACATCGCGGATAAAATCGGATGGAGTTGGATTATCAGCAGGCGCTGTCACGGTGTCGTGCGAAACTAGCAGACAAACGGGTGAAAGAAATCTACACGCTGGCTGATCTCAAGAATTGGCAAAAGGCGACACGCCGTGTCAATCCCGCGATTCGTCTCGGCGTTTTCGGCGATCCGGTTGCGCAGTCGCTTTCGCCGCGAATGCAAAATGCCGCGCTGCGGGACTGCAAGATCGACATGCAGTATTCGCGCTTTCAAATTTTACCGAGCGAATTACCCGACGCACTGCAGTTGATTCGCGAACTCAACTTCATTGGCGTAAATCTGACCGCGCCTCATAAAGCTGCGGCCCACGTGTTGATGGATGCGCTGGACGAACGCGCGCAAAGAATCGGCGCGATCAATACCGTCTCTATCGATGGCGAAAAATTAGTTGGTTGGAACACTGACGGGTTCGGATTTGCCCATGCTATTCGCAGCGAGTTTTCCGTCGATCTGCGCGATCTTCGAGTAATGGTGCTCGGTGCCGGCGGGGGAGCGGGTCGCGCAATTGCATGGCAATGCGCGCTCGAAAGATGCGAGCGCCTCGTCCTGGCGAACCGCACCCTCGCGAAAGCAAAAGAGCTCGAGCGGGAATTGGCGCGCTATTTTACCGGACCGCGTGTGCTTGGGCCGGTCGCGCGCCTGGAAACGGTCCCATGGGAAGAATCAGCGCTGCGTTTCCAGTTGTCGCAAATCGATCTCGTGGTCAACGCCACCCCGCTCGGGATGAATCAGACCGATCCGTCTCCCGTGCCGATCTCATTGCTCGCGCCGCATCTGATGATTTTCGACGCCATTTACAAGTCGGTCACAACGCCTTTGCTCAGAGCAACGGCGGATGCGGGAGCGCGCGGCGCGAACGGACTCGCGATGCTGCTTCATCAGGGCGCGCTGGCGTTTGAGATCTGGTTCAATCGCCCGGCGCCGATCGCGGAAATGCGGCAGGCTTTGGTGGCGGGTTGAATCGACGCGTCGCTATTGCTCGTACTGCTTTGCCATTTCGCGACCGCGCTGCGTCGCTGCTTCAACAGCTGCCGCTAATGCTTCGTTCACACGATACTCTTGCATTTTCGCCAGGCCCGCCGCCGTCGTTCCGCCTGGCGTAACGACCATCGCTCTTAATTCTTCCGGCGAATGTTCACTCCTTTTCGCAAGCTCGGCCGCGCCAAGAACCGTTTGCGTAGAGAGAGCCAACGCCACTTCATCCGGAAGTCCGGAGTTGCTTGCGCCTTTCGCCAGCGCTTCGATCACGCTGTAAACAAAAGCAGGTCCGCTGCCAGCCAGTGCCGTCACTGCGTCGATGTCTTCCTCGCGCACTTCGACCACGATGCCGATGGCTCTGAAAATATTTCGCACACACGCGATGTCGTCCGCTGTTGTGCGCGCGCCAGCCGCGAGCCCAGTGGCTGCCTGGCCGATCGCAGATGGTGTATTCGTCATCACGCGCATGAATCTTGCCCCGGCAGCTTTTTCCATCGTCGCAAGCCGGGTGCCGGCGGCGAGCGAGATCACAAGCTTGTTCTTGAGCGCGGATGCAATTTCACGGATAGCGGGCAACACGACTCCTGGCTTCACCGCGACCAGAATGGTTTCCGAGAACGTGGCGACTTCCATGTTGTCAGTTGTCGTGGAGATCCCAGTTTCATCCGCCAAAGCGACGCGCGCCTCAGCATTCGGCTCGCTCGCCATGATCTCAGCGGGCCGACAAAACTTCGCGCCTATCAATCCGCGAATCACCGATGCGCCGAGCTTGCCCGCGCCGATAAAACCGAGCCGATACGCTGTTTGGTTGGTTTGTAAATCCATGAGAAATCGCGATATTAATCAATGGTCAGCAGCGGTGTAAACTTCGGTTTGGATCTCGAGGAGGAGATTCAGGAACTGCGCCGTGAACGCAATGCCGTTATCCTCGCGCACAATTATCAGGTGCCAGAGATCCAGGATGTCGCCGATTTTGTCGGTGACTCGTTAGGCTTGAGTTTCCAGGCGGCCAAGACCGATGCCGATGTGATCCTGTTTTGCGGCGTTCACTTCATGGCCGAGACGGCCAAGATTTTGAATCCGCGGAAGAGAGTTGTTTTGCCCGATCTCGACGCGGGTTGCTCGCTTTCCGAATCCTGTCCGCCTGAGAAACTCGCGGTCTTTCTCGAACAGCACCGCGATAAAAATTATTACGTCATCGCTTACATCAATTGCAGCGCCGGAGTCAAAGCGCTTTCTGACGTAATTTGCACGAGCGGCAACGCGGAAAAAATCGTGCGCGCCGCTCCCGCGAACCGAAACATTCTTTTCGTTCCCGATCAAAATCTCGGCGCCTGGGTAATCGAAAAAACAGGACGGCAAATGGATCTCTGGCAGGGCACTTGTTACATTCACGTCGAATTTACTGCGCGCAGTATCAACAAAATCCGTCAAGAGTATCCGAACGCCCCGGTGGTCGCACATCCGGAATGTACTTACGCCGTGCGCATGCTCGCAGATGAAGTTTGTTCGACAGAAAAGATGGTGACGTTTTGCAAGGAAGCGCCAGCACGCGAGATCATTGTCGTGACCGAAGCAGGTTTGTTGCATCGCTTGCGCAAAGAAATTCCAGGCAAAACATTCATTCCCGGGCCGACCGACAACTGCTTTTGCGGCGAATGCCGGTTCATGAAAATGAACACGCTGGAAAAAGCGCGCGACGCGCTCTTGAATCTCGAGCCGGAAATCATCTTGCCGGAAGCAGTGCGCAAACGCGCCGAAGCGCCCATTCTGCGTATGCTCGAGTTGAGCAAGTGATTAAGTTTGTTTTTGCTGGTTGCCCTTCCTAGGTTTTGCGCCAATGCGTCGTCCGTCGCTGTGGCTCATTCTCCTCGTTGTTTTGCTCAGCGTTCTCATTTTGCGCGAGCCGCATCTCCAGCAAGGAGAGGATTTTTTTCTCGGTTGGTTCATGGACTATTCGGAGCCGATCGTCCGTCCGGCGCACGTGACTCTGGTTGAAATCAGTCGCGACGATTTTATGAAAGGGCCGACCAAGCCCGGCGAATCGCAGAGCAAAGACAATCGGCCGAAAGGCCGTGGAATTTCCCCGCTCGAGTACGCGTTGTTTTTGCAGTCGGTGCTTGAGTTCGATCCGGCAGTCATCGCGATTGAGCCCGTGCTCCAGTGGCGGGATCGCGATAAAGATCAGGAACAAGTGTTCATCGATCAGGCTATGCGTGTGCCGAAGCTACTCGTCGGGGTAGAGCTGGGCGAAGCGACCGACAGTGATGCGCCGCCCGAAGAAATACCCACTTTCTGGGGAGCGGAAGGGCGGCGCGCCGCGCTTACGGAGTTTTCCGGCATTTCACATGAGCCGGATCAGGATTTGCATCTGATCTCCACTCCGGGCTTCATCAATGCGCCGGGCGAGCAAACCGATCGAGTTCGTGTCCCGTTGCTGTTTTTGTATCGCGGAGAAGTTGTGCCGTCGTTCACGCTGCAGGCGATCATGCTTTGGCTTGGCGTGATTCCCGGCGAGGTGAAAGTACAATTGGGGAAATACATTTCCCTGCCGAATGGATGGAAGATTCCGATCCGCCGCGACGGGACTGTGATGATCAATCCCGCTGCCGCAAAGCAAGTGCGTCGCCTCGCGGTCACCGATATTCTGCTTGCAGCGCAGGAACGCGATACCGGAAAGAAGCCTTCGCTGGATCTGGACGACTTGCGCAATCAAATCGTTCTCGTTCGCGCGTCCGACGAGTCGCTTCAACCGCCGAATATTTTCGCGACGGCAATCGCCACGATCCAGAATAACACCTACGTGCGCCGCGTTAGCGAGGTATTCGATTGGATGGTCATCGGCGTCGCGATCGCTCTCAGTTGTTTCATTTGGTCGATTTCGCGTTTTGATCTTCTTTTTGGCGCGATCGGTTTCAGTGCGGGTTATCTCATGACAACACTGGCCGCTCTGTCGCGCTATTACCTTTGGCTGCCCGTTTTTCTGCCGCTGGCGTTGCTTTTTTGTCTCGTCATTGCCCGCTTCTTTGGTCCCAGCGGAGCGCAGAAGATTTCGGCCGAAGCTTCTGCGCAACCCTCAGCTCCCTGAACACGCCCGCACATTCAGTTTTAGAAAGCGCTCTTCCTTGCAGTTCATTAACCTGACCCGCCGGGCTGAGATCGGCGCCAACTGTTACTATCTGGAATCGGGAAAGCAACGAATTGTCCTCGATTGCGGGATGCATCCCAAGGAGCAAGGCGAGGATGCTTTGCCGAACTTTAAGCCGATCGCCGATGGCAAGATCGATACCATTTTGATTTCGCATTCGCATCTCGATCACATCGGCTCTTTGCCAGTGCTGATGCGACGTCAACCGCAGGCGCACGTCTTTATGACCGAGGCGAGCGCGCAAATCGGGAGCGCACTTTTGCATAATTCGGTGAACGTCATGATGCGGCAACGCGAGGAGATTGGGGCGGCGATCTATCCGCTCTTTACTCATCGCGAAACCGATCATGCGTCAGATTTCTGGCGGGCTTGTCCCATGCGGCAGAGATTCGGTTTATCCGGCGAAAGAAACCCGGCGGGGAAAGAGGGTATCAGTTTTGAATTTTTCGACGCGGGTCATGTACTCGGTGCCGCCGGCATCCTGTTGCGTGCCGAAGGACGCACGATTTTCTACACCGGCGACGTCAATTTCGACGATCAAACCCTTACCAAAGCGGCCATCTTTCCCGAGGGGCCCGTCGATGTATTGATCATTGAGACGACGCGCGGCGATCATCCCCTTCCGGAAGAATTTACCCGACCGGCCGAGGAAACTCGCTTCGCGCAAGCGCTCGATCATGCCTTTGCCCGCGGCGGTTGCGTGCTCATTCCTGTTTTTGCGCTTGGGAAGACGCAGGAAGTGCTCGCAATGCTCTACAAATTCAAACGCGAACAACTGCTCGATGACGTGCCGATTTACATCGGAGGATTGAGCTCGAAGATGACCGAGATTTACGATCGCCGCGCCAATATGAATCGGCGCATGCTTCCCCGGGTGCAATTGCTCCAGGAAGTTGCGCCTTTTGTCTTGAACAGCAAAAGCATTCATGATTCTCCCGCGCGACCGGGACGGATCTACGCCCTTTCCAGCGGCATGATGACGCCAAAGACGCTCTCAAACATTTTCGCACGCCGGCTCGTGGAAAATCCACAACACTCGATCTTCTTTGTCGGTTACGCGGATCCCGCATCCCCGGCCGGTCTCCTCAAGACGGCGCGGCCGGGCAATCTCGTCTCGCTTGATTCGGACGAACTAGGGCAGCCTTTGCGCTGCCAGATCGAGCAATTCCAGTTCAGCGCTCATGCCTCGCGCGAGTCGATTATTGCCTACATAAAAAAACTCGCGCCGAGCAAAGTTGTCTTGGTGCACGGTGATCCGCCGGCGGTTGAATGGACGCGCGCGCAAGTGGCGGCCGAGCTGCCGACATCAGATGTGATTGTCCCGCCGCCTGGAATTGAACTGGAATTGTGAAGTAGCGCAAGCTTCCAGCTTGCCAACCAAAAGAACGCAAGCTGGAAGCATGCGCTATACTTCCCTGCGTGAAGATCGTCTCCTGGAACATCAATTCGTTGCGCAAACGTCAGGATCGCCTCCTGACCTGGTTAGGCACAGCGCAACTGGAGATTGTCTGTTTGCAGGAAACCAAGTGCACCGATGAACAATTTCCGGAGCTCGCGTTGCGAAGCGCCGGCTATCACTCCGTTTATCACGGGCAGAAATCTTACAATGGCGTTGCAATTTTATCGAAAGAGAAACCGCGGGACGTGCGCAACGGTCTCTGTGACGAAGTAATGGATGAACACGCTCGCGTAATCGCCGCGACGCTCGGCAATGTCCGCGTGTTTTCCATCTACGCGCCTAACGGCCAGGCGGTTGGTTTGCCGGCTTACGATTATAAGCTGAGTTGGTACGCGCGGCTGCGAAATTGTTTGCGCCAAAACGAAGCCGGATCGGAACGGCTGCTCGTCTGCGGAGATTTCAACGTCGCGCCTAACGACGAAGATGTGTATGATCCCGCTCTCTGGCGCGGCGCGATCATGTGCTCGGACGGCGAGCGAACTGCATTCCATGAATTATGCGCCATTGGTCTTGTCGACACGCTCCGCCTGCATCATCGGGAAGCGGGCCTTTTCAGCTGGTGGGATTATCGGATGCTCTCTTTTCCGAAAAATCGTGGCCTGCGGATCGACGCGATTCTCGCGAGCAAATCACTTGCGGGAAAATGCACCGCCGCCGGAATCGATCGCGAAATGCGAAAAGGCAAAGAGCCTTCCGATCACGCTCCGGTCTGGGCAGAATTCAAATTGTAGGTGGATCGAGCGCTCCGCGCTCGATGTTAAGTATGGCGGCGAAGCCGCAAATTCGTATCATCGCGCGACGGAGCGCGCGATCCACCTTTGCCGCTACGTTTAATCGATGAACAATCATCTACGCGTTCGCAACCCGCCGCTCAAACCGCTCATGATTTGGGATGGCGATTGCCATTTTTGTCGACTGTGGATTGAGCGCTGGCGCGAGATCACGGCCGGCGCGGTTGATTACGCGACCTATCAGGAAGTCGCGGAAAAATTTCCGGAAATCTCGCGGGCGGAATTCCAGCGGGCCGTCGCTTACATCGACGGGCAGGGCAAAGTTTTTTTCGCGGCGGAAGCAGTCTATCGCTCGTTGCGATATCGATCTTCGAGAAAATGGCTGGCTTGGAGTTATGATCACGTTCTCGGTTTCGCGTCGGTCTCCGAAACTGTTTACAAATTCATTGCCAGCCATCGGGATTTTGCCTCGGCGATTACGCGCTTGCTCTGGGGCAACGATGTTCGCCCGCCGACATATTTCATCGCGCGGCGCTGGTTTCTGCGCGCGCTCGGTCTGGTTTATTTAATCGCCTTTGTTTCGCTCTGGGTGCAGGTCGACGGATTAATCGGTTCTAACGGGATTACGCCTGTCAGCGAGTTTTTTCCCTCAGTGCGCGGACAGATCGGCACACGTGCATTGTCGATCTTGCCGACGCTTTGCTGGTTCAACTCGAGCGACGCGTTTCTTCATTTCCTTTGCGGAGGTGGTGTTGTTCTGTCGGTGCTGCTGATTTTCGGAATCGCGCCGGTCGTTTCTCTGATCGCGCTGTTCGTTTTTTATCTTTCCCTCACCATTGCTGGCCAAACTTTTCTCAGTTTTCAATGGGACATTCTGCTGCTCGAGGCCGGTTTCTTGTCGATCTTTCTCGCGCCGCTGCAACTTTGGCCAAAACAGGGGCGCGAACCGCGGGTCTCTCGCGCCGCGCTTTTTTTGCTCAAGCTGCTGCTTTTCAAATTGATGGTGATGTCCGGCGTAGTGAAACTGACGAGCGGCGACGATTCCTGGGGCTGGATCGATGATTCTTTTCATTGGAGCGCGCTGACCGCGCTCGATTATCACTACTGGTCGCAGCCGCTGCCGACGATCTTTGCCTGGTGGGCCGATCAACATGCCGAGTGGTTCAAACATTTCTCGGTCGTGTTTTGCCTTTCTGTCGAAATCATCGTACCGATCTTTTTTTGGGCGCCGCGCCGATTGCGCTTAATCGCGTGCGGCTTGTTGGTCTTCTTGCAAATCGCGATCGCGGTGACCGGGAATTATTGCTTCTTTAATCTGCTCACAATTGGACTTTGCTTGTTGCTGATCGACGACGCAGTGTTCGGTCGCGCCCGTGACAACGTTGTCGGCGCGACGGGCCGTCGCGCCTTACCATTGTCGATCTTGGCGTCGGTCATCGTGCTCATCATCACGTTGCCGCTCAATGCGTGGTTGATCTTCACCGCCTTTAAACCGGAAGCGAAGTGGCCGCGATCCCTCGCGTTTTTCTACGAACATATCGAGCCATTTCGGATCGCGAACGGCTACGGACTTTTTCGCGTGATGACAAAGGACCGCCGCGAAATTGTGATCGAGGGGAGCGCGGACGGAATCGATTGGCAGCCTTACGAATTCAAATGGAAGCCGGGCAACGTGATGCGCGCGCCCGGCTGGTGCGCACCGCATCAACCGCGCCTCGATTGGCAAATGTGGTTCGCCGCGCTCGGATCGTATCAGCAGAATCCGTGGTTCGTTCGGACGGCGATTTGTTTACTGGAAGGCAAATCGGATGTCGCGCGGCTCTTCGCGCGCAATCCGTTCCCGGAGCGTCCGCCGCGCTATGTTCGCGCAATAGTTTATCGCTACCGTTTCACGACAGCCGCCGAACATGGACAATCAGGCGCGTGGTGGAAACGCCAGGAACTGGGAGAATATTTGCCGACCGTTTCGCTCGAGCAATTTCGCTAAGATCGACAATCGCAAGGGCGATTGCTTGCACTTTTGAGTAGCTTGCGGTAGCCGCCGTCGCTGAACTGCCGTAAGCCGCGCGGTCCACCATCGCAGGTTGAGAGAGGCGTCGTCTGGGATTATGTTTGGCGCGATGCCGAAAGAAGAGCAGATCGTGACGGAAGGCACGGTAACCCAAGTGTTGCCGGGCACGATGTTTCGGGTGGATCTGCCGGGCCAACGCAATGTGCTCGCTCATATTTCGGGAAAGATGCGCAAGCATTTCATCCGGATCGTGCCGGGCGACAAAGTGGAGGTCGAACTTTCGCCCTATGACCTGACGAAAGCGCGCATCATTTTTCGCGAAAAATAATCGATTATCTCGCTCCCGGCGGAAGCAAAACATCACACCGGTAAGCGCAGTTGGTCGGTCAGTTTCGTTTCTGCTCAAAGAGGGCTTCTCATTTCGCGGCTTTGCTTTTGCGTGAAGTGAGCGAGATTTAGAAACGAAAAACAGGAGAGAAAATTATGGATGAAGAACACAAGTCAACGACGGCGCAAAGCGCGGCGAGCACACCGGACGTTCAGGAAAAATTGGAAAGCAGTAAAACGCACGCCCGCAAAGCAGCCGAGGATTTGAAGGCGGCGGCGGGCGCGGTCGCGGAAGAGTATCGCGGCAAAGCCGAGCAGGCCTGGGACGACGCCCGTTATCGGGCACGCACTTTTCAGGAAGACAGCGAGCAGTACATCCGTGAAAATCCGACCAAGTCGGTCTTCACCGCGCTCGGCATCGGCTTTGTGCTCGGATTAATTTTCCGGCGTTAATTCATCCGCCGGATGGCTGGTCGACCCGCGCCGTTCCGCAATCCCGCCGGACATGCGGGGTTGCTCGATAACTTGCTCTCGCTTGTCAGCACGATGACGGAGTTTTTCGAAGCTCGCGTCGGCCTGATTGCGAAGGAATCGAGATCGGCTCTCGTCCATCTTGCTGTATTAGCAGGTTGTTTGGCGGGCGCAGTTGTGCTGTTGTTTCTCGGCTACCTGTTTCTGGTCGCGGGCGCAGTAGTCGGGGTTGCGCACTTGCTCAAGATCAGCTGGATTTGGATGGCGTTAGGCGCCGCTCTGCTGCATTTCATCGTCGGCCTCGTTCTTGTGATCATCGCGCGCCGTCAAATGACGCGTCCCATGTTTCGCGAGAGCGCGAGTGAATTAAAGAAAGATCGCGAATGGCTCAAAAATCTGAACAAGACGAATCGAACTACGAATTAAGACAAAAGATTGCCTATTCGCGCGAACGCATGGCGCGCGATTTGAGCGGTCTGCGTTACGAGCTCGATTTTCCGATGAAATTTCGGAGATCTTTTCAACGCAGCACCCTCCTCTGGATTGGCGCAGCGGCCGTCGTGGGTATTGTCTTCGCGTTCATGCCGGCCAGAACAAAAAAAGTTTACGTGGCTCGGAAAAAGAAAGACGAACAAGGAAAAAAGTTTCTGGAGGCTGGATTTTTTGTCGCCGCGACCAAACTGGCGGCCACTTTGCTCAAACCGGTCGTGGTCGGCTACCTGACGAAAAGAATGAGCGGAGCGGGCAGCAAACCCAGGTCGGCAAAAAGCTGGTAATTGCGTTTTGCGTTTACGCCAGCGTGCGGACTGCCTAGTTTCTCCGGCAGTGTTTTGCTTTTATGCCTGCCCGAACACCTGTCAGTCGTACTGAGCCACAAGCCGATCCTCCGGCTCACGTGGACCAATATCTAGCCGTCGGCCAGCAAGCCGGCGCTTCCGATGTTCATCTCGGCGTCAATGCCCCGCCGATCTGGCGCCTGCACGGCACTCTTCGACCGATCTGGCCCGACGCCCCCAAGTTCATGGCCGAAGATACCGCCGCGCTCGCGAACGGATTTCTAACTGACGTCCAAAAAGCGCACCTGGCCGAGCGAGGGGATGCGGATTTTGCCTATGTCAACGAGTTTGGCCGTTTCCGCACCAGCGTCGTCAGACAACGTCTCGGGATCGACATCCTGTTTCGCATCATTAACACCCGCGTGCGAACAATGGACGAACTTGGGTTGCCGGAGCACCTGAAGATGCTCACTCGATATCAAAACGGTTTGATTCTCGTGACCGGCTCGGTCGGCAGCGGCAAATCGACGACTCTCGCTGCGATGGTGGAACAAGTGAACACCGAACGGCGCGAGCACATCATCACGCTGGAAGATCCGATCGAATACATTTTCGAGCCGAAAGGCTGTCACATCACCCAACGCGAAGTGCATACTCACACGCAATCGTTCGCGGTAGCGTTGCGCGGCGCTCTTCGCGAAGATCCGGACGTGATCATGGTGGGCGAAATGCGCGACCTCGAGACGGTCTCACTCGCGATCACCGCATCGGAAACGGGGCACCTCGTTCTCGGCACACTTCACACCGGCAATGCCTCGCGCACGCTCGATCGTTTACTCGATGTCTTTCCGGTGGATCAACAAGACCAGGTCCGGGTGATGGTAAGCGAATCGCTGCGTGGCATCATTAGTCAGCAACTCATTCCGCGGATCGATGGCCAGGGGCGCGTTCTCGCGCTCGAAACTCTGACCAACACACCCGCCGTCGCCCACATTATTCGTGAAGCAAAAACCTTCATGTTGCCGGGCGTTATTCAGACCGGCAGAAAACAAGGCATGCGTCTGATGGATGATTCGCTCGCGGAGTTATACGATCAGGGATTGATCAGCCGGGAAGAAGCCTATTCGCGCGCTGAACAAAAGCAGCCGATGCGGCAGCATGTCGGAGGCTGATTTAAAGTGGCTTATATCGATCAATTTCTCGAGGTGCTCGTAGCCGAAGGAGCATCCGATCTTCACATCGGCGAAGGACAGCCGCCAAAAATGAGGAAACATGGCGACGTCATGCCGATCCGCCCGGAACCGGTCGACCGCAAGGAAGCGGTTGCGATGCTGAGCGAAATCGCGGGCCCGAGGAGCTGGGAAATCTTCGACGAGCGGGGCGATTTCGATTTCGCCTACGAGATGGATTCTCATTCGCGTTTTCGCTGCAATTTCCTGAAGCAAGCCAACGGTTACGGCGCGGTTTTTCGCTTAATTCCAGCGCGCATCGCCACGCTCGAAGAACTCGGGATCCCTTTGGTGGCAAAACGATTTGGCGACCTCAAGGGCGGCCTCGTATTGGTGACCGGTCCGACAGGTTCGGGGAAATCGACCACGCTCGCAGCACTGATCGATTACATCAATTCCACCTATTCGCGGCATATCATCACGATCGAAGAGCCGATCGAATTCGTGCACGCGAACAAGCTCAGCATTATCACGCAGCGGGAAGTGCCTGAACATGCGATCACATTCCCAGTCGGCTTAAAAGCCGCTTTGCGCGAGGACGCCGATATCGTGCTCGTCGGTGAAATGCGCGACCTGGAAACGATTTCACTCGCGTTGACTGCCGCGGAAACCGGCCTGCTTGTCTTCGGCACCTTGCACACGAACAATGCGCGCAAAACCATCGACCGTATGGTCGACGTTTTCCAGGCCGACAAACAGGCTCAAGTGCGCACCATGCTCTCCAATTCCATCCGCGGCGTTCTTGCTCAGCTTTTGCTCAAGCGGGCCGACGGCAGCGGACGGATCGCGGTCAATGAAATCCTGATCGCGAACAACGCCGTCTCCGCGATCATTCGCGAAGGCGCGACGCAGAAATTGCAGGACGTGATTGTCGGTGGAAAAGGGCAGGGGATGCAGTTCATGGACGACGCGATCTGGGCGCTGCTGGAAAAAGGCATCGTCTCGCCTCATGAAGCTTTCATGAAGGCGATCGACAAAAATCGCTTCAAAAAATATCTGCCGCCCGCAGAACAGGCCCTTGGAAATTCCGCCGGCGCCGTGCCGGACGATGAAAGGCCATTGCAGGGATACGTACGAAAGAAAAAGTAATCCCCAAATTCCGCAGTCGCGTTCATCATGTCGGAGTGGGTCAGTTTGACACGTGACATTTCATTGTGATAATTTTCGCGCAACTTTGCGCGGATTTTGGACGCATAAGCGGACATAGGCTGTGCAAACTTGAAGTTATGTTACTAAATAGTCAGGTTCTCGTCCTGAACCGCCTCTGGCAGGCGGTGAACATCTGCTCGGCGCGTCGTGCCTTCGCTCTGGTCTACGCGGGTCATGCCGAAGTCGTTTCATCCGATCAGCAGAACAATTTTTTTACGCATGACTTTAATAGCTGGCGCGATTTTTCCGCCGCCGGGCCCGAACACGAAATGGTCACCACGATCTCGTGGAAGATCCGCGTGCCGCGCGTGATTGTGCTGTTGCTTTTTGATCGGCTGCCGAAGAAGGAAGTGAAGTTCACGCGGCACAATGTTTTCGAGCGCGACAACAACACCTGCCAATATTGCGGGCATGTCTTTGATCGAAGCGATCTGAATCTGGATCACATCCTTCCGCGCGACAAAGGTGGCCTAACGACTTGGGAAAACGTTGTCTGTTCCTGTATCTCTTGTAATACGCGCAAAGGAAACCGACTCCCGCATGAAGCGCATATGACGTTGGTCCGCAGACCGAAGCGGCCGAAGTGGCGTCCGTTTGTCCATGTCACGTTCACGACGCAGCAACACGAGAGCTGGCGGCACTTCGTTGATCTTGCCTACTGGAACGTCGAACTGAGCGATTAGCGAAGTCGAACCGCTACGGTGTCTTTGCCGCCAAGGTCTGAGGCGGGACACGTAATGCCTCCAAAATCGGCTTGGGATAAATGCCCAACCAGAAAATTCCCGCCATCAAAGCGATCATCGCAACCTGCGACAAAGCACTCACGGGAATTGCAGCCATGCTAACGGGCGAGTGCCAATACATCGCTCGGACTATTTTCAGATAGTAATAGAAGCCGCATGCAACAGTGATCACGCCGATCACAACAAGTGCTGTCTGATGTTGTTGGATGGCGGCGTCGAAGATCAGCAGTTTCGCAAAAAATCCCGCGGTGAATGGAACGCCTGCGAGCGAAATCATTCCGATCAGCATGGCAAAAGCGAGAAAGGGCGAACGTTTTCCCAAGCCATCGAAGTCTTCCAGTTGTTCTCCGGTATAATTGGCGACGACGATCAGCACGGAAAAGCAGAGGAGCGTCATCAGCAGATAAGCGACGAGGTAAAACGTCACTGCCGTTCCCGAAAATGAGGCCACGCCGATGAGCAAGTAACCGGCATGCGCAATGCTCGAATAAGCAAGGAGACGTTTCAGGTTCGATTGCGGGAGCGCGGCGAGATTCCCGTAGAGTAATGTGAGCATGGCCATTCCGATCAAAAGTTTTTCGACCTGCGGCAACATCAAAAACGGCCGCAACACTCGCAGCAACACGACGAAGCCTGCTGCTTTCGAGCCGACGGAAAGAAACGCGGTCACCGGTGTCGGAGCGCCTTGATAAACATCAGGCACCCAAATTTGGAAAGGCACCGCGGCGATTTTGAAACCGAGCGCGACAAGAATGAGCGCAATACCGAAGAGCGCGGGAACAGTTTCGATGCCCGGTTGTGCGAGCGCCGCGCCGATGCGATCGAGGTTTGTTTCGCCGGTCACACCGAAAAGCCAGGTTATCCCGTAAACCAGAAACCCCGTGGAAAGCGCGCTCAGGATTAAGTATTTCACTCCTGCTTCCAGTGTCACCGGGTTGCGACGAGTGAAACTCACCAGGACATAAAACGAGATCGTCACCAGTTCGAGTGAAACGAAGATCATGACAAAGTCGATCGCCGACGCCATCCACATCAGGCCGGCGCAGGTAAAAATCGGCAGGGCGAAGAATTCGCCGAGACCGGATTGCGGATGAAGGCTGGGGATCGAGCCGCGCAGGACCGGCGTATAATCGATCGACATCACGAGCACGAAAATTGTCGTGACCAATGCAAAGCGCTTGAAAAAAATCGCGAGCGCATCGGCTGTGTAAAAATTCCAAAAAGCAGCTCGATGGAGAGCAGGCTCAATGGGCGAAAGAAAAAAGCTGCAAAGGAGGACACCGCTTAATCCAATAACGCCAGCGATCGCAAAAGCGCGTTTGTCGATTTTTCCTGCGAAAGCTTCCAACAACAAAATCAGCACACCGAAAATCACGACCGCGATTTCCAAACTGAGGGGAGGGATCATCGGCTATTTTGAAGCGAAATAACTCTCGAAGGTCGGACGCAGAACGTGAACGATGGTTTGCGGGAAGAAGCCGACGATGAGCATTACCGCCACGAGCAGAACGATCGGAATGCGCAACGTTTGGTTGAGGTCGGGCAAGCTTTTCCAACGTTCGCTCAGTGTGCCCATAAAGACGGCCCGATAAGCGCGCAGCATGTAGACGGCTGAGATGACCACGCCCCAAAGTGCAAGAAGCGTCGCGATCTGAAAAATGTGGAAGCGGTGAAGATCAGCGCCATTTCGAAAAGCGCCGAAGAAAATCATGATTTCCGCTGGGAAATTCGCAAAGCCGGGCAGACCAATCGCCGCGAATGCGCCAATGCCAAAAACGAGCCCTGCGAATGGCATCGCTTTACCAAGTCCACCGAGGTCATCCAGCACGAGAGTGCCGGTCCGGCGCCGAATTTCGCCCGTCAATCCGAAGAGGAGCGCGATCGATAAACCGTGCGCGAACATTAGCAGAGCCGCGCCATTCGAACCGACGATATTCGCGCTGGCGACGCCGAGAAAGATGTAGCCCATGTGCATCACGCTCGAATAGCCGAGCATCCAGTCGAGACGCTTTTGCGCGATCGTGACGAGGCCGAGATAGATGATGTTGCCAAGCAGAAGAACGATCAGCAGCCCGGTCCAATGCCTTGCGCCCTCCGGCAAAAGCGGAAGAGCGATGCGGAGAAGTCCGTAGAGTCCGAACTTTTTTAAAACACCAGCATGCAGCATCGCTGCCGGCGCCGGCGCTGAGGCGTACGCTTCCGGCGCCCAAGTGTGAAATGGAAAAAGCGAAGTCAGAACGCCGAAACCGACCAGCAATAAAAGATAAATGTGATTCTGCGCGGAGGCGCTGATCTGGCCGGCCGCTGCCGCAGCTTGCAGCGCCCGCAGATCGAAGCTGCGCAATGCGGTGGGAACGGTGCGATATAAAAGAATCAGCCCGAGCAACAGGACAAAGCTTCCGGTCGCCAGATAAATCGTGATTTTCCACGCCGCTGCGTGGCGATTTCCGCTCCCCCAAATTCCAATCAGCAAAAATGTCGGAATCAACGCGAGTTCGTGGAACGCATAGAAAAAGAAAAGATCGAGTGAAGCAAACGCGCCAAGCGCGCCGCCGGAGATGAAGAGAAGACAAGCGTAGAATCCGTTCTCCGCGTTTTCGATTTTCGGGGTGAACCAGATTGCGCAGAAAGTCACCAGCGCGGCCAGTAACAGCATGATCAGACTGAGTCCGTCCACGCCGAGAAGAAATTGCAGCCGCCAATCAGCGCTGATCAAAAACGAGTTAACGTATTGAAACCCGGCTTGGGTCGAATTGTAACCGAGGAAGGCTGTCAGTGTGGCTAACAGGGTCAAACCGGATCCGACCAGCGCGGTCGCTCGGGCGGGCGTTCCGCACAAAATCAGAACGGCTGCCCCCAACGGAACGAAGACAATAAAAAGCAACATCAGGAAAAAACGGCGAAGTAAACCAGCCCGATAATCCCGAGCCCGAATAAGAATCCGTAGGCCTGCAGGTTTCCGACCTGAAGCAGCCGGAGCAAATATCCCGCGCCCCAAGTGGTGCCGCTCGACCCACGCACAGCAGCTCCGTCGATGATCCAGCGATCAAAAAACGCGGTGATGCGCGCGAGCAAACCTTGTGTCCATTTGATCAACCAGACGTAAAACTCGTCGATATAGAATCGATTTCTCAAAAGCGTCACACGCAGGGGGTCGGTCTCCCTGTTCCGATAAAAGGTGATCGCCAGGGCGATGCCGCAAACCATGGCAACAAAGGCCAAAATCGGAATGATGATCGTTTGTTTCTCGTTAGGCAGGATGAGAAATCTGCGCGCAAATATTCCAAAGCCGCTGAGCGCGGCGGGGACTGCCAAAAGCACCAGAGGAATTGTCATGACGGCAGGAGACTCGCTTCCGTGACGCGCGATGTCCGTTCGCGCCCGGCCGAAGAACACCACCACCAGCAAACGCGTCATGTAGAATGCGGTCAGAAATGCGACGAAAACTCCGAGAAGAAAAATAGGCGTATTCCGTTCGTAAGCCAGAACGAGGATCGCGTCTTTGCTGAAGAAACCGCTGAACGGCGGACAACCAATCAGCGCGAGAGTGCCGACAAGGAAAGTAAGAAAGGTCACGCGCAGTTTTTTGGAGAGGCCGCCCATTTTCCAGATGTCCTGCTCATGATGCAGCATGTAGATGATCGAACCGGCGCCGAGAAAAAGCAGGGCCTTGAAAGAAGCGTGCGTGAAGAGATGGAACATCGCCGCCTCACCCGACGCGAGTCCGACCGCCATCACCATGTAACCGAGTTGCGAAAGGGTCGAGTAGGCAAGGATGCGCTTGATGTCGTTTTGTTGTGTCGCCATTAAGCCGGCGATCACGGCGGTGGTGGTCCCGATCCAGGCGATCGCGGTAAGAGCCGTGGGCGAAACTTGAATAAGAAAACCGACGCGAACCAGCATGTAAACGCCCGCAGCGACCATCGTCGCCGCGTGGATAAGTGCGGAAACAGGAGTGGGGCCTTCCATCGCGTCCGGCAGCCAGACGTGCAGAGGAAACTGCGCAGATTTTCCAACGGCGCCGCAAAAGATCAGGAGAGCCGCCGCGGTCAGAAAACCGGGATTCGTTGCGAGGTATCCGCTCGATGCAATCTCGGTGAAAACAACGGAACCGGCCGCGCTCCAAACCATCAGGATGCCGAGCATGAAGCCAAAGTCGCCGATGCGATTGGTGATAAATGCTTTCTTGGCGGCGTCGGCCGCTGATGGACGATCAAACCAATGGCCGATTAGAAGGTACGAACTCACGCCCACCAATTCCCAAAAGATGAACATCATCACGAAATTGTTCGCGAGCACGATGCCGAGCATGGCGAACATAAAGAGAGAGAGCGACGCGAAGTAGCGCGATTTGCCTTCGTCATCGCGCATGTAACCTAACGAGTAGATGTGGATAAGCGCTCCCACGCCCGTGACAAGGACGAGCATCGATCTGCTGAAAGGATCCAGGGTCAGTCCGAAAGGGGCAAAAAAAGCGGGACGCAAATCAATCCATGGCAAACTGGGCGAAAGAGCGCCTGTCTTTGTGAAAACAACGCAACTTCCAATGAAACTTGCGAGGACGGCTGCAACGGACACATATGCGCTGAGAGAGCGTGAGGCGCGCGTAACGCACATGATCAGCAGCGCGGCCGCGAGGGGCAGAAGCAGCACAAACCAGGGCAGCATAGTAGGATTGGAAGCGCTCAGAATTTCAAAGTGGTGATGTCTTCTACATTGATGGTTCGGCGAGCGCGGAAAAGCGCGACGATGATCGCGAGACCGACGGCAACTTCCGCAGCCGCGACCGTGATAATGAAAAAGACGAACACTTGGGCGTGATAGTTTGGGAGCCCGTCCGGCTGGATACGAAAACGCGAGAAGGCGACGAGGGAGAGATTGGCCGCGTTGAGCATTAGCTCGAGCGACATGAAAATAATGATGATGTTCCTGCGCAGCAGAACGCCGGCGAAACCGATCGTGAAAAGCAGGCCGCTCACGAAAAGATAATCGCCGAGCGTGACCATAATCAGCGCAGATCGCGTTTGCTCAAAACGATGACGCCGATCGTCGCGACCAGAACCAGGACGCCGATAATCTGAAACGGCAGGTTGTAATTTCCGAACATGAGCAGCCCGACGTTCCGGACGTCGTCGGAATGAGGCGATCCGAGGGGAGGAAAAGATTTCCTCGCATCACCAAGGTGACCGATCACCAGATAAAGCTGGGCGAAAAAAGCCAGCGCGACGGAAACGCCGCCGGCGAACGAAATCAGATTGATTTTGCGTCGCTCTTCCCTGCGCAAGTCGAGCAGCATGATGATGAAAAGAAACAGCACCATCACGGCGCCGGCATAAACCAACACTTGAATGATGCCGATGAAATAGGCGTCGAGTAATATGAACAGGCAGGCCAGTCCGAAAAACGAAACGACCAGGCTCAACGCGCTCGCGACCGGATTGCGATTTACGATCACGGCGCCGCCGAAGACGAGCATCAGCAACGAGAAACACCAAAAGAGGACCAGTGACATAGCTCGCGGGCTAATGAATTAATGGAGTGATGGAGTAATGACAGCTGGAGCGCTTCCAATACTCCAGCACTCCGTTTCCAGTCGGTTCATTTCTTCTCGTTCCACTTCAAAATGACCCCGTGCATCACGCCGCCGATCTCGAGCAATTTCTCCTTGTCGTGCACCATCTCGGCGCGGGTATAACCAGTGATCGCGTAATCTTTCCGCAAAAAAATCGCCTGCTCCGGGCAGACTTCTTCACACATTCCGCAATAGATGCAGCGGATCATGTCGATATCGAATTCTTCCGGATACTTCTCGACCTTCGAAAAACGGTCGGTCGGTGGAATCTCGCCCGGCACGATCTTAATCGCACGCGGTGGGCAGATAAACTCGCAAAGCTGACAGGCGACGCAGCGAATCCGATCCTGTTCGTCCTTTACCAACGCCGGAGCGCCGCGGTAATGCTCCGGCATGTGACTGTCCCATTTTTGCTCGGGATATTGCATGGTTACTTTCGTCCGGCCGAGCAGCATGTTTTTCAGATGGCGGAACGTGATTGCCATGCCGCTGGCGATGGCCGGCAGATAAAGTCGCTCCCACCAAGTCAATTTGGGACGCCGGACGGTGACAGCCATTTTAGTGTGGGAGATAGGCGACGATGATGGCCGCAATAAAAATATTCACGAGCGCGATCTCAAAGAAAAATACCCAGCCGAGACGCATGAGCTGATCGTAACGAAATCGCGGCAGCGTCCAGCGCACCCACATGAAGAAAAGGAGAAGGAGCGCAATCTTGGTAAAGAAAGTGAAAATATTAAACAAACCGCCGACGACTCCGCGCCAACCGCCTAACGAGCCATCGATTAAGAGCCAGTGAAAACCATGGTCGTGATTCCACCAGGGAAGTGGAAGATGCCAGCCGCCGAGGAACAGAGTCACGATAATGGCCGAGCCAGTGATCATGGCGGCGTATTCGCCGAGAAAAAAGAGCGCGAACTTCATCGAGCCGAATTCGGTGTGATAACCGCCGACCAGTTCCGTTTCGGCTTCCGGGAGATCGAATGGCAGCCGATTTGTTTCGGCGAAGATCGCGATCGTGAAAACAACGAACGAAACGAACATCGGAAGCGCGAGCAACCATTTCCAACCATTCGTCCAATCGCCGATGAAAGGCGCGATCATCCAGCCATTCTCGATTTGATAACGGACAACGCTCGTCAGGCGCAGCTGACCAACCAGCATAAAAATCGGAATGACGGCGAGACCGAGCGAGAGCTCGTAGGAAATCATCTGTGAACTGGAACGGACCCCGCCGAGAAAGGGATATTTCGAGTTCGACGACCAGCCCGCGAGAACGATCCCATAAACGCCTAACGAGGCGATCGCGAAGATGTAGAGCACGCCGACATTGATATCCGCGATCACCATCGGCACGCCAAAAAGCGTGCTTCCGAATGGCACCACCGCGATCGTCGTGATTGCCGGGACCATCGCCAGGCAAGGCGCCAGCCAGTAGTAAAATTTATTGACGTGAGCGGGAGTGAAATCCTCTTTCAGGAGAAACTTCGCCGCGTCTGCAATCGGTTGGAATAATCCTGCTGGTCCAACGCGATTTGGGCCAAGCCGGTCCTGAATCAATGCGCTTACCCGCCGCTCGGCATACACACTGTAGGAAACCATCGGCAGAATAATCACGAACAGGACCGTGATGATCTTGATCAGCGAGGTGAGAATGAGAAATGAGATGGGATTCATCGCGACACGGTTGTTTCGTCGCTCACGTTATCCCGAGCGAAATCGAGGGATCCCGCGGCATGACGTGCAGGCAGTGCCGCGGGATTCTTCGACTCCGCTGCGCTGCGCTCAGAATGACGCGCGTTTGAGATCGCTCCGCTCCATGACGCAATCATTGCGGATGCTTCTCCATTTCCCGCTTTTTGATTTTTCCTTTTCCCGGGTCGCCGGGAGGTGCGGACGCGTTGCCGACGTCAATCAGCTGCACCCCGAGATCACCAATTTTGCTCAAGCTTAAGCCGGCAAACTCCGGGACGGCTGCGCTCATCTCGCGAAAGGCATCTTCAATCGAGTAAATGCCGTTAGTACCTGAAATCGCCTGGGTCAAATCGCGCAAGATTTCCCAGTCAGCGCGCGCCTGGCCGGGGCCGGGGATTGCAGGATTGAGGCGTTGCAGCCGGCCTTTGCCGTTAATCATCGAACCGCGCTTCTCGGCGAAGCCGAGTGAAGGCAAAATCGCGCTCGCATAATTGGTGGCGTCGTTTGCGAGCAAATCCATGACAATGAAAACCGGCAGACTTACCAGCTGATCCAGCGTGATCCCGCATTTCAACGGATTCTCACCGAGCGTGATCAGCGCCTGAACTTGCCGACTGCCGATTGCATCTTTGATTTGCGACAGCACCGCTCCAGAAGGCGAGGCAAGTTTCATAAGACGCGCGCCGTTCGTATTGGGGTTGCGATCTTCGCTCACGAGGATGTCGTCGCCCGGACCAGAGCGGGGGACAATATCGATTAACGTGGTCCCAAGCATTCCCGCAAGAAGCGAAGTGAGCCAGAGCTCTTCGTTCGTCATTCGGCCCGAAGCGAGGATCGCGATTTGCCAGCCGGCAAATTGCTTTAATTGGCTCGCGATGTGTTCAAACGCAGTTTTCCAGCTCGCGGAAGAAAGCTTGTTATCGACACGAATGCGCGGCTCGAGCAAGCGATTATCCGCCTGCAAGTAATTAAAGTTGAGCCGGCCGTAATCGCACATCCAACAGGAATTGACGGCGTCATTTTCGCGTGGCGTCTGCCGATAAATCACACCTTCACGCGTGCCGATGACAGTGTTGCATCCGGTCGCGCAGCTCGTGCAGATGCTTTTTGTTTCCTTCAAAAACCAGACGCGCATCTTGAATCGGAAGTCGGATGAAGTGAGCGCTCCCACCGGACAGATATCCACCGTGTTGAGCGAATAATTATTTTCCAGCCGCTTGCCCGGATGAGCAGTGAGCACGCTGTGGCTGCCGCGATCGACAAAACCGAGCACGTCATCCTTTGCGATCTCCTGACAAAAACGAATGCAGCGCGAGCAAAGAATGCAGCGCTCATCGTCGAGCGTAACGCGCGGACCGAGCTCGATATTCTTGGGTTTTTTAACTTTGTTTTCAAGGAAACGCGAATCGGCCTGCCCGTACTCGACGCTGAATTCCTGGAGAAGGCATTCGCCGGCCTGATCGCAAATCGGGCAATCGAGCGGATGATTGATGAGGAGAAATTCCATCACACCACGCCGGCATTCCTCGACCAATGGCGACATCGTGCGCACGCCCATTCCTTCGGAGACATCTTGTGCGCAGGAAATTT
>JBDUDH010000155.1:0-25173 GCA_040003015.1 Verrucomicrobiota bacterium | reverse complement strand
TCAAATTCCATCATTTGATCGAGATCAGAAACGCGAAATTGTTCGACGACCGCGCCGTCGTCCTGAAATATGCTGACCGCTTTATCGCCGTCGGCCGCGAATAAGATCCGATTCAATCTTGCCGTTTCACTAATCGTCCGCAGGGGCAGTCCGTCGCTCGTTTTCAGGTAACTGCCGTCTTTATCGAAATCGGCCACGATCTCCATTCCCGGATGTTTATCGGAGATTAAGTCATTGGCACGCAGTTTAATCGCAACTTTCTCGGGCGCGCTTTTTCCATTTGTCGGGCTGACCTCGGGCTTGCCGTTCACGAGCGAAAAGTCGTGATGGGCAACGATCCGTTTTGCCAGAAAAATGTTCCACTCGGAAACCTGTTGCTCGCCGACGATGCCCTCCTTTTTCGTCGCGAGCAAGGCGAGGCCGCGCAATTGCTGGAGCGCCTGGTTTTGCTCGAGCAGAAAAACTTTGTCCTCCGTTGTCGAGGCGCGCACGATAATCGGTCGCGGCTGACCGGGCTCGACTGCGAGCCGCCGCAAAAATTCACCGCCTTTCGAAAATTCCTTTAGCTCAGTATCTGTTGAGCCAGCTTCGACGCGGTCCACAACCCAGACATTTTCATCTTTACCGAAAGCCGCGCTTTCTGGAGCGACCAAGTTCGACCACGCGACAGTTTGCTCTTTGTCGTTATCCCAAAGCGACAGCTTGCCTGATGCGGCGCGAACCTTCAGCCGTTTCGGTGAGATGAGATCCTCGAAACTATCCGACTCCGCGGCATTATCGTTTCGAATGATGCGCCCGGATACGTCGCAAGCCACCGCCTTCTGTTTTCCATCATTCAACGTGACGAGGAGCGTTAATTGCTCCGCGCTGGCGCAGGCGAAATTTTCAATTCGCTGGATACGTGGCGAATTCTCATCTGTCACCCAATCGTTGAAGAAATAACCGACACCTTCGATTTTCAGGCCGCCTACGACGCAGCCGCGGGCCCGGTATTTGCCGGCCGGCAACGATTCGCCGGCATCATTTTTTCCATCCCACGAGGTGTTGAGCGCGTCATGGCCGACCGCAAATTCAGAGAGGTCTGCTTCACGATGCAAAATTCGGACAAGTTTATTGTCCTGGTCGTAAATCCCGAGGCTGAAAGTGCCTTCGAGCGGCGGGGGCACAAAGCTGAGACGGACAGTCCGAATCAGGGAGGGAGCGGGAGATGCGGAGGGTGTCGGTGATTCCTGCTCTTGCGCGAAGGCCGACAGCGCGGCGCAAATAAGGAAAGAATAGAAAGCGGTTCGCATGCGGTCGGTGGGCGTTAAATGTAATACTGCCAATTCACATCCGGGAAAATATTGTCGCGCGTTTCGCATATAGTCAGAAAATCGGGATCAATCTGATGGGCGAGCAACTGGTCGTAAAGCCGGTTGAAACGCAAGAGATGGTCCTTCGTCCGCTTGGTTGCGTATTCCACGGCGGTGCCTGCTTTCATGAGAAACGCCCAATCGCTCGATTGCGCGAGAAGAAGTTCCCGCGCCATTTGTTTTAATGTCCGATCAATCAGCGGTTCCGGAGTGTTGCGATGTGCCCGCGCGACCTCGGTCATGCGACGCGCGGCCGCGTGAAGATGTGGATAAATCCAGCTGTTACTCGGATCGAGCCACACTTCCCAATAGCCCCGATCACCCCAACTCGACGCATTCGGCGCCACCACTTGTTGCGCGGGATGGGCCGACAGAAATTCGCTCGGGGTCGTCAGGGCGAAATCGTTCTGATCGTAAACGGCTTTGCGAATGAAGAGCTCAAGAAAGCGAGGTCCCTCGAACCACCAGTGCCCAAATAACTCCGCGTCGAACGCGCTTACAACGATCGGATCGAAATTCCGTCCGCGGAGCGCGGCAAATTGGCTGCACCGGTTTTCGAGGAAGTGGTTCGCATGCGCATCGGCAGCTCCATCCGCCCAGGCGCGATCGTAAAATTGCTTATCCTGCTTCGCGCCGGTAATGCGGTGGTATTTGATCCCTGTGAATTTTCTCACGCTGCCCGGCGGAAGAAATGTTCGCAACTGATCGAAGGAAAGATCGAAGCCAATGTCTCGGTAAAAATCGCGATAAGCAGGATCACCTGGATAACCTTCTTCGGCGCTCCAGACTTGCTTGCTGGAATCGCGGTCGCGCGCAAACACGGCGGGCCCTGCCGGCGTGTAATAGGGCGCATGAATCGCAAAGCGCGGCTGCGGATCGCCGAACATCAAACCGTGGGCATCGAGGATAAACCAGCGCAGGTTCGCTTCCTGCAATGTCGTGTCCACCCCTGGAACATAGGCGCACTCCGGCAGCCAAAATCCTGACGGATCTCGACCAAAAGTTTCGCGATAATCGTCCCGTCCGATGAGCACCTGCGCGCGGAGCGCTTCGGGGAAGTCCTGCATCAAAGGCAAAAAGCCGTGAGTCGCCGCGCTGGCGACGATTTCGAGACGACCGTCATTCTGCAACCGGCGGAAGACTGCAAGCAGATCACCGTTCCATTGATCGACGAAACGCATTCGGCAATTGGTGAAGAGATCGAAATAGAATTGCGCGAGCTCGCGTAATTGATCGTGTTGCGTGTTCCGCTCGATTTCGCTTTCTGCCAACGCGATCAAGCGCTCGAGATGACGCACATAACGTTGTCGGAGCAAATCGTCCCGCAGCATCGCGCAAAGCGGCGGCGTAAGAGTCATCGCCAGCCTGAAGGCGACGCCGTCCTCCATCAGCCGCTCCATCATCGCGAGCAGCGGAATGTAGGTTTCGGTGATCGCTTCGAAGAGCCAATCCTCCTCGAGAAAGTCCTCGTGCTCGGGATGGCGGACAAAGGGAAGATGCGCGTGGAGGAGAAGCGCGAGATGGCCGGAAGGCGCGGTCATTCCGAGCGCAGCGAAAAATCCCTCAACCGATCACAAAGATTGGAACAACGAGAGATCCTTCGCATTCGCTCAAGATGACAACCGCTGGTGCGACTTCACAGCGTCCGGCAGAAATCCTGAAACCGATCGAGGCCCTTCTTGATGACGTCGATGCTGGTCGCGTAGCTGAGACGAATCGTGCGGTCGTCGCCAAAGGCCGCGCCCGGGACCACGGCGACGTTAGCTTTGCTCAATAGACGATCGGCGAAATTTTGGGAGCTGAGACCGAGCTGGCTGATATTCACGAGCACATAAAAGGCGCCCAACGGTTTCACTGCGGTAATGTTCGGAATTTTCGAGATGCGATCGAACATGTAATTGCGACGCATATCGAATTCGTCGCGCATATCGGCGAGCGGTTGCTGGTCACCTTTAAGCGCGGCGACCGCGCCTTTCTGCGCGAACGAGCAGGGATTGGACGTGCTGTGGCTCTGGATGGAATCGACAGCCTTGGCGATCGCTTCGGGCGCGCCGAGATATCCAAGCCGCCATCCCGTCATCGCATAGGATTTGCTGAAACCATTGACCGTGATGGTGAGGTCGCAGGCTTCTTTGGAAAGCGATGCGACGCTGACATGCTCGGCGCCTTCGTAAACGAGCTTCTCGTAAATTTCGTCGGACAAAATGTAGATGTCTTCCTCGGCCGCGACCTTGACGATCGCCTGCAACTCCTCACGCGTGTAAACCGAACCCGTCGGATTGCAGGGGCTGTTGATGATCAACATTTTTGTGCGCGGCGTCATCGCGTTCTCAAAATTTTCCGCGGTCAATTTCCAGGCGTTGCGCTCGGTGGTGGGCACGATCACCGGCTCGGCGCCCGCGAGCCGCACCATATCCGGATAACTCACCCAATAGGGAGCGGGAATGACCACTTCATCGCCGGGCTGACAGGTGGCAAGGATGGCGTTGTAACAGGCATGCTTCGCCCCATTGCTCACGATCACTTGACTCGGCCGGTATTCGAGCAGGTTGTCGGTCGCGAATTTTTCCGAGATCGCCTGGCGCAATTCTGGAATGCCCGAGCTCGGCGTATATTTGGTAAAACCGGCTTCGAGCGCGGCCACCGCTGCAGCCTTGATGTGTTCCGGCGTGTCGAAATCCGGCTCGCCCGCGCCGAAGCCGCAGACATCGAGGCCTTCCGCCTTCATCGCTTTCGCTTTGCTATCGATCGTGAGCGTGAGTGAAGGAGTGAGTTGAGCAGCGCGCGAAGAAATTTCCATGGCCAGGGTGTTCAAAGTGGAGGTGAGTAAAAAAGGGAGCGCAAGCTATTGGCGAGCGTAGAAGTTTTCAATCAAAGGTTTCAGATTATTCTGGTGGACCTGGACGATCTCCATTTCGCGCTTCGCGTTCTCGGCGGAGTCGGAGGCATGCGCCGCGTTAATCATGATGGTTTGTCCGAACTCCTTGCGGATGGAACCCGGCGGTGCTTTTTTCGGATCGGTCGGGCCTAGCACATCGCGGATTTTCCGCACGGCATCGACCCCCTGGTAAACAATCGCGACGCATTTTTCCGTTCCGGGCTGCCCGCGTTTTTCCGGAGGGCATTCACTCGGCTTCATGCCCGCCATGAATTCGACGATGCTCTCCCAATTCTCGCGGCCGCTGACCGGACCCAGTTTCTCTTCCAGAACCGAAAGCACCGGTCCATAAAACTCCTCCGCCTGAGAAACGCTCATGCGATGAACTTTGAAGCCGATGATATAGAGGCCGGAGCGAGAAAAAACTTCGATGACACCGCCCGGCCGCACATTCGGAAATTTGAAATTGTCCGGCTTAATTAACACGAGCGTCTTTTCAATCTTCGCATTGGCTGGGAAAGTGATGACTTTGTCCAGAATGCCTCCGTCACGATCCGAAAATTCCGCCCAGAGTTTGAGATCGCGTTCTACTTCGTCTGGATGAAACGCCGTCAGCACCGCTGGCTCGAAATAGGTCACTTTGCCTTCCGCATCGGTGATATAATCCCCAAACGTGTCGCGAATAGTTTCACCGCTGGTTTGCTCATGCACGATGTGACCGGCAGTCCTTTGAACTTTGTCCACCGCATCGGGACCGCGAAGAACCAAAAATAAAACGCGCGCCTGCTGACCGCCTTGTTTTCCGGTAAAATTCTTGAGCACGTAGTCGCGGATCAGTTCCTGGGTCGCGCGATGGCGCGGGTCCGATTCGGTCACAATCGTGTCGGCATATCGCCGGACGAGTTGCGCACTTGGCGCGAACATCCGGGCGCCGTCAAGATCCAGACCGGTGCGCGAAATCAGGCGCGCGATGATGCCGCCGGTGCGCGATTTGCGCATCGAGTGCGGCGTAACGATGACGTAGGAAAGTTCTTCGGCCTGCATGAGGACAAGTCATCAGCGGCTCAACTGATTAAACCGCATCGACGCAGGCAAATCGAAGTCGCTTAGACTCCGAGGAAGCTAGCTGTCGGCGCTTCGCTGCGTCAACCAGGTTTTTGCGCGGGCGACGAGTGCAATCCATTTGCCGCGGCGGCGAATTTCCGTCGCATGAAATCGGTGATGCCGCAGCGCCTGCAGGACTTCGCGCTCTTGCGCTCGCATAATCCCTGAGAAAATTAAGAATCCTGCTGGCTTCAATTCCCTCACGAATGTCGGTAACGCTTCAATCAGAAGTTCGCTGAAAAGATTCGCGGTCACAACGTCGTAGCGACTGCGGGAACGCCATTTTCGTACATCGCATCTATAAAAATGAATGCCGCGAATTTTGTTGCGTTGCGCGTTTTTCTTTGCGGTCGCGACAGCGCGCGGATCGATATCGATACCCACCGCTCGCGTCGCTCCGAAGGAGCGGGCGGCGAGCGCGAAAATTCCCGTTCCCGTCCCGGCATCGAGAAGTGTCCATCCCGCAGCAAGACCGCGGGAAATTCGTTCGAGCGCGCGAAGGGACATGGCCGTGGTCACATGTTCTCCGGTGCCAAAGGCGGTGACGGCAGGAATTACTAATGTCGTGCCTTCTTCGCGCGAGAATGCGCTCGTCGCGATCGTGAGCCGGTCTCCCACGCGAATCGGTTTGCGCGGTTTTGCTTTCAGAACCTGGCGTTGCCAATTTCGTGGAAGCTTCCTCGCACTCCCACCGAATTCATTCTGCAATCGCCGGGTGTCGCTCGGATGAGCGCAGCAAACCTCCAAAATTGCAAACCGATGTTCCGCCTCTTCAATTATAGCCAGACGCTGGCCAAAACGCGCAGTCAATAATTCGTTATTACGAAGCAGCCATTCCGGCCCGACACGTTTTCGCCAGATATAGATTTGGCCCATCCCAATCCGATGCGTAACATTTGAAATTGGGATTGGCGACCGCGCTGTGACAGATGGATCAGAGCGGCTTTATGAATCGGTTTGAGCCTTCGCCTGCACGGTCGGACTCAGGTCGGATTCTCTCGGAGCGACTCGATCCTGGTTGATCTTCCGACCGTTTGCAGTAGTTCCCTTTTCCGGAGAAGCGCCGTATCTCTTTAGAGCCATGCTTATCGTCATGACCGCCAACGCTACGGAGCGTGAAGTCGCAGAAGTGGTGCGCGTGATCACCGAGCTCGGGTTTCGCGCTCATCCGATGCCCGGCGCGACACGGACTGCCATCGGCATCACCGGCAATAAAGGGGAGATCGACGCCACGCGGTTCGAGAATTTGCCCGGGGTCGCGGAGGCGATCCGCGTCAGCAAACCTTACAAGTTGATCACGCTCGATTTGCGATCGGAAAAAACAGTGGTGCGTGTGGGCGATGCGGCAATCGGTGGGGCGGAGCTGGCGATCATTGCCGGACCCTGCGCGATTGAGAGTCGCGAACAAGCTTTTGCCGTGGCCGAGCGCGTGCAACGGAGCGGTGCTCGTTTTTTTCGCGGCGGCGCCTTTAAACCGCGCAGCTCACCGTACGCTTTCGCCGGTTTGGGAGAAGATGCGCTGAAAATCCTTGCGGAAGTGCGCGAGGCTTACGGTCTGAAAATCGTGACGGAAGTGCTCGACGAAGCTGGTATGGAAACGATCGAGTCCTATGCCGACGTCATTCAGATCGGAGCGCGCAGCATGCAGAATTTCACGCTGCTTCGATGCGCGGGCCGCTCCCGCCTCCCGGTTCTGCTGAAGCGCGGGCTGGCCGCGACTCTGGAAGAATGGCTGCTCGCGGCGGAATACATTATGACGGAAGGAAATTACCAGGTCGTGCTTTGCGAACGCGGCGTGCGGACGTTTGCGCAACACACGCGCAACACACTCGATCTGGCCGCCATCCCGGCGGTAAGGCGCATTTCGCACCTTCCTGTCATTGTTGATGCCTCACACGGGACTGGCAAAAATTATATGGTGACGCCGCTGGCCCGCGCCGGAGTTGCTGTCGGAGCCGACGGATTGATGATAGAAGTGCACGATCATCCGGAGCTGGCACGCTCGGATGGCGCGCAGGCTCTCACGCTCGACGAATACGATCAGATGATAAAGGAAGTCCGCGCGATTCGCGCAGTGGTGGCGTGAGTCTTGGCGCTAAAGCGCGAGGAATCCGCGTTTCGCTGTCCGCAATTAGCTCGGCAAAAAAGGAATGACATTGCCAGCGCTTGAAACTCTCCGAGTGACAGGAAGATCGCGATCTCACTCACGCGCTCAGACTGCGGAAGATGTTTTAGCGCGACGAATCACCTGTGCGGCAAACCGTTCCATTTCCTCAGCCTGCGGGCTGCATTGGAGCAGAAGGAGATCGAGGCCGGCATCCTCAAACTCAGCCAACCGCGATGCCACTTGATCGGAGGTGCCGACAAGGTTGGGGCGCAGTCCTCGATTGGAAACCGAATATTCGTCGATCGACATCTGTCCTTCCAGCTTTGTTCCGCTGAGCCATTGTTGGTAATTGTCGTAACCGCCACGCGAAGCCTTTACATCGGTGATGCGGTTCAATTCGTGCCGCGCTTCGCTTTCCGTGTCGCGCACGATCGCGTATGCGGCTATGCCGTACTGCATCGGAGGCAGATTGAGTCGTTCACGGCGCTCGCGCATGTCGGCAATTTTTTCGCGGATGCGGTCCGGAGGATCGCCATGCATCACGTAAGCGTCGCACTTCTTTGCGATTAAATTTTTGGCAGCTTCGGACTCACCGCCGGCATAAATCACAGGTCTGGGCCGCGTCAGCGGCTTCGGCTCGAGCACTCCATCCTCGACCCGGTAATATTTTCCCATGAACGAAAACCGCTCGTGTTTCCACATGCCATCGACCACATCGAGCCACTCGGCCGTTCGTGCGTAACGGTCATCGTGCTGCTCGAAATGCACGCCATATTTTTTCGCTTCGTCCGCCCACCAGGAACTCACGACGTTAAGTGAAAGCCGACCACCTCCGCCGATATGGTCGATGTTGGCGGCCTGTTTCGCGAGAAGGGCGGGCGCATGAAAAGTGGGACGAACCGCCACCATCAATTCGAGGCGGCAAGTGACAGCGGCAAGAGCTGCTGCCGTACTCCAGGCGTCGAGCGTAGGTGCGTTTGCGCCTTTGATGTCGTTGAGATTCAGCTCGGCGATGAGCGTGAGATCGTAGCCGATTTCTTCGCTGCGGCAGGCAAGGCGACGAACGTAGTCCCACGATGCTTCCATCCCTTCATCTTTTACGTTGCGAAGCCACCCGCCAAAAATTGGGAGCCAATAACCGTACCGCATAAATTTCCGCGGGAGTGATTAGTGCATCGCTTTCGCGAGCTCGGCTTCGAGAAAATCGACCAGCTTTTCGTGCGGATCGAAGCCGACCACGCGCCGAGCGTCCGCTACGAAATTAGAAAGCGCGTTGATATCGTAATAAACGCGGCGCCCATCGCGATCGTCGATCATGGATTCGATCCCGCCGACGTCAATGCCAGCCGTCTGCGCGATCTTTTCACAAGCGGTAATGACATCATGAGGCGGCGTGACGGCTTCCACTCGCAGCCCGCGCTTCGGCGCCTCGATCGGCCAAGCGGAAGTCGCGGAGCGAGCGAGCTCCGTGCCGTCGCGGGTCTGGCAGGCGTCCGCCGGACAAAGATCGAAGCTGCCCGCTTCAGGATAAACGTTGATCGCGTAGAGGAATTTGCCGGCGAGCGTCTCAACACGCGTAATGTGGCCATTGCGTGCCGGAATGTAT
This sequence comes from Verrucomicrobiota bacterium, assembly GCA_040003015.1. GTDB lineage: Bacteria > Verrucomicrobiota > Verrucomicrobiia > Chthoniobacterales > UBA10450 > JBDUDH01. The sequence continues at coordinate 16,126 of JBDUDH010000155.1, read as the reverse complement.
TCCTGCACAAGCGCGACACGGTCGAGACCCAGCTCGATGTGGTTTTCATTTGCGGCAGTTTGTAATTTTTCTGCGGAATCGTAACGGACGATCCCAGCCCCGCTTCCACCGAGGTTCGCTTTCACAATAATCGGAAAACGCAATCCATCCGCCGCCGCCGGCGCGTCAGCCACGCGATGAATGACCCGGCTGAGCGGAGCCGACACACCGAGTTCTGCGAACATCGTCAACTGTAGTGCTTTCGACGTTTCGTAAGTGAACGCTCGACGGCCATTGATCACTCGTGTTCCAAGGCGCTCGAGATGCGCCAGAAAATTGAGTGTGTGCAAAATCGCGCTGCCGTCGCCGCGTAAAAACGCCGATGGACTCATCCGGTTGAAGAACAGATCGACGTCGCGCTTCGATTGCGCCGGATCGTAAAAAAAGCATTCGCGCGCGTCGATTCGCGCATAATCGATTCCGCGCCGATCGAGCTCCGCGAAAAGCGGGCGGAACCAATTCTGATGCTCATAGTAGATAGCAATTCTCGCGTTGGTTGCATTTCGCGAAGCAACTGCCGGGAAGGACGCGGATGGCGTGGAAGACGAGATTGTTTGCACGAGTGAAGGAGGAGCCGTCGCTGCGTTATCTTATTCCCCGACCACTGAATTTTTCGCCCGGACTGGAGCGGGTGACGAGACTCGAACTCGCGACGTCCTCCTTGGCAAGGAGGTGCTCTACCACTGAGCTACACCCGCAGCCGAAGCGGGAAGCAATAATGTCTACAGCCTTACCCCGCGCAAGATTTTAATTGGCGCCGGAAGGAGCCGCATCGAAAGATTTCTGAATCCAGAACAGTCGCGAGCTGCATCTCACTTTCAAAGGACAATTATGAAAACATCACTTCTAGGATTCCTCGCTTCTTGTGTGCTCATCGTGAGCGCATTTGGACAAACTCCCACCGCATCGCCTTCGGACTCCGCTGCGCCCGCCCCGACTTTGGCGCCAGCATCCATACCGCTTGCGACTGTCGCACCGGCGGCTGCGGTCGCACCGTCAGCGATATTGGCCTCATCGGCCACGGTCTCTCCGACGCCTGACACGGGCGACGACATCGATAGCACCATCGAAAAGCAGATCCGCAAACACTTCAGGGTTTCAGGCGATCACACCGGCGCCGGGTCTGACTCGGATGTTCCCTGGATGGCAGTCCCGATCGTGATGATCGTCTTTCTCACGATCTTCGGGACCCCAGTCCTGATCGTAGCTGTGATCATGTACTTCAGTTTCTCCAAGACGCGCGCGCTGCATCGTACCGTGCAAATGATGGTCGAGAAAGGACAGGAGGTGCCGGTTGCGCTCCTCAATCCGCCGCCGGCGCAGCGGCAGCGCTCCGACCTGCGTCGCGGCGTCGTCCTCGTCATGATTGGGCTCGGCCTAATGATTTTCTTCGCCGCGGCCAATGACTGGGAGGGCGGCGCCTGGAGCCTCGGCATTATCCCGTTTTTGATCGGAGCGGGTTACCTCCTGGTTTGGAAACTGGATGCACGAAAAGAAAACGCTTCCCCACAGGTGTAAACTCGGAACGTGTCGCTCACCGATGCAGACCTCGTCGCACGAGTTCTTCTCCATGATGACCATCACGCCTTCGCGGAGTTGGTGCGCCGGCATCAATCCAGCGTCCGCGGTTTGCTCCGCCAGCTTACCCGCACCGATGTGGCGCTCGCGGATGATCTGGGGCAGGAGACTTTTCTGCGCGCTTACAAAAGCATTCGAAGCTTTCGCGGCGAAGCGAAATTTTCCACCTGGCTTTATCGCATCGCCTACAACTGCTTTCGCGAAGAAGCCCGCAAACGCAAAGAACTGGTTGGCATCGATGAAACCCAGCTCGAAACCGAGCCCGATCCGCAATCGGTCGATCCCGCGTTAAAACATGATCTGATGCATGCGCTCCAGCTCCTCCCACTCCGTGAGCGTTCCGCAATTTTGCTTTGCTGCCAGAATGGCTTATCCCATGATGAAGCGTCACGCGTTCTCGATATTCCGCTTGGCACCGTGAAGACGAACGTGTTGCGCGGCCGGGAGAAGTTGAAAAAGCTGCTCGCGGCGTGGGGACCAAATTAAAGATGGACAATCAATTCCAGGAGGATTGGCTCGATACGCGACTACGCGAGGAGGCGCCGTACATCGACGACGCTGGATTTACGGCCAAGATCATCCAGCAACTGCCAGCGCATCGCGCGCGCTCGTTTCGCGCGGCGATCATCTTCTGCATTACGCTCTTGGGGAGTGCGGTCACTTACAGCGTTTCGGACGGTGGCAAATTTATGATCGCGGCTGTGAACCGTCTTGCCTCCATGCCGATCTTGTTCGTTTGCCTCATCGCCATTTGCTGCGGCCTCGTGATGACAGCGATTGCGACGGGCGCCGCCCTCTCGAAAGTGCGCGAACGGACGCTGGGTTGACCGACCCCAGTCAGGTCGCGAAGATCGCGCGCGCTTGCGCGACGTCGCGCCTAATCTGGTCCTGCAGCGATTCGGTGTTCGCAAATTTTTTTTCCGATCGCAGGTAACGCACAAAACGCACCTCCACATCTTCTCCGTAAATGTCTCGATCAAAATCGAAAAGATGTAATTCGAGTAGCAACTCGGATTTTTCGCTGCTGACCGTCGGCCGATAACCAAGATTCGCGACGCCGCGCAGCAACATGCCGTCGAGACGCGCTTCGGACGCGTACACTCCGTTAGGCGGGAATTGTTCGCTGTGCGCGCTAAGATTGGCAGTGGGAAAGCCGAGCTTGCGCCCGAGTTGCTCGCCCTTTCGCACCGTCCCGAGAATCGTGTATTCGCGTCCCAGCATTTGCTTCGCGCGCAGAAAGTCACCGCTCGCGACCGCGCGCCGGATCGCCGTGCTGCTCACGACTTCACCGTTCACTGTCACCGGTTTGATGCCGACAACGTCGAAATGAAACTTGTGTCCGAGTTTTGTCAGGAGCGCCAGATTTCCGCTGCGGCCTTTTCCAAAAGACCACTCGTGACCGACGCAGATTTCGCGGAGGGGCCGCGCGCTCGTCCCCAATTCGTCCACGAAGGTCTCCGGACTTTTCGCGGCGAATTCGCGGTCGAACGTAATTACCAACAGATGGCCGACTCCGAGCTCGCGAATCAGCGCGATTTTGTGCTGCGTAGCGGTAAGCAGACGAGGACTCTCGTTTGGCCGGAGAATTTTCGCGGGGTGTGGATCAAACGTCACGACGACCGCTGTTCCATCCATCTCCCTGGCATTTTGCACAGCGGTCGAGATGACGGCCTGATGTCCAAGATGAACGCCGTCAAAAACACCGATTGCGAGAAAAATCGGGCCGGGTAGGGGATTAAGTTCTGGTATCGAGCGGAGGAGTTGCATGGCCGGTCACTCGTTAGGCGCCGCGCATCCGCGATACTTCCGGCAGGGGAAGAATTTTATCGAGAATATCGACCGGCTCCGCGGATCTTATTTCAGCCACCGTGATGGCGCGTGATAAGTCGAAGCGCCCTGACTTTGTTCGCCGGAGCGAATGCAGATGGCCGCCGCAGCCAAGCACTGCGCCGATGTCGTGCGCGTAGGTGCGAACGTAAAATCCTTTGCTGCAAAGCACGCGAAAATCGATCTGGGGCAGAGCGATTTTTTCGATCGCATAGCGATAGACATGCACCAGGCGCGGTTCGCGCTCGACCACTTTGCCCTGACGCGCCAGTTTGTAGAGTGGCACTCCGCCATGCTTGATGGCCGAGACCATCGGCGGCATCTGGTAAAAATCGCCGCGAAATCTTTCGAAAGCAGCGCGCACCGTCGCTTCATCCAGCTCCAGCACCGGACGTTCTTCGAGAACGATCCCTTCGCGATCCTGGGTGTCGGTGCTTGTGCCTAACGAGAGCGTGCCGGCATATTCTTTGTCTTCGCTCATCAAAAGATCCTGAATTTTTGTCCCGCGTCCGAGCGTCAGGATCAGGAGTCCGGTAGCAATGGGATCGAGCGTGCCGCAATGACCGACCTTCTTGATTTGCAACCGTCGCCTCACGAGCGCGACGACGTCATGAGACGTCATTCCTTCAGCCTTATCGACGAGCAAGACTCCGTCAGGCGTGGCAGTTGACGACGTCACAAATTGCTTCCAAAACCTGGCTCTCCACTTCTTCGAGCGAGCCGCGGACCCGCGCGCCCGCTGCCAGCTTATGTCCGCCACCGCCGAAACGCTGACAGATTGCGCAAACATCCGCCGCGTCAGTCTTCGACCGCATACTCACGCGCACTTTCCCATCGGCCAGTTCCTCAAAGAAAACCGCAACGATCACGCCTTCAATCGCACGAAGGTGGTCGATCAACCCTTCGTTATCTTCGGGCTTCGCGCCGATCTCAGCGGCCATGGCGAGAGACAATTTGAAACTTGCGACGTGACCGCTGCCCTCAAAACGCATCGTATGCAAAAGCGCACGCAGCAATTCGACGCGCCGGCGCGGATAACTCTCATAAACTTGCTGGCTCAGTCGTCCGACATCAACGCCACAGCGGACCAGCTCGGCCGCGATCTCAAAAGTCCGGGCGGTCGTATTCGGATATTGAAATGAACCGGTATCGGTCGTGATGGCAGCGAAAAGATTTTCGGCAACGTCAAGATCGAGCGGGAGATGTTCGCTTCGGATCAATTCAAATAGAATCTGGCCGGTCGCAGGAGCGATCGGATCGATGTAGACGAGATCGCCGTAGCCAGGATTGCTCGGATGGTGATCGATATTGATCCAAAGGTTCGCGCTGCGCACCGCCTTCAATGGCGTCCCAAGTCGCTCGTAAGTGGCGGTGTCCAGCGCAATCGCCACCTCAAATTCTTCCGGCTGGCCTGGTGGTTTCGTAAGAAGAGAGCCACTGGCGAGGAATGAGTATTTATCGAGAAGACCATCCTCGTTCCAAATTTTCACCTCTTTCCCGAGCTGCTTAAGACAAAGCCCAAGCGCAAGCTGGCTGCCGAGTGCATCACCATCTGGCCGCACATGGCTGAGAATGGCGAAGCGCTGATGTTTGCGCAAAGCATCGCCAATCTCGGCAAATGTAGATTGTGTCGCCATCCTTAAATCCGCTGATGGAGAGCGTTCAACTCGCCCGGTCCTTGTGCAAAGGCTTCTCGATCTCCTGCAAAATTTCGATGACACGCGCACCGCGCTCGATCGAATCGTCGAGATGAAAAACGAGATGCGGCGTATATTTCAAGATGACGTGGCGGGACAGTTCTGCTTGCAGAACAGTGCGGTGAGCTTCCAATTTCGAAAGAACGCCGGCGCGTCCTTCCCTCCCGAGGACGCTGACGAAAACATGGGCGGACTTCAGATCAGGTGCAATATCGACATGATTCACGCTGACCAGCAGATTATCGAAAGCGATTTCCCGTCCGATTATGCTACTGAGCGCGCGTTTCAGCAGCTTGTTGACGCGCAATAATCGGTGCTTCATCGGATTTGAGACGATCTGAATCGGCGCGGTGGGGCGTGCCAATTCCGATTCATCACAGCTTTTGCGCGACCTGTTCGAGCACGTAACACTCAATCACGTCGCCAACCTGATACTCTGAAAAGTCACCGAGCTTGATACCGCATTCGAGACCAACGCGAACCTCTTTCACATCGTCCTGGAAGCGACGCAAAGTAGAGAGGCCTCCATCGTAAACGGGCTGGCGACGTCGCAACACGCGGGCGCGCCCCGTACGCGCTATCCGGCCGTCCGTGACAAGGCAACCGGCGACGATTCCTCTGCTCAACTGGAAAACCTGTTTGACCTCGGCATGTCCGATAACGGTTTCGCGATGTTCCGGATCGAGCAAGCCAGTCATCGCTTCTTTGATCTGGTCGATCAATTCATAAATAATGCTGTAGAGCTTCACCTGCACCGTCTCGCGCTTCGCCGCAGTGACAGCCGTGGTTTCCACTTTGACATTGAAGCCGACAACGACGGCATTGGAAGCGCTCGCGAGGAGAATGTCCGATTCTGAAATTGGACCGACGCCAGAGTGAATAATTTCGAGATCGATTTTTTTGCTCTCAATCTGATTGAGCGAAGCGACGAGCGCTTCGAGTGAGCCTTGCGCGTCGCATTTCAGAACGAGACGCAACCTTTTTTTCCCGTCGGCAGCTTCGAGCAAGCTTTCCAGTGTGGCGCGTTGCGGCATGCTTAATTTTTCGGTGCGCTTTTCGGCAAGTCTTTCTCCGCTTAAAGTTTTCGCGGAACGCTCCGACTCCATCACGAGAAATTCGTCGCCTGCGTTTGGCAATCCGGTAAAACCAAGAACTTTCACCGGCGTGGATGGACCGGCTTGTTTAATCGGTTTCCCAAGATCATCCATCAATGATTTCACTTTGCCTCCATAATGACCGCAGATGAAGGGATCGCCGACCTTGAGAGTGCCCATTTGCACGATGACAGTCGCGGTTGGTCCTCGACCTGGTTCGACCTGGGCTTCGATCACCGTGCCGCGAGGCGTGGCCGTCGGCGATGCTTTGAGTTCCATGACTTCCGCCTGCAGCGCCATCATTTCGAGCAGATGTTCGATGCCGGTGCCTCTCGTCGCGGACACTTCGCAAACAATGGTCTCGCCGCCCCAATCTTCCGGAGCGAGCCCTTTTTCCTGAAGCTGTTGTTTGACTCGGTCAACGTTGGCGGAAGGCAAATCGATCTTATTGATCGCGACCATGATCTTTACGTGAAGAGCGGCCTTGGCGTGACTGATCGCTTCCAGCGTCTGCGGCATCAGGCCATCGTCGGCCGCGACAACGAGGACCACGATGTCGGTGACTTGAGCGCCCCGTGCCCGCATCGCCGTGAAGGCAGCGTGACCCGGCGTATCGATGAAGGTGATCCGGGTGCCTTTGTGATCGACGCTGTAGGCGCCGATGTGTTGCGTGATTCCGCCAGCTTCGCTCGCCGTCACCCGCGTCTTGCGAATCGCATCCAAGAGCGATGTCTTGCCGTGATCGACGTGGCCCATGAACGTGATGATCGGACCGCGCGATTTGAGTTCTTCCTCCTTCTCGATGACCGGTGGCGGCGGTGCGACCACGACCTGCTCAACTTTATGAACGCCGGCGCCCTTTTCGCGGCGCTCCATCTCGAAAACATAACCGTGTTTTTGACAAATCTGCGACGCGATGTCGGGCTCGATCGTCTGGTTGATGTTCGCAAAAATATTGAGCGACATCAGCTCGGCGATCAGTTGATGCGGTTTTATGCCGAGTTGCGAAGCGAGCTCCTTCACGATGATCGGCGGTTTGATATGAATGATTTTTTGCTCTTCGGCTTCAACTTTGGGTACCTCGGCCGGTGCGATGTCAGCGGCTATTGCGGGCGGAACTTCCGGGGCCGCGGCCGGTGTAGCTGGCGCCGAAACTAACGGCGGCGTTTGCAGCGCGGGAGAACCAGCGCGGATTCGCGAGATCGGTGGCAGAACGGCGCGCTTGACCGTGCCGTCGGACTCGGGACGTTTCGATCCCGGCTTTTTTTCGTCGATCAGCGAGAGGCCCTTGAGTTGTGCTTTCGGCGGTGGCGCTGGCTCGGGTCGCGGGGTCGTGGAAACAACTTCCTGCCTGGGCATTGTCGGCGGCTGAAGTACGGCCTTTGGCGTGTGTGAAACGGAAGGCGGTGTATGAAGAATCGCCTTCTTCGGTTCCTTGAGTCCCGAAGCAGCTGTTTTCTTTTCCTTCGCCGGGACAGCCGGCTTTGCCGCCACTTTGGTTTTGGCGACCTTAGAAGCAGTAAGTTTGTGAGAAACCGACTTGCTGGAAATGGAGGCTGTCGCCGGCTTGCGGGCAGGCGCAGTTTTGCGTGTCGCCGAATGTGTGGTCGTTCGTGTGGGCATGTCTGTTTCTTAAAAATTCGCTCATGGCTTTGAGCAGTTAGCGTAAAGCCATTTTAAGTCGCCACGGTTTCCCGATGCACGGCCTCGTGAATCTCGCGCGCCTTTTCTTCTTCCACGCCGAGAACGTCGACGAGGTCCTGCACCTCCGCGTCGCGCAAACCTTCCAAATTGGTAAACCCATTTTTAACCAGCGTCATTGCTTGTTCTTCGGTGATCGGCAGAGAACCGGCAAGGGCTTGCGCGGCCTGGAGCACCTTCTGTTCGACCGCGGTCGTGCTGGGCGCCTCCTTCTCAATGTTAATCTCCCAGCCCGTCAGCCGCGAAGTCAGCCGCGCGTTCTGCCCTTTCTTACCAATCGCCAGCGAAAGTTGATCTTCATCGACTGAAATTCGAACGCTCTTTTTTTCGATATCAAAAACAAGGTTTTTCACTTTGGCCGGCTTCAAAGCTTCGAGCACAAAGTCTTTCGGATCTGAACTCCAGCGAATGATGTCGACCTTCTCGTTATTCAACTCCCGCACGATGTTTTTCACTCGCGAACCGCGCATGCCGACGCAGGCACCCACGGGATCGACTTTCGGATTGCCACTGAAGACCGCGATCTTGGTGCGATAACCCGCTTCGCGCGCGATCCCGCGGATCTCCACTGTGCCGTCATTGATTTCGCTCACTTCCAGTTCGAATAGCCGGCGCACAAAGTTCGGATGGCTGCGCGAGACAATAATCTCGGGGCCGCGAATGCCATTCTCGACCGCGACAACATAAGCGCGCAATCGATCACCGATATTGTAATCCTCAACCACCACGCGCTCCCGCTGCGGCATGATCGCTTCGAATTTTCCGAGATCGAGAATTACATCAGAACGGTCGAATCGTCGGACCGTGCCGCTGACAATCTCCCCAGCGCGATCCTTGAATTCTTCGTAGATCATCTCTTTCTCGACCTGACGGATGCGCTGCATCATCGCCTGCTTCGCGGTCTGCGCCGCGATGCGGCCGAAATTTTTCGGAGTTACTTCCACCTCGATCGTATCGCCGACCTTCGCGTCCAGTTTTGTCCGGCGCGCTTTTACCAGCGGAATTTCGTCCTGTGGATTCTCCACGTTCTCGACGACAAGGAGATTGGCCAGCGCGCGAATATCTCCTGTCTTCGGATCGATATCGATGCGCAGGTCTCGCGCCGCGCCGACGCTTTTTTTCGACGCCGAAAGGAGCGCGTTTGAGACCGCCTCGAGGAGGATTTCGCGTTTAATTCCGCGCTCCCGCTCGAGGTAATCCAACATGGCGATAAACTCCGCGTTCATAAAAAAAGATTCAGCCCGCAGACGAAAAAGAGTGGGACACCAGCTCCCACTCCAATCCACCGCGGACTAGACCCGGAAGTTAATTTTCATCGGGCCTTTCGTCAAGCGCGTAATCCCCGGCGGCAGGTGGCAGCGTCGCATGAGAAATCACTTTGCGAAGAAAGGCGCCAAATCATTATCCTTAGCGCTCAACGACAAGAATTGGCTTTGCAATGCAAGCGCGCTTCATGAAGCTCAGCCAATGTCCCGAACCTGGGCGTTTGTCATTGTCTTCGCTGCGTGGACGGCAATCTACCTTCCGGGTCTGGGCTCCCTCGAAATCAAAGGCGAGGAAGGACGCCGGATTTTGCCGGCAGTCAGCATGTTGGAAACCGGCAATTACATCATTCCACAGGTGGGAAGCGAACCGTATTTCCGCAAGCCGCCGCTGGTAAATTGGCTGGTCGCAGCTTCCTTCAAATTCTTCGGCCATCAAAACGAATGGACGGCGCGAGTACCTTCCGTGTTGAGCGTATTAGCGGTCGCGCTCGCTTTCATTACTGTCGCGCGTTCCAGCCTCGGCGCGAATGGATCGCTCATTGCCGCGATCATTTGGCTGACAAATTTCGGAATAATCGAAAAAGGCCGGCTGATCGAGATCGAAGCAATCTATATTTCGCTTTGCGGTCTCGCGATCATTTGCTGGCTAAGTTGGTGGCAGCGGCGGCGCTCGCCCTGGCTGACCTGGACCGTTCCGTGGATCTTTCTGGCGCTCGGCCTTCTCGCCAAGGGCCCCCTGCTTCTGATCTTCTTTTACGCGGTGATTGTTGCCCTGCTTTGGCGGGCGCGCGAAATGCATCTGCTTTGGAGCGGACCGCATTTTGCCGGCATTCTATTAATGGTGGCGATCTTTTTGGCATGGGCGGTGCCTTGCCTGCAAATGGCGAACGCATCGCATGTCACCCAAACATGGTCGCGACAATTTTCCGGTAGATTGATCGGCGAAGATTTCAAATTGCGCGGGTGGTTCCTGAATATTCCTCGCAGCCTCGGATATTTTCTTCCCTGGACGCTGCTGCTGCCGTTCCTGCGCTTCGATCGGCTACCATCGGAGGAAGATCGAAAGCATGCTTTTGCTCTGGCTTGGTCGACTGCGATTTCATTCGTCGCAATCAGTTTGCTTCCGGGTTCGCTGCCGCGTTACACCATGCCGCTGCTGGCGCCTGTAATTTGGTTACTCGCGTTTTTTTTGAATCGGAATGCCACTCGCTGGCCCCATCGTCCTCTGCGCGTCGTCCTCTTCGTCGCCGCCATCGTTAGTGCAGCTGTGATTGCTTATGCGATCGCCGTCATTCCCCTTCAGCAACGACATCAGAAGGTGAAATTGATCGCCGCTCAGATCAATGCGGTCGTACCCGCTTCAGAGACTCTTTACGCCATCAATCCCGCCTATCAGCCGTTCCTGTTTTATGTGCAGCGGAAACTGATTTATGTGAGCGAGTTCTGGGAAGTTCCGGTTTCTGCCCGTTATCTTTTCATTCAGCCGGAGAAAGAACCGGAGGTTGAGGCGACGGATCACTGGCAACCGCTCAAGGCTCAGCCCATTCTGCGAATCACGGATTATCGAAACCGGCACTCGATTTTGTTAAAAATCGGAGAGAGATGAAACGCGGCGCCGATTGACAGCGGTTCGATTCTGAATTGCTTAGCATGCTAACGAATTTCTGCGATGGCCAAGCTCGATGTTGAAAAAATTGGATTGCTTCTTAACGAGACGTCGCGAGCGTGGCGGAGCGAACTCAATCAACGCCTCAAGCCGCTCGGCTTATCGCAAGGCAAGTGGACAACCTTGGTGCATCTCGCGCGCGGCGGCGATAAGCTGACCCAGCGGGAAGTTGCGGAGCGCATCGGAATCGAAGAGCCAACCCTGGCCGGTTTGCTCGATCGCCTCCAGGAAGATGGATGGATTAGACGCAAAAACGTCGCGCACGATCGCCGTTGCAAGACGGTGCATCTCCAGCGAAAATCGCACGCTGTGCTGGGAAAGATTTTCGGCGCGGCGCAAGAACTCCGGCACGAATTGATCTCTGATATTCCCGCCCGCGATTTGCAGACATGCATGAGGGTCCTGACCCAACTTCGCGACAAGGCGCAGGAAGTTTCAGCAGCGAAACCGTTGCGACGAGACGGGACACACGCATGACGCGATTTCTGATTATTTGCTCTCTCGGCTTCCTGGCTTCAGGATGTTCGCGCCAGGTGCAAAAGGGGCCGCCGCCCGCGCCGGTCGTTATCGAGGCGGTGAAGAAACAGAACGTTCCGATTTTGTTGCACGCGGTCGGAAACGTTCAGGCTTTTACCAGCGTTTCGATCAAATCGCAAGTCTCCGGCCAGCTCGCGAAAGTGCATTTCAAGGAAGGCCAGGACGTTAAAAAGGGCGACTTGCTTTTCACGCTCGATGCCCGCCCGTTTGAAGCTGCGGCGAAGCAGGCACAGGCGAATTTCGACAAAGACATGGCGCAAGCGCTAAATGCGCATAAGGATGCTCAGCGCGCTCAGGATCTTGTAAAGAAAGGAGCGATCGCTGCTCAACAAAACGACCAGGCGGTATCCAACGCCGTTTCCGAAAATGCGACGATCCGCGGAGATCAGGCTGCGCTCGATAACGCCAAACTGCAACTCGATTACGCTTCGATCCGTTCGCCCATCGACGGCCGCGCCGGCGCGATCTTGATTCACGAAGGCAATCTGGTGAAGGCGAACGACGATAGCTCCGTTCTCGTTGTAATCAATCAGATCCGTCCCATTTATGTGCAGTTTTCGGTGCCAGAACAAAATCTGGACGAGATCCGCGGTCGAATGAAAGAGGCGCCGCTCGAGGTGGCGTCGAATCCGCCTAACGAGCCGGAACATCAATCTCACGGCGTCTTGACGTTGGTCGATAACGCGGTTGATGAAACTACCGGTACGATAAAGTTGAAGGCAACTTTTCAGAATGAGAATGAACTTCTCTGGCCGGGCGAATTTGTGAACACGGTTCTTACCCTCGCGCAACAGCCGAACGCGATTACGATCTCATCGAAAGCCGTGCAATCGGGACAGAAAGGCGAATATGTTTACGTCGTGAAGTCGGACTCAACCGCCGAGATGCGGTCGATCGAGCTCAGTCGAACGGAAGGTTCGATCGCTGTCATCGATAAGGGACTGAAGGCGGGGGAAAAAGTAGTCGTGGACGGACAACTGCGAGTGATTCCGGGAGGCAAAGTGGAAGCGAAAAACGAGCCGGGGAATGGCGGTCAAACCGGCGCACTATGAGCGTTCCCGAGCTTTTCATTCGACGTCCGATTATGACGACGCTCGTCATGAGCGGCATCATTATTTTCGGCTTGGCGGCCTATCGATTGTTGCCGGTCAGCGACCTGCCCAATGTCGATTTTCCGACGATTCAAGTATCGGCCAGCTTGCCCGGAGCGAGTCCTGAAACGATGGCATCCTCGGTCGCGACCGTGCTCGAGCAGGAATTTTCCACAATCGCCGGGATTGATCAGATGACCTCATCGAGCGCGCTCGGCAGCACGAATGTGACGTTGCAGTTCACGCTCGATCGCAGTCTGGATTCCGCCGCGCAGGATGTGCAGGCGGCGATCTCGCGCGCGGCGCGCCGGCTCCCGCTCAACATGCCGAGCCCGCCTTCCTATCAAAAAGTAAATCCAGCGGACGCGCCGATTCTTTATCTTGCAGTTGTTTCTTCAACGCTGCCGCTTTCGCAAGTGGATGAATTTGCGGAGACGACGATTGCGCAACGCATCTCAACCGTGAACGGCGTGGCGCAAGTGCAAGTTTTCGGCGCACAAAAATATGCGGTGCGCGCGCAGGTCGATCCGAATTTGCTGGCCGCGCGCGGTATCGCTCTCGATGAAGTGGCCACCGCGATCAATGGCGCCAACGTCAATTTACCCACAGGAACGCTTTACGGAAAAGACCAGGCGTTCACCGTCCAGGCCACGGGACAATTAGAGAACGCCGCGGGATTCAAACGTTTGATCGTCACCTATCGCAACGGCTCTCCGGTCCATCTCGAAGAACTCGGACGGGTCGTTGATGGCGTGCAGAACAACAAAACCGCGAGCTGGTTCAACGACACGCGCGCGATCGTGCTCGCGATTCAGCGGCAACCAGGCACGAACACGGTGGCGGTCGTCGATGCCGTGAAAAAACTGCTCCCGAACTTCGCGAAGCAGATGCCGGCCGCGATGAAACTGAACATTTTGTTCGATCGCTCGGAATCGATTCGCGCCTCGGTGGGCGATGTGAAGTTCACGCTCCTGCTCGCGATCTGCCTTGTCATTCTCGTGATCTTTTTGTTCCTGCGCACGGTCTCGGCCACGATCATTCCGAGCGCGGCCATGCCCATGTCGATCGTCGGCACCTTTGCCGTGATGTACCTGTGTGGCTACAGCCTCGACAACCTTTCGCTGATGGCGCTGACCCTTTGTGTCGGCTTTGTCGTCGATGACGCCATTGTCGTCCTGGAAAATATTATCCGTCATATCGAGAACGGCGAGCCGGTCAGGGAGGCGGCCTTGCGTGGATCGGGCGAAATCGGATTCACCGTCCTGTCGATGACTGTTTCGCTCGCGGCGGTCTTCATTCCAGTGCTTTTCATGGGCGGCTTGTTCGGGCGTCTGCTCCACGAGTTTGCCGTGACGATCACGGCGGCGATTCTCGTCTCCGGTTTTGTTTCGCTCACGCTCACGCCGATGCTCTGCAGCCGTTTTCTCAAGCCGAAAAACGAGGAGAAAGAACACGGCAAATTTTATGAAACGTCGGAGCGCGTTTTCGAGTGGATGCGCGACACGTACGACCGCAACTTGCAGATAGCTCTCCGGCATCGTCTCGCCGTCTTGATCATCGGCTTGGCAATGATTCCCGCGACCATGTTTCTTTTTAAGCTCATGCCGACGGGTTTGATTCCGAGCGACGACATCGGCTCCATTTTTATGCCGACGGAAGGTCCGCAGGAGATTTCGTTCGATGCGATGGTGCAACATCAACGCCAACTGGCGGCAATCGTCGGGCAGGATCCGTACGTTAAGCAGTTCATGTCCACGGTCGGCGGCGGCGGCATCAGTCAAACGGGGAATTCGGGTCGTATGTTCATCATGCTCAAACCGCGTTCGCAGCGCCCCTCGGCGGAGCAGGTAATTGAAGAGCTTCGGCCAAAACTGAAACAGGTTCCCGGCATCAACGTTTATCCGCAGGTGCTTCCGACAATTCGTGTGGGCGGCACATTAACCAAGAGCACCTATCAGTTCACTCTCTTCGGCAGCAATTTGAAGGAGCTCTACGACGCGGAACCGAAGCTCGAAGAGAAAATGCGCGGTATTCCCGGGCTGACTGACGTGACCTCGGATCTGCAAATCCGCAGTCCGCAAGCGATGGTCAATATCGACAGGGAAAAAGCGGCGGCGCAAGGGGTGACGCCCGAAGCAATCGAGAACACGCTTTATAATGCTTACGGCGCTCGACAGGTCTCGACGATTTACACGCCGACCAATCAATATTGGGTCATTCTCGAAGTGGAGCCGCGTTTTCAGCGCGAGCCGACAGCACTGACGCAACTTTATCTGCGTTCGTCGAATGGCAAACTCGTTCCGCTCAGCGCGGTCACAACCATCAATCGCACCGTTGGTCCACTCACCGTCGCGCATCTTGGCCAGCTTCCCGCCGTGACGATTTCATTTAATCTGAAGCCGGGCGTTTCGCTCGGTGAAGTCACGCCGAAAATTCAAGACCTGGCGCGGAGAGAATTACCCGCGACGATCAGCACCGGCTTTCAGGGTAGCGCACAAGTATTTCAGAGCTCATTCGCAAATCTTGGCTTCCTCTTGCTCATGGCGGTGCTCGTCATCTATCTCGTGCTCGGCGTGCTTTACGAAAGCTTCATTCACCCGATCACAATCTTGTCCGGCTTGCCCTCGGCAGGGTTTGGCGCGCTCCTCACGCTTTTGATTTTCCGGATGGAACTGAATCTCTACGCGTTCGTCGGCATCATCATGTTGATCGGTATTGTGAAAAAGAACGCGATCATGATGATCGACTTTGCGCTCGCGGCCGAACGTCGCGAAGGCAAAGATCCGGCCGACGCGATTTACGAAGCGTGTCTTGTTCGCTTTCGTCCGATCATGATGACGACCGTCGCGGCGCTCATGGGCACGTTGCCGATCGCGATTGGGTTCGGCGCGGGCTCCGAATCGCGGCGTCCGCTCGGAGTTGCCGTTGTCGGCGGTTTGCTGTTCTCGCAATTGATCACGCTCTTCATCACGCCGGTTATTTATTTATATTTGGACAAATTGCGTGGCCGGCACGATGGCGGTTCACTGCCGGACGAATCGTTGTCATCGGACGAAATGATGTCGCGCGGAGCCGCGCTTCCGGAACCGGCCGGCGCGCGCTGAGCAATCGGCGAACTTGAGAGTTATCCCGGAAGAGTCAATCGTTCCCGCGGGTCTAGCTCGGCGGTGAAATTAGAAGGCGATCTTGGCCGCGGCCACGATGCTCGGTGCGAAGACGTTGTATTGCCTCGCGCCGAGGGTGGAAAAATTGCCAACGTACGATGCCGTCACCCCGAAACTTACATTCTCCATTGGTGTCCAGCTCACGGCTGAACCCACGCTCAGGTTGAAATCCTTGCGCGAAGCTTTCACGGGGTCATTCGTATAGAATTGCCCCTCGGGCCTGATGAATCCAGTCACCTGGACGTGTTCAATCGGACTGTAAAGGACAGCTGCGTTCAGGTAGCCGGTGATGCGGTCGAACGCAGATGGGTCGCCATGTCTCCAGTTGGAACCCAGGCTGAAAGAGAAGTAGACGGGATACCGCCCCAGCTGGCGAAAATTAGTTATGCTGGCATTGAGCAACCCATACTTATAAAATTCACCGATTCCATCATGCGGCGAATACAGCCGGCTGACCAAGTAACCCA
>JBDUDH010000109.1:0-25238 GCA_040003015.1 Verrucomicrobiota bacterium | reverse complement strand
GAGGATTTTCAAAATGTGCTCCACACAAATTTAATCGGGCCGTTTCTGCTCACGAAAAATATTTTGCCGGCGATGATCGAAAATGGCGGCTCGATCATCAACGTAACGAGCGACGCCGGCTCGACCGGTTATCCCGGCTGGGGCGCTTACGGCATTTCAAAATTTGGCTTGGAAGGCATGTCGCAGACGTGGGCGGCGGAGCTGGCAGAAACCGGCGTACGTGTGAACTGGGTTGATCCGGGAAATATGAACACAGCGATGCATCGCGCGGCGGAGCCGGAAGAAGACCCAACTGAATGGGAAGACCCCGCCACGGTTACGGACGTTTTCGTATTTCTGGCGAGCGATGAATCGAAAGAGGTGAGCGGCAAACGCCTGCAAGCGCAGGAAGATTGGAAGGCTGCACTGTCATCGTGAGGACAGCGGGCAATTTCTTTTTGGCATCGTGAGCGAAGCGCAGCGGAGTCGAAGGACCTGAAACTATGCCGAGGGACCACGACTACTGAGTTTACATGACGAGTAACAATACGCGCTCGACGCTTTCTATCGGCGTAATGAATCGCTCAGGATGACAAAATAGATGTCGGCGCCTTTCACTTTTACGTTGCCGGATGAGCTGAGTGCGAAGGAGCCGCCGGAACGGCGCGGTCTCGGGCGCGACAAAGTCCGGTTGCTCGTGATAGCTCGAGACACCGGGGCAATCGAGCATGCGAAGTTTGAGCGACTCGGCGAATTCCTGCGCAAAGGCGATTTGCTGGTTTTCAATTCCAGCCGCACGTTACCTGCTTCGTTGGAAGCTTGCTGCAGTCATGGGCCCTGCCTCCAGGTGCGCCTCGCGCAACATCTCCCGGACGATTCCTGGTTGGCGCTCCTCGTTTGCAAAGCGGGAGACCCATTCGGTTGCGGCTTGCGCGCTGGAATGCGCCTCGAATTTACGGAAAACCTCACCGGCGAAGTCTTCGACCGCGATCCGAGGATTCCGCGCCTGTGGAAAATTCGTTTTTCGAAGACCGGAACTGACTTGATCGATCTAATTTATCGGATCGGTCAGCCCGTCCGCTACGAATACGTCTCTGCGCCTTGGGATTTGGATTATTACCAAACTGTTTACGCGAAGGAGCCGGGCTCCGCGGAGATGCCGTCAGCCGGGCGCGCCTTCACTTGGAAATCGCTCTTTGAACTGCGCCGGTGCGGAATCGATTTTGCCTATCTCGTTTTGCATACCGGGCTCTCTTCTTATCTCGATGAGGACCTGGATCGCAGCCATCCTGCTTCCGAAGAAGAATATTTTTTGAGCGAAGCTGCCGCGGCGAAGATTAACACGAGACGCGAGCGGGGCGGTCGTATTATTGCAGTTGGGACCACCGTCGTCCGCGCGCTTGAATCGATCGCGAAAGCCAATGGCCGTGTCGAGCCGGGGCACGACTACACCCGTTTGCATATCGCTAGCGGGCATACACTGAAAGCCGTCGACGGGCTTCTCACTGGCCTGCACGAACCGGAAGCGAGCCATCTCGACCTGTTGAGTGCGTTCGTCTCCGCGGAAAAAATTCACGCTGCTTACAACCAGGCGATCCAGCAGCGATACCTCTGGCACGAGTTCGGTGATCTGAATTTAATCATCTGAATTTTTGGCGGGACGCGCTTCGTCGCGTCCGAACGACTTCACGGACGGCACAGAGGCCCTCTCTCCATCTTCCCCTTGAATGGCGGATGCCGAAACCTAATCTAGGGACAATGGAAGAGGCTGAAGTTCCGCTTGAGCATCTGCACGAGGAAATTCATCATCACGCCGAGCACGGCGGAACGCCTTGGATTTCGTGGGTTGCCTTAAGCACGGCTGTTCTGGCGGTGCTCGCAGCGATTGCCGGTCTGCTTTCCGGCAGTCACGCAAATGAAGCGATGATGAATCAAATCCAGGCGTCCGATCAATGGGGCTATTACCAGGCCAAGAGCATTAAAGCGTCCGTGCTGGAAGCGACGATGACTCTGGCTTCCTCAGCGACCGCGCAGGACAAAGAAAAAGCGGCGAAGTACCAGGAAGAACAGGCGGAGATCAAACGTGAAGCCGAACACAAACAAGCGGACGCGAAGGCCAGTTTTCACAAGCACGAAGTTTTTGCGCGTAGCGTGACGATGTTTCAAATCGCAATCGCGATCGCCGCGATTTCCGCCCTGACCAGAAGGCAGCGGTTTTGGATTGTCAGTCTTGTCTTTGGCGGGGCTGGGGTTGTTTTCCTTGCGCTCGGGTGGGTCGCGCACTGATTCGAATGCGTGTTCTTGCCATCGATGCTTCTCTGCGCAACACCGGCGTCGCGGTCATTGATGCGAACGGCGGCAAATTCCGCGCGCTTCATTTCGGCGTCATCCATAATGCGACTTCGCTTCGGTCGTCGTCGTGTCTCGTGGCCATTCGCGATCGAGTGGCGGAATTGATCCGCACGCATGAGCCGGATTGCTGCGCATTGGAGTCGGTCATCTACGTGCAAAGTTATACAACCGCGATCGCCCTGGGCGCCGCGCGCGGTGCGGCCATTCTCGCGGCGGCGGAGCGAGGATTGCCAGTGTTCGAATACGCGCCGAAACGGATCAAACAGGCAACGGTCGGAAACGGCGCCGCGGACAAAAATCAGGTTGCGTTTATGGTGCGCGCGTTGCTTGGCTTAACCGAAACGCCTCTCGCTGATGCGGCCGATGCCCTTGCCATCGGACTGACTCACTTGCGTGCCCAGGAAGCGGTTCGCCTCGGCATTCCTTCGGACGCACAGATATGAGCGACAAAATACATGTGCGCTGGCTCGGCCGCATGAGTTTTGCCGATGCTCTGGCATTTCAAGAAGATCTGGTGCGAAAAAAACGCGCCGATGCTTCGGCTGCCGATGAATTTCTGCTTCTCGAACACGAGCCCGTTTACACGATTGGACGAACGCCCGATCAATCGAGTTTGCGCGGCGTTTCGCATCTGCCGCATCCGCTTTTCCCGATCAATCGCGGCGGGCAGGCGACTTATCACGGCCCCGGGCAATTGATGGGCTATCCGATCATCGATTTGCGCCGCTACGGGCAGGATTTGCATCGTTATTTGCGCTGGCTCGAGGCGCTGCTTATCGAAGCGCTTGCTTCCTACGACGTCCTCGCCACTGCGCGCAACGGACTGACCGGCGTTTGGGTGGCGAACGCCAAAATCGCGTCCATCGGAGTAGGAGTCAGGCATTGGATCACGATGCATGGATTTGCGCTCAACGTTTGCGGCGATCTCTCGCCGTTCGATCAGATCGTTCCCTGCGGGATTGCAAATGTGGCGATGACTTCGCTCGAAAAAGAAACGGGAGACTCCTGCACGGTCGCGGAAGTGGCCATGCGGGTGCAACACATAGCGTCCGATCGGATTGAGGAGTTGAGGGTGGATCGTGCGCTCCGCCGCGCGATGCCAAAGATGGGCGGCGCAGCCGCAAATTAAAATCATCGAGTGATAGAGCACACGAATCCACCACTGGACGCCGTGCGGAGATGCTCTTCATTGAAGCATGGCTATTCCGCTCGAAGACAACTTCACTGATATCATCGGCAAAGCACAGCGCGGTCTTGAGATTTCAGACAGCCAATTGGCGGAGAAATCCGCCGTGAACATTCAGCAAATCGAAAAAATCCGCGGAGGCGAGCTCGATCAAGATGCGGTCCGCGCGATTGCTCCTGTTCTTGGCCTCGATCCGGAATCGCTGCTGGAGTCTGCGCTGGGCAAGTGGAAGCCAGAGACGTTGCCTTTCGTTCACGGATTGGCGCAATTCACCACGCCCTATCACGATGTTACGGTCAACGCCTATCTCGCCTGGGATCCTGCGAGCAGAGAGGCGGTGGCTTTCGATACGGGAGCGAATTGCGCGGAAATGCTGGAGCGAATCGAAAAGGAAAAGTTGATGGTCAAACTCATTCTCTTGACGCACGCGCACGACGATCACATCGCCGATTTGCGGCGGCTCCGAAAAAAAACCGGCGCGCCGGTTTATATCTCAGAGCGCGAAGGTGCGGAAGGGGCCGAGCTAATTAGCGAAGGAAGAAAATTCGATGTCGGCAAGTTGGATGTGGAATCTCGCCTCACCTGGGGACATTCCCGCGGAGGAATGACGTACATTGTTCGCGGTTTGGCCCGTCCCGTCGCGATCGTTGGCGATTCGCTTTTTGCCGGTTCGATGGGCGGCGGAATGGTCTCGTATGATGACGCGTTGCGAAATAATCTCGAAAAAATCCTGACATTGCCCGACGAGACAATTCTCTGTCCGGGCCATGGACCTCTCACGACTGTCGGCGAAGAGAAACAGCACAATCCATTTTTTGCAAATACGTTTGATCTTTGAGGTTTGAGGTTTGATGTGGATAAGGCGGAATTACTTCGGAGAACAAAGAACTTTGCTTTGCGCGTGTTAAAACTGGTCGAGCAGTTGCCGAAAAATGTGGGCGGACGTGCAACTGCAAATCAGTTGGTCCGATCCGCAACATCGATTGGCGCCAACTATCGTGCTGCCTGTCGCGGGCGGAATTTGCAGCAAAACTCGGCACCGTCGCAGAAGAAGCGGATGAAACGATGTATTGGCTGGAGTTAATAATCGACGGCGGACTATTGGCCAAGGAAAAGATTGCACCCCTTTTTCGTGAAGCCAATGAGTTAACGGCGATCTTCACGGCCGCCCGTCGTTCATCGACGGTAAATAAAACATTAAACGTCAAACCTCAAACATGAACATCGGCTTTGTCGGAGTCGGCCGCATGGGCGCGAACATGGCGCGCCGCTTAAAGGACTGCGGCTTTCACGTCACCGCGGTTTACGACGCGAATCGTTCGGCTGCGACCTCGCTCGCGCAAGAGCTGGGATGCGCCGCGAGTCAGACCCTCGGCGATCTGGCGCACAGCGCGGATGTGATCATCACTGTCGTCACCGATGACGCGGCGATGCGCGAAATCTTTGGCGGATCGGCCGACAATCTTCTGGTCGATGGACGCGGGAAGCTCTTCATCAATTGCGCAACGATCTCGCCGCAAGTGCATGTCGAAATCGAGCGTCTCGCGCAAAAGGCCGGCGCGGAAGTGCTCGAAGCCTGCATGGCTTCCAGCATTCCTCAAGCGCGAGATGGTTCGCTTTACCTAATGTGCGGTGGCGAGAAATCAGCCTTCGATCGCGCCGAGCCGATTCTGAAAAAACTCGCTTCGACCATTCGCTACATTGGAAAAGCGGGTGAAGCCGCGAAGGTAAAAGCGCTGGTGAACATGGTGATGAACATCAATACCGCTGGACTTGCGGAAGGGCTTGGACTTGGCGATGCGCTTGGCCTCGATCTCACAATGTTGCGGGAAGTTTTCTCGCAAACCGGGGCATCGTCGCGCGTTCTTCAAACCGACGGCGAAGACATGCAAAATCGCGAGCACTCCTGTTTCTTCTCTGCCGCGCATGCAGCCAAGGACAGCGGGATCGCTTTCAAACTTGCCGAGGAGATCGGTCTCGACCTACCCCTCGCGCGCGCGACTAAGAAACAATACGATCGAATGCTGGCGAATGGGCTCGGCGAGCTCGACAAATCCGGGATTGCAGAGCTGACTTTTAAAGGGCGCAATCAACCGATCCGTTCGGCGCCGGCATAAATGTTCATTTTGTTGCCGCGCAAGAACCCAATCAGCGTCTGATTATTTTCACGGGCGAATTCGACGGCGAGGCTGCTCGGCGCGGAGATCGCCGCCACCACTGGAATTCCGGCCGCGAGCGCTTTCTGCATCATCTCGAACGAAACGCGCCCACTCAAAAGCAGAATGTGTTCGCGGAGCGGCAAATGGTTTTGCAGCAGCGCGTGGCCGATCAATTTGTCGAGGGCGTTGTGACGCCCGACATCTTCGCGCAGCGCGATGAGTTTTCCGTTCCAGTCAAACAGCGCGCAGGCATGCAGACCGCCGGTTTTCTTAAAGGTTTCCTGCGCCGCTGAGAGAGCATCCGGCAGCGCCGGCAGCAGCGCGGCCGAAATTCTTCGAGTTGAAGTGATCGGCGCGAATTGGTGTCGCACCGCATCGATGGAAGCCTTTCCGCAGATGCCGCAGCTCGATGAGCTAAAGACGTGTCGGGTTAATTTCGTAAAATCGACGGAGCCTGGATTTTTGAGCGTAACCTCGACCACGTTGCCATTTTCCCCGGCGTTACCACTCGTTAGGCATTGCGTGATCTCGAAGATTTCCGATGCATGGCGCACGATTCCCTCGGTGACGACAAATCCGGCAGCCAATTCCCGATCATTTCCGGGTGTTCGCATTACGACAGCGATATTGCGTCCCTCGATCCGAAGTTCGAGCGGCTCCTCGACGGCCACTTCATCTTGCTGGCCATCGATCAGTTCACCGTCCCGGTAAGTTGCAATTTCGACAGGTCGGGCTGAGTTGTCGGAAGTCTTCAAAGCGTCAGCAAATCTTCGCTCGTGTTTATGTTGCGAAAGAGCGGTTCTTCATCCTGAGATATAACATGCTCGGTGACCAAACCTTTGCTCACAGCACGGGCAACGAAGTTTTGCATCGAATAATTTCCTTCTCGTAGTGTCTCCTCCGCCAGCGTGAGCGAACCGATCGGATAAATCGCTGCCAGTGGCTCGAACCGCTGCTGGCGACGAGGAACTACCCCGCGACCATCGTTGCAAAGTTCAAGCAGTGAACGGCAAAAATTTGCCGTCATGTTCGGGAGATCAATCGCCAGAACCAACAAGAGCGGGCTCGAACATTGCCGCAGACCGGCTGCGATTCCCGCCAGTGGTCCAACATTTTCCTCTGCATCGGCGACCACTTGCAATTCCTCCTCCATCCAATCGCGATGTGGCGGCCCGGAAATAAAAAGTTCGTCCGGAGAGAGCTGATGGAGAATCGCAAGTTGGCGCCGCCAAAGAGCGACACCGTCCATCTCAATGAACGCCTTGTCGCGGCCCATGCGCGATGATTTACCTCCTGCCAGCAACGCGGCGCTAAAGCGCATCTCAGGTCGCAGCGGTCGGCGCAGCGGATACGATTTTGAGTTTTGCGTCGCCGACTTCGATCCAACCGTGGGTCAAAATCTGCGCCCGCAATCCGCCGCGACCTTCCAGAAAATCTTCCGCGCCAGGAGCAACGGCGACATCGAGCCAGTAGCACGGTTTGCAATGTCCCATGCCGCGAAAACGTACGCCTTGAAGTTCAAAATCAGCGCCGATGAGATCATTGAGCTCGATGCCGGAGACGATGATGTTTCGGCGCAGCACGCCGGCTGACTTAGTCGTTAGGGGGAAAGCGTTGCAAACGTCGTCGAACACTTCGGCGGAAAAGAAAGTAATCTGACCTTTGTAATTTTCGCGGTAATCGTAGAACCGGTCGCCGCGAATTCCGTGGCCGGCGACACATTCGATTCGCTGAAGTTCAATGAGCGAAAAATCATCGGGTGGTTTCCCATGATGGCCAAAATAGTTGTGGCCGGGAGAAATAAAAATCTGCTTGATGATCACTGATATCTAATAGTGGCACAGCCTTCCAGGCTGTGAAATTATGAAATTACAGGCAGGAATGCCTGTGCCCACAGAATGAGAACGGTCTGGCGCGTTTTTGTTTATTTGAAGCGATACCCATGGATGGCCGCGGGCACGCTTGGTTGCGCCGTCGTCAGTACGCTTATGATCATCGTCTTTCCGGCGGTGACGAAATTTATCATCGACGATGTCATTGCTGGTCATCGCCCGGAATTGCTCCTGCCAATGGTGGTGATCGCGCTGCTCGCTTTTTTCCTGCAGGATTTTTTGAACGCGTTGCGCATTTTGCTCAACAACAGCTTTGAACAACGTGTCATCTTCGATCTGCGCAGCGATTTGTTCCGGCATATCGAGTTGCTGCCATTGCGCTGGTTCGATAATCGCGCCACGGGCGATCTGATCACGCGCGTGGTCGAGGATGTGAACGCGGTCGAGCGCGTTTTGATTGACGGAATCGAGCAGGGCGTCGTCGCGGTGTTGCAAGTGGCGATTGTGATTGCGACGCTCTTTTATTTTAACGGACAGCTCGCCTGGTGCGTGCTCGCGCCGGTTCCTTTGCTCGCCGCGGGCGCGGCTGCATACACCCTCACCGGCCCGAAGCGGTATCGCCCGCAACGGCGCGCGGCATCGGCCTTAAACGCGCTGCTGCTCGATGATCTTGCTGGGATTCGGCAGATCAAATCGTTCGTGCGCGAAGAGCAGGAACATGCGCGCTTCAATCACGCCAGCGATGCGCTTCGTCTGGCGACGCTGCGCATCATGCGCGCGTGGGCCGTTTACAGTCCGTCGATGGATTTTCTGAATTCGCTCGGGCTGGCGCTGGCGATCGGCTTCGGCGGCAACGCCGTTTTGCAGGGGCAGATGCAGGTCGGTGCGCTGGTCGCGTTCATCACGCTGACTCGATTTCTTTACGAGCCAATTACGCGTTTGCATCAACTCAATCAACTTGTGCAGGCGGGACGCGCAGCGGGCGAACGCGTTTTCGAGATTCTCGATGAACCGGAAGAGCCGGGATTGCGGGAGCGCGACACTGGTGCAGCGATCGCAGGCGATATTCGCTACGAGGGAGTAAGCTTCAGCTACGCAAAAGGGCTGCCCGCGCTGACGAATGTTTCTTTCCATGCGGAACCTGGCGAGACGATCGCATTAGTGGGCGCGACTGGCGCGGGTAAATCGACGCTCGTGAATCTGCTGGTGCGCTTTTACGAACTCACAACCGGAAGCATTTTGATCGATGGCAAGCCCATCCGCGATTATGGCGTGCGGGCGTTGCGCGAGATGATCGGGATGGTGACGCAAGAAAGCTTTTTGTTTAACGGGACGATTCGCGAAAATCTTTTGCTCGGGAAGCCAGACGCGACCGACGAAGAATTGCTCGAAGCCGCGACGGCCGCGAACGCTCGGGCGTTCATCGACCGATTGCCGGACGGATTGAGCAGCATGGTCGGCGAGCGCGGCGTGAAGCTAAGCGTCGGTGAAAAACAGAGGCTGTCGATTGCGCGAGCGTTATTGAAAGACCCGCCCATTCTCATTCTCGATGAAGCGACGGCGAGCGTCGATACCGCGACGGAGCGGCTCATTCAAGAGGCGTTTGAGCGTTTAATGTTCCACCGCACCTGCATGGTGATTGCGCACCGGCTTTCGACGATCGTGAACGCAGATCAAATTCTCGTGCTCGACCATGGCCGCATTATCGAGCGCGGCACACATGAAGAATTGCTCGCGCTCAGTGGAAAATACGCGCGGCTCTGCGAACAAAGTTTTCTCGAGCGGGCAAGCGGCGACGTGGAAACGGCGGCCGAACTTGCCGCGTCCTGAATCCGAAGAACGATCAGCTTAGGGAGGCGATTCTTCGCCGGCGGAATGTTTTAAGAGCTGATTGTAGCGCGCCTCGAGTTCCTGATAACGCTCCTCCGATTCTTGAACGGCGCGGCGTTCTTCCTGCAGAATTTGTTCCAACTCATTAATCCGTGCGCGTAAACTAATCGCCATGCCGGACGCGGCCGGGCCCTGATAGGCCAGAGGAGAATCGAGCGCGCTCTGTGCCTGCTCTTCCGCCTGTGCCTGCTCGAGGAGTTCGCGGACCTCATTGATCGTGTGTCTTGTGCCGTCGCAGGAGTTGATGAGGAATGTCTCTTCGGTGATTTCGCCGAGGCGCACAAATTCGGCGATCGCGCCGATGGTGGTAGGACCGTAATAGTGCTCGCTCGTCACCTCCACCAGCCAATCCATTTGCAATTCCGGATACATCGGCGCTTTTTGCCAGGTCTGCTGATCGGTCGAAAGCTTGTCATGCGGCGCGATTTGCGCGGCGGATGCCCACTGCTGCAATTGCGAAAATAAGATCGGACCGAAGACCGTGCCGTCTTCGTGTTTGCGAAGAAACCAGCTCTGATTGGCCGCTGCTTCCATTACTCGTTAGGCGATGGACTGGCTGAGGGCGACGGCGCCGGCGAACCAGGAAGCATGAGAGTTTGTCCGATCTGCAATTTCCGATCGTTCTCGATGTGATTGAACTTCTGCAAGTCTTCGATGCCAACCTTGTGCATCTTTGCGATGGACGTAAGCGTTTCACCTCGCGTGACCACATGGGTCGCGCCGCCATTCTCGGTGTGGGTAGCGACTTCGGCGGACATGGAGGGAAGTGGCGTCGCGTTTTCAATCGTCGCCCCCGCTCCTTTGCCATGTGAAATTTCCTGCTGCAATTTTAGAATCTGTTGCGAAAGCGCGTCGATCTTTTTGTTTTGTTCGTCGATCTTGTTCGTCAAAGTTTCCAAAGGGCTCTCGGATTTTTCAGGATTTTGCGCCCCACTGTAACTGCAAACGAGCAGAGATGAAATAATGGCCGCGGCGATTCTTCGCGAAAACTTCATGGCGGCCATCTTGACATCTCGTTCCCTTGCAGGCAAGCCCACAAAGAGCCTCGGTTTCATACGCGCATTGGCGGGCTGGTTCGCGCTCGGCCCAGCTTGCCTTTTTCTGATTGCGCCTTAAAATTTTCGCATGCCAGAACGCACGGAAAAACCGATCGCCCCAGTTCCTTGGGGGCCGAAAGAGGGCAATGGCGGTGGGCCGAAAGCGCCCGATATTTCCAGGCCGGACACAAAAGATCTGCTGCGGAAAATGCGAAAGGTGGATCCGAACCAGTCGAAACGCTATCGTCAGCGGACCGGCCAGTGACAGACATCTTACCTGGGGATGGGGAGCCGAAATTCTCCGGCTCGACCAGCGATTTTCCGACATTGCTTCGGCGCAAAGGTTTGCTCTCCGAAAGCCCCAGCGTCGGGCCGGCGTTATCAGGTATTTCTTCGAAGTCACAATGGACGCCAACAGAAGCGACCACCATTCTGGCATTCAAATTCGCCGGGGGAGTCCTCGTCGCGGGCGACCGCCGCGCCACCGCCGGAAACACCGTCGTTTATGATCGCGCCGACAAAGTCATCGAGATCGATCGGTATTCGATCATGGCGATCGCAGGGGTGCCGGCGACGGCCTGGGAAATGGCCCGGGTGCTCGAGCATTCTTTTCAGTATTTCCGTCGTACTCAGCTTCAGGAAATGAGCGTGGACGGCAAAGTGCGCGCTCTGTCAAAATTATTGCGCGACAATTTCGGTTTCGTCATGCAAGGAGTCGGTGTGGTCGTACCGATTTTTGCGACCTATGAGCTCGGCCCTCATCCGGCGCCTCGTCTTTATTTTTACGACGCAATGGGCGCGCAGTTCGAGGTGGCGGAATACGCAGCGAGCGGCTCCGGTTCGCCAGCGGTCCGCGGGATTTTGTATCACGAAAATAATTGGGGCGGTAAGCCGTTGCAGAAGTTGCGGGAGAAGGAGGCGGTGACAGTAGCGTTGCGCGCTCTTGATACCGCCGCCGAAGCCGACACCGCTACGAGCGGCGTCGATCGGAGCGGGAAAATTTTCCCGATCATAAAAATTATTTCGCGCGACGGAATCACGACCTTGCCCGATCGCGAGATTGCCGCTCTCTTCAAGCGGACGGTGGCATGATCGAAGAGCCGTATCGGTGGGTGGAAGCGGTTGCGAACCGGCGCGAATATGTAGAAACTCAGCTCGCTCCGGGAAGTCCGATCGCAGCGGTGAGTTGTCGCGATGGAATTCTTTTCGTTACGATGGGGCGAACGAGGCAGAAGCTGTTCGAGATTTACGATCGGATTGCGATGGGGGCGATTGGGCATCCCGGGGATATCGAACGCCTGCGCATGGCTGCGATCGAGGTGGCGAGCACGGAAGGATTCACACGCTCTGCGGCTGATGTTTCGCTGCGCCGGCTCGCTTATTATTCGTTGAGTCCGATGCTGAAAACCGCCTTCGAACAGATTTATGGTGCGCCTTACCTTGCGCGAATGTTGTTCGCTGAAGTGGAGGCGACCGCGGAAGCCGATCTCTTTTTGCGCGTCGAGTACGATGGTGCGATCGCGACCAATGGCGGAAGTATCGCGCAAACGAAACAACATTTCGGCGTCGTCAGCGGCACCCGGCAGTCGACCGAGATGATGGAATCCTATCTGGCGAAGGAACATCAGCCGGATGCGACACTGGTGCGGGCGATGAAAACCGCTCTTGATGCCTGGAGCGTTGGCCGTCTGGCTGCGGGCGAAGAGGGCACGAAAGAAATTCCTTCGCGTGATGAAATGCTGAAGTATCGCAAGGAGCAATCGGAGAGCGTGCCAATCGAAGCGGCTTTACTGGAGCGGAATTCCCGGTTGCCGATTCGCTATCGGACCCTCTCCGAGGAGGAGATCAAAACACTGTCAGGCGATTGAAGCAGGACTTTGCAACGGTTTCTGGCGATGAGAAATTACGGATAGGATGAGACGGACAGTTCCGTGGTTCGGCTTGTTTCTTTTGGCGGCTTCATTCGTCTGGTTTGTGCTCATACCGCCGGAGAAGGAGGTCGCCGTGAAGCAGCCGATTCATCGACCTGCTTTCGAAGAACCATTTTCGATTGTGGTTTTCGACCCCGGTCACGGCGGTCAGGATTCCGGTGCGATCTGCGGAAACGTACTGGAAAAGGATCTCGCGCTCGACGTGGGCCGACGTGCCGAGCAATTGGCGCGCGCCCAGGGTTTGCAGACGGTCATGACGCGAAGCGATGATCGTTATGTCTCGTTAGGCGAACGGGCTGCGATCGCGAATCGCCAACGCAATTGTATTTTTGTGAGCATCCATTTCAACGACGTGAAGCGCAGCGCAGTGAGTGGTGTGGAGACCTATTACGCTTTGCCGGCAATCGCTGGCGCCCCAGTCGCCTGGTCGGGACTGCCTTTCGGGCAACAGATGCTCACTGAGCCGCCCAATGCCGAAAGCCAGTGCCTGGCGAGCTTCATTCAAGATGCTCTCGTCGCTCACACCCAGGCGGTCAATCGCGGGACAAAGCCGGAACAATTTTACGTGCTCGCAAATGTCTGGCACCCAGCCGTGTTGGTCGAAGCCGGCTTCATCACGAACAAGTTCGACGTAAGCAAACTGGGAAACGAGCAGTATCGGGAGCAGATCGCCCGCGCCATCAGCGAAGGCATTGCGGCTTATCGGGAAGTTGTTCGTCACAACCAGCCGACGCTGGCGCTGGCCATGCCTCGCTCTGAATAGTTCCGCCATTGGAAGCGTCAAAGAAAAACTTATGAAACGCGCGTTGCTCACTTTTGCGACGGTGCTCTGGGCGAGTGTTTCAATGCTCGCAGACCAAACGATGGAATCGGTGCAGCGGACCTTAAAGGATCAAGGTTTTTATTACGGCGATATTACGGGCGAAAAAAATGCCGACACGACGGCAGCAATCCGTCGTTATCAAATTCGCAATGGTCTGCAAATTACCGGCGAGATGGATGCTGAGACTTTGCGCTCACTTGGAATCGGATCGAGCACTGCCAAAGCGCCGCCGCCGCCGCAGGCATCCGCAACTCCCGACCTTTCGGATTTGCGCGCGGCGCCAGAACCAGCCGAGCCATCGCCACCGCCCCGTCAGCGGCCGGAAGGAATTTACCATGCGCCCGGCCCCCAGGGATTGCAGCCGGCCACGAGCGGAGTCTTCGACGAGACGCCGTATGAAATTGCTCCTCCCGATCTGCAGCGTCACGTCATTGTGGGAGTGCAAACGCTGCTCGCGCGCCGCGGATTATATCGAAGCGGCATCGACGGTGTTTATGGTGCAGGAACCGCCTTCGCAGTGCAGGCATTCCAAAGTCGCGTCGGGATTCCCCCGACCGGACGACTGGATATGGAAACCCTGGCGGCTCTCGGCTTACTCCCGGGGCAGCACGCACCGGGAATCAGTGTGCCACTCCACCGATCCCAGCGCTATCGCGCTCCGCTTCCGGGTCAAGTGGTGCCCTATTGATTGCGTTAAGCGCGCCGCGCTCGCGGCCTTGGATCGATTCATTTATTTTCCGCTAAACCGCACGGATTGTAACTCGGCGAAAACTGTGCCGATGAAGACATGCGCCTCAATTCGCAGGAGGAGACGATCTGCATCATCGGAAACCCACGCAGTCGCGCGTTTGAATTTTTTGTGCGGCTCCAGTTTCTTATTTTTTCCGACCTTGCTCAGCTGAAGATCAAGCTTGATCGCTTTGTAAGAACCGGCGTTGACCATGATGTTTTCCCGACCGGCGACTGTGACCGTTGCCAGGTAAGCATCCGTGGCGGGATAGACCACGATTCGCTGAACGTTCCCATTCGTCAGCGGCTGGCTGCGCAAGTAAAGCAATGCTGAATGAAGATCGAAGAGACTGGGGAAATTAAGGCGTTTTGTTTTTGCGGGCTTTTGCGATTTGCTGTCGGAGCGAGTGCGGGCAACGCCTTGGTTATTGAAAACGAGATGCGTGGTGATTGTCTTCGATCGAACATTCTCGACTTGCTGCATTTCGATCGGCCGCAGGGTCGCGCCATCGGCGATGGCTTGATGATGCACGTCGAACTTCCACAGCGTCCGCACGAGGCCGATGGTTTCGGCGTTGCCGTCGAGCTGCAAGCGTCCCTCCGGTAATTTACTGAGACGAATGGTGGCCGTGGCCGCCGGCAATTCACTCCAGCCAAAAACGTAAGTGGCCTGGAGGGGCGAAGCATCCGGGAAATCACCGCGGGCTCCGGCGGTAATGGTTTGCTCCCAGCCTGCAAAAAGTTTGGGTGCGCAAATCAGGGTGAGTAGCAGCCAAGTCCCGCATCGGCCCGGTCGAAAACGCACCTGCTATTATGTGCGCCGACGCGGACGGTTGCAAGGAAGAGGACCGAGTGATGCAGAATGTTTTTATTTCAGCAACCGGGACCTGAGATCGTACAGAAAAAAACGCACACTGAGAGCGCGCGTTTTTTTTGGGAAGCTTACTTTGAAAACTGCTTACGGCGGGCTGCTTTTAGGAGTGGCCGTAGCTTTGGCGGGAGATCCTGCCGGCTTGTTGTCCAGTCGGCCCGGCTTATTAAGAGTGGCAATCACGTCATTGGTGAAATCCATGTTATCGCGAGAAAAAATAAGCGTCGGAACTCCGTTGAGACTCTGCCCGGATTTGTCGAATACGAGGTCCATATTATCCGACTTTACTTTTTCCATCACGACGTCGGTGATTTCCTTCACGATTCCGTCACGCATGTCGACCGCCGTCTTTTGCAGCTGTTTCTCGCGGGTTTGACGGAATTCATTGATCTCGCGCTCCATCGACTTGATGCTCGCGATTTTTTCGTCGCGCTCTTTCGCTTTTTGCGTTTTGGCATCGGCGCTCAACGCTGGAGCTTCGAGCTGCTGGTTTAGTTTATTGATTTCATCGAGCGCTTTTTTGTAGGAGTCGGCGCGATCGTCATATTCTTTTTTGGCAGCATTTTTCGCTTCGTTGATTTTGGTCTCCGCGTCTTTGGTTTTGTTATATTCCTTAAAGGCACGATTCATGTCGACGGTGGCGATCTTCATTCCTTGAGCAAAGGCGCTGCCGGGGAGCGCTAATGCGGAAAGGAGGGCGACGAAAAAAACTTTTCTCATATAGATAAGGTGAAACGGGTAGACGGAAAGGCTTTAGACCGCAAGAGCCGGCTTTCGTTCAAAATTGATAGCCGACGTTGAAGTTGATCTTGCCGCCGTTGGTGTTGTTGTCCTTCTGAATCGGATAACCGTAATCGATGCGGAGGGGACCGATCGGCAAGTCAAGACGTAGGCCGACGCCGACGTCGGAAGCGATATGACTAGTGCCGAAATCGTACGAATTTGTGTTAACGAAACCGGTGTCATAAAAAATGGCGGCGCGCACTTTTGTAATAATTGGGACGGTGTACTCGATGGTGATACGGGCGAGCGTTTGCCCACCGAGCGGCTCGCCTTGGTCATCCTTGGGACCGACATCGCGAAAGTTAAACCCGCGCAAGTTGTTTGCGCCGCCAAGAAACAAACGGTCAAAAATCGGCACTCGGTCACCGCTGCCCCACTTATCGACAGTTGCGGCTTCGCCATCCAAAAGCAGGATGGTGTCATAAGGGAGGAGAAAGTACTGTGAGGCGGCCAGACTGAAGCCATAGGTCTGGGTGTTACCTCCGAGGAAACCGCCGGCGATGTGCGGCGTGAAGATCACGCGCGTTCCATGACGGGTGAGAAAGACGTTATCGCGCGTGTCAAAAAGCAAAGTCGTGCCGACTTCGCTTTTCAAGTGCGAACCAGATTCCGCTATGATCGCGCTGGAAGCGGCCGGGTCCACATTGAAGATATCGATTTCCTCGAGCCGGTA
Source organism: Verrucomicrobiota bacterium (assembly GCA_040003015.1). Classification (GTDB taxonomy): domain Bacteria; phylum Verrucomicrobiota; class Verrucomicrobiia; order Chthoniobacterales; family UBA10450; genus JBDUDH01. The sequence continues at coordinate 8,993 of JBDUDH010000109.1, read as the reverse complement.
ATCCAGGCTGATGGAAGCGAACGATGTGATCGGTCTGCGAAGGTCGACGTCGAAGCCGTAATTGCGTTGATTGTAAACCGTACTGAAGAAATCCGATTCGTGATAAAAGGCCTCGCCGCCTAACGAGAGCGGACGATCCAAGAAATACGGCTCAGTCAACGCGAGGATATAATCCTGTCGTTGCGTCCCGTATTGCGCACGGGCGCGGAACTTCTCGCCTCCGCCCGTGAATGTGGGCCAGTTGAACAAGTCAAAATTGCCCTGGGTTAGCTCGACGAAGCCGACCAGGCTGTCGATGGTGCTGAACCCGGCGCCGAAATTGAGCGAGCCGGTGCGCTTTTCTTCGAGTTGCACCAGCAAATCTTTGCGCCCGGGCACGGTGGTGTCTTCCGGAAAAGTGTCGACCTTGGAAAAATAGCCAAGGTTTTCCAATCGCAGTTTACTGCGATCGACGCGCACGGTGTTGAAAACATCGCCGGGGACGATCAGAATTTCTCGACGAATAACTTTGTCCTTGGTGCGGGTGTTGCCGACGATATTCACCCGCTCAACGAACGACCGCACGCCTTCGTCGACGGTATAAGTCAAATCGACTACGCCGGGTCCGGCTGGAACGCCTTGCGGGAGAAGTTGCACGTCCACATAACCGCCGGCGCCGTAAGCGTCCGTAACCGCCTTCGCGTCATCATGCAATGCCTTAGGCGAATAGACGGAGCCTTCCTTCATCTTTAAGATATTGCGAATCTTGTCTGCGCTGCCGGCCTGCTGGCCGACGATGGTAAGTTTCCCCACGTGATACTGCAGCCCTTCTGCAATTACGACGACGAGCCGAAGGCTGCCATCGTAATGCTCCTGGCGAACATCTTTGATCGCGACCTCGATGTAGCCATGGTTTTGATAAAATTCACGGAGGCTATCGAGATCCTGTTGTAGCTGCTGATTATCGAGGCGTCCCGATTTATCGAAGAAAGAGATGATCGACTTGGCCTTTGTCTTCATCTGCTTGCGCAGCGTACGTTCGCTGAAGTGGGCGTTGCCCTCGAACCGCACCGCGCGGACCGCGCCTTTCTGGCCTTCGTTAATGGTGTAAATGGCGCGTGCGGTTGCGCGCGCCTCATCTATCTGCAGCCGGAATTGGACGTCCACGCCGGTGAAACCCTTTCGCTGGTAGAGCTCGATGATATTCTGGCGTCCTTCTTCCAGCGTCTCCTCTTTCGCGGGACCGGGCACCTTGAACTTGATGCGAGCGCGGACCTTCTGCGGCTTAATACTTTCGGCGCCAGCGATCTCGATTTCCGTCACGAGCACCCGGGTAGCAACAATCACCTTTACCTTCACTCCATTTGCCTGCGGTTCCCCGTACATACGCACGTTTTGGACGGCGCCCGTCTTGTAAAGATTCCGGATATCATCTTCGACTGTCGTTTCCGAATAAGGCGATCCCACTCGCGTGCGCAGGTTTGCAAGAATCCGCTCGCGGCTCACAGTTTCGGGTCCGACGTACTGAATCTCGATCGATCGGACGATGGCACCTTCCTGCGCGTGGACATTTAAAGGCGTAAGCAACGCGACCGTAATGAGAACGAAAGAAAGAGCCGCGGCAAAGCGGAGCGGGGTGGTGAGATATTTCATAGGATGGAGTCCCGCTCGCCTTTGAAACGCCGTTGCGGGAATTGGCCGTATTAGATGGGGAATTGCAGCGGCATCGTCAAGGCAGGAATTTAGTCAATTTTACGAATGTCGAAAGGCGAATGTCGATTTGATGCGCACGATTCGAACTTCGGAGTTATTCGACCAGCTCGTACCAATTGTTGCGCCGGCGGGGCTCGTACCCGGCATCGCGAATCAGCGATTCGATTTGCGTTGCATCGAGACGAAAAGTCGTGCCCGCGCTGCTCACGACATTCTCTTCCATCATCACTGAGCCGAAATCGTTTGCGCCGTACTTGAGCGCGATCTGCCCGATACCAGGTCCCTGCGTCACCCACGAACTTTGAATATTCGGAAAATTGTCGAGAAAGATTCGCGACAACGCCTGCATCCGCAAATATTCGGCCGAGCCGGTGGGATGTTCCACTTTTAGCACTGTGTGCTGCGGTTGAAACGTCCAGCAGATGAAAGCGGTGAAGCCGCCGCTTGCGTCCTGTTGATCGCGCAGACGCTGCAGATGCTCGACTCGATCTTCGATTGTCTCCACGTGGCCGAACATCATCGTCGCGCTCGACTTCAATCCGAGCTCATGTGCAACCTGCATCACTTCGAGCCATTCGTCGGAGTTGCATTTCAGTGGCGCGATCCGCTGCCGCACGCGATCGACCAGAATTTCGCCGCCGCCGCCGGGAATGGAACCGAGCCCCGCTTCTTTGAATCGCGAGATCACTTCGCGCAGCGGCATCTGAAACGTTTCCGCAAAGTGCTGGAACTCCGGGGGACTGAAGCCGTGGATGTTTATATGCGGATATTTTTCACGGATGTGCTGGAGCAACTCGACGTACCAGTCAAACGGGAGTTTCGGGTGATGCCCGCCCTGCATCAGGATCTGCACGCCGCCCGCTGCCGTCAGTTCATCGAGCTTCTGATCGAACTGATCGCGCGTGAGCACATAATGATCGCCATCTTTCTCCGTGCGGTAAAACGCGCAAAACTTACAGTAAACATTGCAGACATTCGTGTAATTGATGTTGCGATCGACGATGTAAGTCACGATCTCATGGCCGCGATTGCCGTAGTTTTTTGCCTTGGCCAAATTGCGCCGTGCATTCGCGAGGACGCCCAGTTCTTCGAGCGGCCAGCGATAAAGTTCCAGCGCTTCATCGGGTGAAATTCTTTCGCCCGCTAAAACCTTTTCACTCAACGCATCACGATTCAGCGAAACCATCCCGCTGCATTTTATATGACGTCGGGCCCATTGCACGTAGATCATTTGCGATGAACCAGCGTGTTGCCGTCGTCGGCGCGGGCGTATCGGGATTAACCTGCGGCATTCTGTTTGCCGAGCGGGGATATCGCACCGCCATTTTCGCCGACAAAATCGGGCAGCAAACCACTTCCGCCGCTGCCGGCGCGATTTGGTATCCGTACGATGCGAAACCGATCGGCAAAGTGATAGCCTGGGCGCTCGAGACCTACGAGGCCCTTGTCGATCTGAGCCGGAAATCCGGTACGGGCGTTTCCATGCTGGAATTGCGCATGTTTTCCCGCAGCGCTGAAATTCAAATTCCAAAATGGGCCGCGCCGCTGGGCGCGCGCTTAGTGGAACCTTCCGTGTTGCGGAACGGATTCGTCATGAACATTCCGCTGATGGACACCACGATTTATCTCGATTACCTCACCAGGCGTTTCGCTGAAGCCGGCGGCGCGACAACTGGGAATGTCAGGTTCGAAAAACTCGACGAGGTCGATCCAAAGTTCGATCTCGTGATCAACTGCGCGGGATTTGGCGCGAAGCGACTGGTGGAGGATGCCGATCTCGAGCCGCATCGCGGCCAGGTCGCCATCGGACCGAAGATCGATCTCTCCTACGCGGTTGTCTGCGATGACGCCCCGCTCATGTACGCGATCCCGCGCACAAACGACTGCCTCTTCGGCGGCACGAACGAACTAAGCGAAGATCGACATTCCGATCCTGCCACCACATTGCGCATCATCGACGAATGCGCTCGCGTCTTGAAAATCGATGCGCCGGAAGTTCTGGCTGAACGCGTCGGCATCCGCCCGTTTCGCCGTTCCGGTGTTCGTCTCGAGCGCGCACAATTGAGCGACGGCCGCGCGCTCATTCACAACTACGGCCACGGCGGCGCGGGTTTCACGCTCTCGTGGGGTTGCGCCCGGCAAGTTTACGAGCTTTCAGAAGATTTTCGTTAGGGCGGGACTCTCTGTCGAGCTGACAAATCCCCGCAGTTGTATCCGACACGCTTCGGCGAAGTTCGGGGCGGTTGTTTTTATGACTTAAATCGTGGAAGCAATGTTAATGCGTTATCGCGCTCGATTGCCTGAAGATCGCTGGCCGAAAGTCCGAGAGTCTTCATTCCGGTCGCAGTTACACCAGTCGGCACAAACGGATTGTCGCTTCCGAACAAAATCTGCGATGTGGGAACGAGCGCCATCAACGCAGCCATTGTGGATCGATTGGCTGAGTTAGCAATTTCATAATAGAGTTTTTTCAACTCGTGTTCGACTCCAGCAGGCACTTTCTTGTCACTGCCGAAGAGGGTTCCCAGTTGTGATATCCGCCCGGCTAACATCGGCATCGTGCCACCTGCATGAGAGAAGATGAAGCGGATATCGCGGAACTGCGCGAATGAGCCGGAGTAGAGCAGGCTGGTGATTGCCCGAGTCGTATCGTGCGGATACTCGATGAGTGGCGCCGGAACCTCGGGCATGAGATCGCGGCAGCAATCCGCGGCGGTCGGATGGAAGTAAACAACAGCCTTGCGGCGATTGAGTTCGTTGAAGACCGATGCATAGGCGGGATCGCCAGGCCACTTGTCACCGTAACTAGTCATCAAGCCGATGCCGTCCGCCTTGAGCACGTCCAACGCGTAGGCGATCTCCCGCAAACTGCCTTCGGTGTCGGGCAATGGCGCCGTCGCGAAGAAACCAAATCGTCCGGGGTGATCCCGCACGAGTTGCGCCCCGTATTCATTGCACTTGCGCGACAGAACACGCGCCGCCTGCACGTCTCCGAACCAGATGCCGGGCGTCGTGATGGAAAGAATTCCGGTCGCAACACCGTTCTTCTCCATTTCGGCGAGAGCTTTTTCAGGCGTCCACTCCGACACGATGGCGCGTTCACGAGCGCGATACCTACCTAAAGCTGCGGCGATGAAAGCGGGCGGAAAGAAATGCTGATGCAGGTCGATCAGTCCGGACTTTTCGCGAATGGTCGGAGCCCGTTGCGCAGCCCAGCTCCATTTACCTACGGCTACACTTGTCCCTAACGCGGCAAGCGTAATCAGGAATTGTCGTCTGGAAGGTATTTCGGCGTTTTGCAGTTTAATCTGCGGACTAGGTCAGCGCGACCGCCTGAAATGAGCTGATCACGTCGTCGGGGCCTTTTTCGGTCCAGAACGATTCGTAAAAACCGGGGCCGAGTTCCCAATAGTGGCCCTTGTAATATTCGTCGCGATAAAACCGCCAGACACCGCTCACGACGATGATCGAGCTGATCCGATCATTCCAGAAATCGCCGATGAAATTAAAACTCAGGTTCGTGCGCGCGAACGCGCCCTTAAAACATTCGTGGTCGTAAATCACAATCTCGGGCATGCGCGGCGCCTCGGTGACGACGGCGGTATTTCCCTCGTTGATCGCGTCGGTGTAGTAACGAAGCGATCCCAGTTTCCATTTTACGTCGATGATCCCGCCATTATCTGGCGACAGTTCGGTTTTCGGAATTTGTCTCATAAGCGGCGAATTTGACTCATTTGAACAGAGCAACGCTGCCATGTCGAGGGAGATTGTTGGGGGGGTAGCGGTGGTCTATAATCGTCGCATTCTTTGATCTTCAGGCAGGAGCCGCACGCTGCGGTTGAACAACGACGGTCATAGACCGCCGCCACAAGCGAAAGCTACTCGCAGCATCACTTCAAATCCGGTGCTCGCGACTATCCGATCGCAGCCGGATGGTTTTGTTTCGAAGATCGTGGGACGCGCGAATAAAACGGACGGTTTTGCTTTTGGCGCGCATCAGGATCGAATGAGTAATCGCGGTCGCGCCTTGCGCTTTCACGCCGCGCAGGAGCGCGCTGTCGCTGATGCCGGTGGCGCAAAAAATAATGTTTTTGCCGTTGGCGAGATCGTCCGCGTAAAAGACGCGCCCGAGATCGTCCTCGCAACCTTCATCGATTAAACGCTTCCGTTCCGCCTCGTCTTTCGGCCACATCACACATTGCATGTCACCGCCGAGACATTTGATGCCTGCTGCCGCCAGCACCGCTTCAGGCGAACCGCCGATCCCAAGATAGAGATCGACGCCGCTTTCCGGCAGCGATGGCGAGATGGCCGCGGCGATATCGCCGTCGCTGATCATGCGCAGCGAAGCGCCGACGCGCCGGATTTCTGCCACCATTTCCTTGTGTCGCGGCCGATCGAGCATCACGATCACGAGTTCCTGCACTCGTTTGTTCAAGGCTTTCGCCACCGTGTGGAGGGTTTCTTCGATCGGGCTTCGGATATTAATCGTATCGATCCCTTTGATCTCCATGTGTTGGAGGACGCGTGGGCCGTACGACAGCTTCATCATGTAAAACGATGGAATGTCGCGCAGCGCCACCTTTATCCCTTTCTCGGGACTGGCCGCCGCGATGCAGGTAATGGAATTAGGCAAACCTTTGGAAATGTTGGTCGTGCCGTCGATCGGATCGAGCGCGATATCAAATTGCGGTGAGCCGGGCAGCCAGGTGCCGAGCTGTTCGCCTTTAAAAATGCCAGGCGCGTCGTCTTTGATCCCTTCGCCGATCACGACCTCGCCGCAAATGTTCATCAAATCGAACATCCCACGGATTGCATCGCAGGCGGCGGCATCGGCTTTTTCCTTCTCGCCGCGTCCGAGCCACGGCAGCGAATTGAGCGCGGCCGCTTCGGTCGCCCGCACAAAATCAAACTCGATGATGCGCTCGATGTCGTGATAGTTCTGGCGCGGGATTCTCATCGAAGGCGCTATTTTCACCAAAGCCGCCGGAGATGACAAGGGCTGTATTCTCTATCGCGCATCGGGGTCGATTTGTCAGACACCATTTCGAGACAACCGCGCGCGCGAGCAACCGCGAACCGTGTTCATGAAATCGAGCACGAAAGACAGAGTCAAAGGCAGGATGAGCGAAGCCAAAGGCAAGGTGAAAGAGGAAATAGGCAAGGCCAAGCGCGATCCGGACATGCGAGATCGGGGAACGGCCGAAAAGGTCGGCGGCAAAGTTCAGCGGAAAGTCGGCGAGGTTAAAAAAGTTTTCGGAAAATAGCTCGCGGGCAGCGAAGCTCGGCAAATCAAACGACAGAGCTTGCGCTTTGCGTCGGCTCCGGCGGTAATGGTGTTTGAAGTCTGTGCCGCGACCGGGTGGGTGTTCGACACATGTCGCCATTATCATCGCGAAGAACAGCAAGGCGGTGCCGAGATACCACGGCGCCCCTGGCAGATTCCAGCCGCGCTCTTTATCGATGAAGAACGCAAACGTGAAAGTGAAAAGTCCCGAGCCGCTGATTACCGCGATTGCGCGCCAATTGCTGATTGCGCCCTGGAGTTCGCATCGCGGGACGAACTTGCTGGTTCTTGCCCGAATTCTGACGCTACTCGGTTTTGCGACGGGCTTTCAACAGAAGGCCGTCGCGTTTTTCTCCGGCGTGTCGCCAGTCTGGCCGCAGCGACGACAGCATTGGGATGGGTCCAACCGCGCGAGCGCAAGACAACGAAGCTGCCGGCGTAAAGTCGTCTTTCTTAATTGAGCAGAGAAGGCGCGAAGAGGCGTACGCGAGTGCGCGAAGCAGTCGCGCTTTTTGAAAAGCAGCAGCCAATCTCGCCGCGCGGGGGCAATGGCGATGAAGGACTCTACCCAAACAAGATTGGCAATTTTTCGAAAGGACTACCACACAATGACCGCAGCGAAGTTGATTTCGACGGAAGAGGTTCGGCGGGAATTTAAAGAAGCAGAGTCGGATCCCACTATCTTGCTGACGGGGCCGATGTTTCTTGAAATCATTGCGCGCTGCCAATAAACCGGAAGATCATCTCTGCCTGTCAGGCTTCCGAAACTAATGTTATGCGCAAAGTCAATCTCGACCACGTAAAGGAACAGGAGCGCCAATCGCCCAAGGGAAAATATCACTCCTACTACAAGGAAATTTCCATTGCGCTGGGGCGGGAGAGCGATTCCCTCAATCTTTCAAAGCGCCACCCGTTTGACCTAATGCTAACACGAATTCCGCCGGGCGCCGCGTTCTGTCCATATCATTCGGAGTCGGCTCAGTTCGAATTTTATCTGGTTGTTTCGGGTCGCGGAAAGGTGCGCGACGAAAGCGGCACGAGCGAAGTCGGCCCGGGCGACGCCTTTTTTTTCGCTCCAGGCGAAGCGCACCAGACGAGCAACGACGGCGACGAAGATTTCGTTTATTACGTCATCGCGGACAATCCAATCGGCGACTCGTGCTACTACCCCGACAGTAAGAAATGGGCGGTGCTGCGACCGCCGGACAACATTATTGTGAAAGGCGCCGAGGCTTCGTACTTCGACGGCGAAGAATAGACGTCAAACCTCGTTCCGATTTGTGTTGGTCGAAAATCACGCGGTGGGCAAAAAAACGGCGACGGCCTCTCGGTCGCCGCCGTTTATGCTGAACTACTCCGAAGTTATTCGTTCGTAGTGTCCTGCGTTCCTTTCCGCCCCCCTCTTTCCCGACCTTTTCCCCCCTGATGCTTTTGCTGGTCGTCGAGTTTCTGCTGTTGTTCTTTGGTGAGTAGCGGACGGATTTGCGACATCACCTTTTCCAGGATCGCCTGGGTTTTTTGCTTTGTCTCCTGTTTGATGGCGCTCAATTGCGGTCTGGCCTGATCGAAGATCGGCTGCGCCTTTGCCTTTTGGTCTGCAGTGAGGTTCAATCTTTCGCTTATTTTTGCGAACGGATCTCCTCCATGTCCGCCTTCTCCGCGTCCGCCTCCTGCGTGTCCGCCTCGGCTAGGCGCTTGCGCGATTGGAGTTTGCGACGTTTGCGCGGTTGGCGTTTGCGCAATTGCGAAGCCGCCCAGCGCTAGTGCGCCGACGGCAGTTAACGTTATCAATTTTCGTTTCATCATTTTTTTGTTTTTGTTTTGTTCTGCTTCTAGTAGGCGCTTGATGCGCCGTTCAACCTCTCATGACAGAATCAAAGAGCAAAAGGTTACAAAATTTTTACCCGCGGTCTCGCGACGGCCACTTGTCTCTATCAAATTTGTAACCAGAGAGCGCGTTCGTATGTCATATCGATTAGTGTGGATGCGCTCTGGACTACATGGTTGATGATCT
>JBDUDH010000078.1:0-2340 GCA_040003015.1 Verrucomicrobiota bacterium | reverse complement strand
TGCCGGACTTGTTCTTCGTCGAGAAATAACGTCATGCGATCAGTCCGCCACTCGATCTCGCACAAAGACCACCACGGTCACAAAGGATTTTTTTGTAATTACTTTTCAGTTGAACTCTTGGTGCCCGTTGTGCCCTCCGCGCGAGAAAATGGAGACCGGTTAGGCAATCTGGTCATCGTCCATCAATTTTCTTTTCAAATGTTGTCGCGCTGACTTCTTGATCGCGCGCCGCTGTGCCGCGACCGCTTGCTTCTCCGCCTGTCGATCTTTCCGTGTGCGGTTGTCGATCTTGCTCGGCAGATGCGAAATCTTCGGCCGTTGCCCGCCGACTTTCCGCTCGTTAGGTTTTGCATACGGATCCATGAGGACTCTTATGCTCGTCGAGGTTGCTGTTTCGTGTCTGGAAAGTAGAGATCGCGCGGGAAAGTGATAGTTTGCATCGGAGGCCGCTCCTGAAAATACCAAAACAACTGATCGATTGTTTGAACGAAAGCAAAGTCGGCTACGAGATTCTGCATCATCCGGAAGCCGTTACCGCGCAAAGGATCGCCCAAGCCGGGCACGTAAAAGGCCGGCGCCACGCGAAGGTTGTCATGGTAAAATCCGGAGAGCAGCATGTAATAACAGTGCTTCCAGCAGACCATCGAATCGATCTTGAAAAGGTCTCGAAGGCCGTGGGGAAAGCCGCCTCGCTGGACACCGAGCAGGAGTTTACGTTGCTATTCCCCGATTGCGCGGTTGGAGCCATGCCGCCGTTTGGCAATCTCTACGGCTTGCCAACCTATGTCGACAAAAGTTTATCGCAGGAAGAATACATCGTCTTCGAAGCGGGCACTCATACCGACGCCATTAAACTGAGCTATCGTGATTACGAAAAAATTGTGAAGCCGCGGGTCGAAGATTTGGCCGTCAAGATTGAGCCCATAAAAGGAGTCTGACATCGAGATGAAAACTGCGTTAACAGGTCTGGCTCTCTGGTTGGTTTGCGCAGCGGCGGTCGCGGCCGAAAAAATTTCTCTTATCACAATCAATGGCGCGATTGGGCCGGCGACGGCCAGTTATATTTCGCGAAGTATCGATGAAGCCCGGACGCAGAATGCACAATGTCTGGTTATTCAACTCAACACGCCGGGCGGTTTGCTCGATTCGACGCAAACGATCGTGCAAACCTTTTTGGGTTCTACTGTGCCAGTGGTTGTTTATGTCGCTCCGACGGGCGCGACCGCGACCAGTGCCGGTTGTTTCATTACCATTGCCGCGAGCATCGCGGCGATGGCGCCGGCCACGACTATTGGTGCAGCGCACCCCGTGACGCTGGGCGGTAATCCGGCCGGCGGCGAAGAGAAACCCGACGACACCATGAAGCAGAAGCTCGAGAATTTTTCCGTGAGTTACATGGAGGCAATCGCGGCCAAGCGCCATCGCAATGTCGATTGGGCCAAATCCGCGGTGCGCGAGAGTGCCTCCGTCAGCGCGGAGAAAGCGCTCGAGCTAAAAGTCATCGATCTAATCGCTATCAATCTGCCAGAGTTATTGAAGCAATTGAACGGACGCCAGGTAGATGGGAAGACGCTCAAGACCGCAGGCGCAGAAATCGCGGAGATAAAGATGTCGGCGTCCGAACGCGTCTTCCAAAAACTCTGGCGACCTGAGGTCATGTTCATTCTCATGCTCATCGCGATGTACGGAATTATTGGTGAAATGACCACTCCCGGCGCTATCCTGCCCGGCGTGGTGGGCGCGATTGCGTTGATCCTCGCGCTCTATTTGGCGGCGATCCTGCCAGTTAACGTAACGGGGCTCGCGTTGATCGCGCTCGCATTCATGCTCTTCATCTTTGATGTCTATGCGCCCACGCACGGTGTGCTGACCATGGGCGGAGTCATTTCGTTTCTGATCGGCTCGCTCATGCTCTTCAACCGCGCCGACCCGCTCTTTCGTTTATCGCTCAGCTACATCATTCCGGCGACGCTCGTGACGGCGGCCTTCTTTGTTTTCGTCATCGGAAAAGGTTTGCGCGCGCAGCTCTTGCCAGTAAAGGCGGGAGCGGAAACGATGTCCGGGAAAACGGTGACCGCATTGACTCCAATCGACTCGCGCGGCGGCAGGATTTTCATTGAAGGCGAGTATTGGAATGCGGTCAGCGATACACCTATCGAAAAGGGCGAAGTAGCAGAGATCGCAGCCGTGCAAGGATTAACTGTAAAACTGAAAACCAAAGGAGAATAAAGCCATGCCATTACTTGAAGGAATGTTTAAGTTAGTTGGTTGGGCGATACCCCTGATCATTCTCGCCGTGATCATTCTGCCGCAGGCGATCCGCATCCTGCGCGAATACGA
>JBDUDH010000100.1:0-2348 GCA_040003015.1 Verrucomicrobiota bacterium | reverse complement strand
GGGCTCGGCATGATGTCGGTAATGCAGGATGCATTTGCCTTATGTCGCGAACGCGGTCGTCCGCTCGATCTGGCCCATATTCCGAAGGACGATTCCGCGACGTTCGAAATGATGAAGCAAGCCGATACGATCGGCGTGTTTCAAATCGAGAGCCGCGCGCAAATGGCAACACTGCCGCGAATGCAGCCAAAATGTTTTTATGATGTTGTGATCGAAGTCGCGATCATCCGGCCAGGGCCGATTCAAGGCGACATGGTGCATCCTTATCTGGCTCGGCGCGCCGGGCGCGAGCCAATCACGTATTTCGATCGGCGGCTCGAGCCAGTGCTTGGCCGCACGCTCGGCGTCCCGTTGTTTCAGGAGCAAATGCTCAAGATCGCCATGATCATGGCCGATTTTTCGGGAAATGAAGCGGAGGAATTGCGGCGCGCACTCAGTTTCCATCGTTCCGAGGAGCGGATGCAAAAAGTGAGCGTAAAATTGCGCGCCGGGATGGAGCGGAATCAGGTCGCTCCGAACGTGATCGACAAAATTATTCAATCGATCACTTCGTTTGCGCTTTACGGATTTCCGGAGTCACACGCGATCAGTTTTGCCATCCTGGCTTACGGGAGCGCCTATCTGAAAGTGCATCGCGCGGCGGAGTTCTACGCGAGCTTGCTCAACAATCAGCCGATGGGTTTTTACACGCCGGCAACGATCGTGAAGGATGCGCGCCGACATCACATCAAAATGCGTCCGGTTTGTGTCAGTCAATCGGACTGGCGTTGCAGCGTGGAAACAGATGATACCGTTCGTCTGGGGTTTTGTCTGGTGAATGGGATTCGCGAAGAACACGCGAAAAATTTGATCAGCGAACGAATGCGCGAGCCGTTCAAATCCATTGAAGATTTCAAGCGTCGCGTGGAACTAACGAAAGAAGAATTACGGATGTTAGCTGAGCTGGGCACGCTCAATTGTTTTGCGGAACATCGGCGGGAGGCGATGTGGCGAGTGGAAGAAGCCGAGCCGGAGCCGTTGTTTTCGAGAAGTGGACAACCTCACAGTCATTCTGAGCGGAGCGGAGCGGAGTCGAAGAAGCCCGAGGAGAAAGCTGTGGGTATGGCCGCGGGATTTGAAAGCCCGGCCTCGTCCGCTGCGCGGACTGCGTTACGGCTCGACTTCGCTCGGGGTGACGGAAATTCGCCGCTCGCGCCGATGACGATGCCGGAGCGCGTGCAAGCCGATTACGACCGCATGAACCTAAGCACCGGTCCGCATCCGATGAAACTTCTGCGCGATAGTTTGCCGAATATTTGGCGCGCAACCGATCTCGCGCAGGCGCAGCAGGGCCAGGTCGTTCAAATTGCAGGCAATGTGATTTGCCGTCAGCGCCCGGGCACGGCGAAAGGATTTGTTTTTATTAGTCTGGAGGATGAGACCGGGGTTTCGAATGCGATTGTCACCCCCGACTTATTTGAGCGACTTCGCTTAGTGATCACCGAAGAACCGTTCCTTCTCATTGAAGGCGAAGTGCAGAATTCCGAGAATGTCGTCTTAATCAAAGCGCGCCGGATTGAACCGCTCGCGCACGAGCAGCTCGGCGGGAGCGAATCACACGACTTCCATTAGCTCCCAATAAGGCTCGGCAAATTCTACTCTGCCGAGCGGGATTGCTCTTTCGGCCCCGCCGGCTTTTCGGTTGGCTGTTTGCCGGAAGCCATCCATTCGGTGTGAAAAACGCCGGGCTTATCGACGCGTTCGTAAGTATGCGCGCCAAAGAAGTCGCGTTGCGCCTGCAATAAATTGGAGGGCAAACGCGCCTGACGATAACTGTCGAAGTAACCGAGGGAAGCGCTGAATGCAGGGACGGCGACTCCATGTTCGACGGCGGTGGCGATCGCGATCCGCCAGTTGTGCTGGGTCTTTTCGATGATGCCGGTGAAATACTGATCGAGGAGAAGATTATGCAATGTGGGATTGCGTTGATAAGCTTCCACAATTCGATTGAGGAAGATCGCGCGAATGATGCAACCGCCACGCCAGATCGTGGCGATATCGCCAAAGTTAAGGTCCCAATGCGAACCGACACTGGCCGCGCCGAGCAATTCCATGCCCTGCGCATAGGAGACGATTTTTGAGGCGTAAAGCGCATCGCGCACTGCTTCGATCAATTCGTCGCGGTCGCCTTCGAATTTCGGTACTTTTGGATGCGGCAGGATTTTCGAAGACTCGACGCGCTCCTGTTTGCGTGAGGAAATTACACGCGCTTCGACAGCGGCGTTGATTGTAGAAATCACGACAGACTGATTGAGCGCCGACTGCAAGGTCCATAGACCGGTGCCTTTCTGTCCGGCCTTGTCGAGAAT
>JBDUDH010000106.1:0-7840 GCA_040003015.1 Verrucomicrobiota bacterium | reverse complement strand
CGAATTTGGCGCCGAAATTTATTCTGCCGCTGGCGAGTTGAATCGAGCTCGTCTCCGGGCGATAGTGTTCGACGATAAGGAAAAGAAGCTAGCGCTCGAGAGGATTCTGCATCCGCGCATTCGGCAGCAGTGGGCAGAGCAAGCGGCGAACAGCCGAAAATCCGGTGAGCTTTTTCTAGCGGACATTCCACTTCTCTATGAAACCGGCGGCGAGACCTTGTGCGATCGCGTGGTGGTGGTGGCTTGTTCGGCGCACACTCAATTGGAGCGTCTGACAGCTCGCACACGATTGGATGCGACTCTTGCCCGTCAAATGATCGAAGCGCAAATGCCTTTAACCGAAAAAATCCGCCGCGCCGACCACCTCGTCTGGAATAACGATGGCCGTTCCAGTCTCGACGCGCAGGCGGCAATTCTCGCGCGTCTCTGGCAACAGTAACATGGAGGACGATAGATCACTTTCGACCGTCGAGGTTCGCGCTGAAACAGAATCGCACTCGGAATCGGTCGTAGTCGAGAACGCAAAAGAGGGCACGGGGGCACTTGATCTGAACGAGCTGGAGACTTTGCCGCCGGGCAAGCTTCAGGAACTCTATGCACGTTTCAATCTGCGGATGCACCTCGGCCGGTCGCGACATCAGCAGGTCCTGGATCTGGTTCGACATGCATTGAGCGGCGAGATTCCGGTCACGGTGAATGGATTTCTCGAACAAGCGCACGATTTCTACGGCACAGTCCGCTCGCCTGAACTGAATTTTCTCCCACTTCCCGAAGATGTGGGAGTTTCCGCCGGCCTCATTCGTCACTTCAACTTGCGGCCGGGACAAATGATTGCCGGCACGGTGCGTCTGCCGCGCGATCGCGAAAAACATTTGATGCTCGAGCGGATCACTTCCATTGAAGGGCAGCCGGCCGAACAATGGGAAGCGCCCACCGCTTTCGACAATTTAACGCCACTTTACCCGGAAGGGCGTATCATGCTCGAGAACGGGGTTACGAAATCGATCAGCGCGCGAGCGATCGATCTGCTGACTCCCCTGGGTAAAGGTCAGCGTGGTCTGATCGTCGCGGCGCCCCGCGTTGGCAAAACCATTTTGCTCAAGGAAATCGCCAAAGCGATTCGCGTGAATCATCCCGACATCGTCTTGATCATTCTGCTCGTGGACGAGCGTCCGGAGGAAGTAACCGACCTGCAACGCGAGGTCGATTGCCAGATTTACAATTCCACCTTCGACGAAAATTCGCATCGGCACGTGCAGGTGGCGGAGTTGGTTTTGGAGCGAGCGAAGCGGTTGGTTGAACAGCAGAAAGACGTGGTCATCCTGCTTGATAGCATCACCCGGCTGGCGCGCGGATATAATTCACTGCAACCGGGCAAAGGCCGCATCATGTCCGGCGGCGTGGAGGCAAAGGCGCTGCTCAAGCCGAAGAAATTTTTCGGCGCGGCTCGCAACGTCGAGGAAGGAGGCAGCCTCACCATTCTCGCAACCACCCTGGTCGATACCGGCAGCCGGATGGATCAGGTCATTTTCGAAGAATTCAAAGGGACCGGAAACATGGAGCTGCATCTCGATCGGTCGCTGGTGGAAAAGCGTCTCTATCCCGCAATCCATGTCGCCCAGTCCGCCACCCGACGCGAGGAGTTGCTTTATCATCCGGAAGAATGGGCGCGCGTGCAGGTGCTGCGCAAAACAATGGCAGCGCTTCCGCCAATCGAGGCGATGGAGCTGTTGATAAAAAACCTGGAAGCAACGAAAACAAACGCCGAGCTACTGCTTAGCGGCTTACGGTGATCGCGACAGACTCGCAGCTGGCCGAGCTGCTCCCGCAATTGCAGAAGGTTGATCGCGTCGCGGTAGATACCGAGGCCGACAGCCTCCATTGTTATTTTGAAAAGCTTTGTCTGCTTCAGCTCAGCTTTTCAGGTCGCGATTTTTTGATCGATCCACTCGCTGCGTTCGATTTGCAACCGCTCTGCGCCGCGCTGGCGACAACGGAAATCGTTTTGCAGGGGGCCGATTTCGACCTGCGTCTGCTCCGCCGAAGCTTGCAGTTCGTCCCGCAGAAAATTTTCGATACGGTGATCGCCGCGCGATTGCTCGGCATCCGCGAATTTAGCCTGGCGTCGCTCGTTCAGCGTTTTTTTGGCGTAGCTCTTTCGAAAGGTTCGCAAAAAGCAAATTGGGCGCAAAGACCCTTGCCCGAGACGATGGCGAAATATGCGATGAACGATACGCATTATCTCTTACCGCTCGCGGAAAAGCTGGAGGAAGAACTGCAAACGCGCGGGAGGCTGACGTGGTTTCGACAATCATGTCAACGCGCGCTGGAGCAGGCGTCGGTGCAGCGGGTGCGCGATCCGGAGGATGCGTGGCGAGTCGCGGGGAGCGGCGCTCTTTCCGGAAAATCTGCCGCCGTCTTAAAAGCGCTTTGGCATTGGCGAGAGCGTGAAGCCCGGGAAGCGGATCGACCGCCGTTTCACATTTTGCAAAACAGCCTGCTGCTTTCGGCCGCGGAAAGTTTTGCGGCGGGTGACACGCCCGACTTTCGCTATTTTTCTCCGCGTCGTCGTCGTGCTTTCCAGGCGGCAGCGAAAGAAGCCTTGCGATTGCCCGAAGCCGAATGGCCGCAACCTCGACCGCGCACGGGAACTCGTCCGAGTCGCGCGGTTGTAAAGAAAACTGAAGATCTGAAACAACGGCGTGATCGCGCCGCAACTGAACTCGAAATAGAGCCTGCTTTCATCAGTCCGCGCAGCATTTTGGAATCGATCGCGTCTGACGAAGATCGGAGCGCAGAATTGCTCGTTCCGTGGCAGCGCGAAATCCTAAACGTCTGAACAACCGTGTATGCAGTCAGGCTGACCAGCTCCATTCGCAGGTGCCGAATCGGTTTGCCCGAAAATAATTGCGCCGCATCGATCTTCGCGGAAATTCAGTACTCCGTCAGAGGCTATGGACTGAAGACTTACGAACCCCGCCAGGGCAGGAATGCAGCAACGGTAGTTTGATCTTCTTTGCCGTAGTTCTCTGGCGGAGTTTTTTTGGGTAGGGCGCGACCGCCGGGCGCGCCAAAATCCGAAAGAACGGACGGCCCGGCGGTCCGTCCCTACCGAAATGGAATTGCTCAAAGTAAAAACGGCGCGCTTTGCTCTCGTCGTCGAGAAATGCGGCCAGCCGGAAGTGTATACCCTTTGGCAGAAACCAAAGACCGATCGCCATCTGCAGTCTCTCATTAAAAATTGTCGCTTGCTCACCGTGCAACGTGGCGCCTCTGCAACAGAATTTGGGGTCGTCGGATTTACGTCGCGAAAAGCGGCAATCCATCTCGTGTTTCCGAAATCTCTAAAGCGCTTCGAAGGGGAACGGATTGTCGGAATCAAATGGGACCTCGTGCGATCGTGACGTGCTACAATAAGTGCAACCTATGAGCGAGAGCATCATCCCACAGGAACGCTGGTCCTCGGTCAATTTCACTCGAGAGGAACTCAACCGTTATTCGCGGCACCTCATTATGCCGGAAGTGACGGCGGTGGGTCAGGAGAGACTGAAAGCTGCTCGCGCATTGTGCGTTGGCGCGGGCGGGCTTGGTTCACCGGCGATGCTTTATCTGGCCGCGGCGGGGGTTGGCACGATTGGCCTGGTCGACTTTGATTCGGTCGACATTTCGAATCTTCAGCGGCAGATCTTGCACGGCACAAAAGACATCGGACGAAGAAAGGTTTCCTCCGCGCACGATCGACTCACCGGCATAAACCCTAATTTAGTTTTGCACTCGCACGATTGCCGCCTCGAGAGCGAAAACGCGATGGAGATCGTGGGAAATTACGATCTCGTGCTCGACGGAAGCGACAACTTCGCCACGCGTTATCTCACAAACGACGTGTGCGTTTTTCTCAAAAAGCCAAACGTTTACGGCTCCATCTTTCGTTTCGACGGACAGACAACGGTTTTCGCGCCGCATCTGGGCGGGCCGTGCTATCGCTGTCTGTTTCCGGAACCGCCGCCGCCCGGGAGTGTGCCGAACTGCGCCGACGCGGGAGTGCTCGGTGTTCTGCCGGGCATCATCGGCGTGATGCAGGCGACCGAGGCGATCAAACTCATCCTTGGCATCGGAGAAAGCTTGCTCGGACGCCTCGTGCATCTCGACGCGCTTCAAATGAGATTTCGCGAATTCAAATTACGACGCGATCCGGATTGTCCGGTCTGTGGAGAAAACCCGACCGTGCGCGAGCCGATCGATTACGAACAATTCTGCTCCGGCACAGCGCGTAGATCCGAGCCAACAGTTCCGACGATCACGGTCCACGCATTGAACAGCAAGCAACAATCCGGCGAACCTTTCCTTCTCGTTGATGTGCGCGAACCTTTTGAATCCGACCTGGCGCGTATCGCTGGCTCAAAGCTGATGCCGCTAGGCCAACTGCCTGATCGATTGTATGAGCTGAATCAACAAGAAGTGACGGTCGTGTATTGCAAGACCGGCCTTCGCAGCGAACGCGCCGTGCAATTTCTCCAGACCGCCGGTTTTCAAAATGTTTATAACCTGGCCGGTGGGATCGACGCGTGGATAGATGAGATTGATCCCAGCATTCCGAAGTATTGAGCGCTGACGAGTGCTGACGACCTAATCAGTCTGTCGCAGCGCGGCGGCGAGCGATTCGCGGTCGGGAACTTTCTGCCAGTACTGCATCAACACGCCGTTTCCGTCGAAGAGAAAGACCCCGACGCCATTTGAATCAGGACTGAGTCCCAATTTGCTCAACGCACTTCCATCGAAATCTGCGACCGCAAAAAGATCCTGCCGCGGGTTCCGCCGGATCTTTCGCTTATCGTATTCGGGTTGAATACGAGTCGCCTCCTGATCAAGCCGGTGTCGGATCGCCAGAGTTGCGATGGGCGAAAACCATCGGCTCACATTCGTGCGAAAATGAACAATAGTAAGAAAACGGTATTTCTGGTTCCCCTTGTATCTGATGGGAACGCGATCGCCGACTTCGGCCGCTTTGGCGGTGTCCTTTGTCGTAACGACGACGATGACACTGACATGGCCGTCGAAGGTGGAGATTCTCTTTCCGTCGACATCATCAAACTGGAGTTTGTAGGTCACTCCGGGTTTTGGCGAGACGGGCGACGCGTCTGCGGAAAGTCCAGAGCCGATCAGAGCGGTCGCGAAAAAGCATTGAAGCAAACGGCGGAACATGCGTAAGGACGTTGCGAGAATGTTAAGATTCCATCAGGACCGGCAGCAGCCAGAAGATGTCGCTAGCTGTCATTCGCGGTTGCTGAAAAAACTTGCGCCAGCTCTCGCGGTTAGCCTTGTCGTGGTTTTGTTCCTGCCAGCTTGTGACCGGATGACGACAAAACGCGACGCACAGCTGGTAAAGGATGCGGACGCAAAATCAAGCGAGGGAAATTTTCTTCAAGCGATCGATCTCTACGAAAAAGCACTCGATGGCAGCAGCCGATCGGCCGACATTCATTATCGGCTGGCCTTACTTTACGACGATAAGCTGAACGATCCACTGCACGCACTTCATCACTTTAAGCGTTACCTCACGCTGGCTCCAAACGGACCGCGCGCCGCTGATGTAAAAAATTTTATGAAGCGGGATGAGTTGGCGTTGCTGACGAGTCTTTCCGGCGATTCCGTGATGAGCCGGACTGAGGGTGTTCGACTTAAGAATGAAAATCTAAGTCTGCGCAAGGAAATCGAGGAACGATTGGCACATGATCGAGCAACTTCTGGCGCCGGGCAAAAAGTGGGAGCGCGAGAGACCCTGGCGAGCCAAAAGAAACAAGAGGCAAAACCAACTGCGGCCAAAAAAGCTGAGGCTCACGAACGCATCTATATCGTGCAACCGGGCGACACGCTGGCTTCGATTTCGCGCAAATTTTACAAAACATCGTCCCACTGGCAAAAAATTCTCAAAGCGAATGCCGATACATTGTCGAGCCCGGCGAAGCTGAAGCCCGGGCAAAGGTTAATGATTCCTTAGCGCAACGATTGCATTACAATTTTCGCCATGGCAAAAGACCATCGCTGATCTGTTATATTTGCGAGGACAACCAACGTAGCCGCGAAGAGCTATGAGACAAATCGCACGAATTGCGCCGGACGTGGGCTGGCTGCCGATCAGTTTCGTAAATGTTTATTTCGTCGGACGGCCCGGAAATACGTGGGCGCTCGTGGATTCGGGATTACCGGGGCGCGCGTCGCAAATTCTTGCTGCGGCGGAGGCTCGCTTTGGTTCTGGATCACGACCCGAAGCGATTTACCTGACACATGGCCATTTCGATCACGCCGGCTCGGCCATGAAACTTGCGGAAGCGTGGGACGTCCCGATTTACGCACACAGACTCGAACTTCCTTATTTAACAGGGCGCTCCGCATATCCGCCGCCGGATCCGACGATTGGCGGCGCGATGGCTTTTTTGTCGCGGTTTATGCCGTCTCGTGCGTTCGATCTGAATGGTCGCATCCGTGAACTGCTGCCGGGCGAATTGCCGGGGATGAACGGTTGGGAACGATTGGCGACACCCGGTCATTCACCCGGTCATATTTCCTTTTTCAGATCATCGGATCGCGTGTTGCTGGCGGGCGATGTTTTCGCGACGATGAATATGGATTCCTGGGGTGGGCTGATAAGCGCCAAGCGGACGCTCGCGCGCGGCGGTGCGCCCTTCAATATGGACTGGGAGGCGACCCGTCTCTCCGTGATGCAGCTGGCGAAGCTCCGCCCGAACGTGGTCGGATGCGGACATGGCATTCCTCTCCACGACAGCGATCTCGCGGAGCGGCTGGAAGAATTCGCGGAAGGTTTCCACGCGCCCCGCCATGGTCGCTACGTCGTGGAGCCGGCGCACACTAACGAAAGCGGTGTGGTTTCGCTTCCGCCCGCGCCGTTCGATCCCGTGCCGTTCGCGACCGCAGCGGGATTGATCGCCGCGGGAATCATGTTGGGCGCCGGCTATCTCGATAACGATCGCCGGCGATAACGCAGTTGGCATTGACCGTCGTCAAATCGGTGACCAATCTCACGGTCCGCCAAACGGTCAAAACGGAGGCGCGTTCAAGAGTGGTTGCAGCTTCGCCGACTCCCTGACCTATGAGCGGGTCGCTTCCCAAGCCGCCGTGAATGCTGTCGATGGCCGCGACAATTGTTGCCGTCCCGTGAGTAATTCGCTCCAGGAATCCATGTTCATTATGGCAAACGCGGCAACGAGGACGCGGTCCGGATATCCACCGCGCGACGATCTGCGTTCAAGCGACCAGCGGCATTGATCCGACTGGAATTTGTCGAATTACTCGTGGCCTTCGAAGCCGGAATCGTGATCTTCCCGCCGGGACCGGGAGCAGCACCATCGAGCAGAGAAAGCAACTGCTCTGAGCTGTTGACGTTGATTACGGTGCCGGTCCTCTTCCCGCTGGTGACGCTGCTGCCGGAGGTGACAGTAGCGGCGGAGAGAGCAGGATAGAACGGCGGCGCGCTGCTTAGCGGTTGAGGATTATTCGCTCCTGCGCCCGCGAATGTTCCGCTGGTCGAGCCATTGCCGCCGAAGCCAGTGTAATTGGCCTTTGGAAAGTCACCACTGAAGCCGGTGTAAACATCGGCCGGATTTGAGCCGCCGATGGTGACCACAACCCTGTCAAAAATGGTGACCGAATCAGCCGCAAGAATCTTCGCGCTGTTGCCGCCAAGCGTGACGTTGGAGGTAAAATTGAGCTGACCGTTGCTGCCCGACGCGTAAAGTTTCAACGTCGTATCAGCCGAGAGGGTGCCGCCGCCGATATTGAGCACACCGTTTGTGCCGAGCGCGCCAACTTTGAGCACATCTGC
>JBDUDH010000038.1:0-26803 GCA_040003015.1 Verrucomicrobiota bacterium | reverse complement strand
TGGTCGAATCGCCCGGTGGCCTTGCGCCCGGGTCTTCCGAATCCCGAATCGAATTCGGGAACAAACCTCAACTTATCTAGAAACAATTTATGAAACCAACACAACACATTAGTTCAAATCAGCGGCCTTCGCGCGGCGAGAGCCGCTCATCGCGCAATCATCGGAGTTTGCCGTTAACGGATTACGACTTCCGATCGACCGCGCAAGTTAGCGGTAGCGGTCAGACCTTTTCAAGCAAGGCGAATGCTTTGCGCAGGTTCCGTCAATTGAGCAGCGAATTTGTCGGCCCGGAAATGAGCCGTTACTTCGTCATCGAGATCCTGCTTGTCAGCGTCATCGCGAGCGTTTCTGCCTGGCCGATCGTCTCAATGATGAGGGCGCTGGCGCGGATGTTGAAGTAAGCGCAGACCAACCCCGTTAGCAGCAAACAAAGGCGGACGCCTCGGAGATGCGTCCCTGGCTGTTTGGTTGGCGGCTGAGACAGCCGCCACTACAGCTGAAGTGTTTCTTGCTCCGATGATGGAATCATTGTTGCAAACTTCTTCATCACAGATTCTCCACGGTTGACACTCTTATGACATGGACAGTATGCTGTCCATGTCATGAGATCAATTACGTACACGGCAGCGCGGGAAAACCTCGCGAGCACGATCAATAAAGTTTGCGAGGATCACGCGCCGGTGGTCATCACCCGCAATCGAGATCAAGCCGTGGTGATGCTCTCGCTCGCCGAGTATGAGGCGCTGCAAGAAACCGCTTATCTGCTTCGCTCACCCGCGAACGCCAAGCGTCTGCTCGGTGCGATGGACGCACTAAAGCGTGGCAAAGGCGTTCGACGTAAGATCAAGCTGCACACGTGAATCTCGCCTTCGCGCCGCAGGCGTGGGAAGATTATCTTTACTGGCAGCAATCCGATCCACACATCGTTGCGCGCATTCACGTGCTCATCAAAGACATCATGCGAAGTCCGCACAGCGGGATCGGGAAACCGGAGCCGTTAAAGCACGCGTTGCAGGGATATTGGTCGCGTCGAATAAACTCGGAGCATCGCATCGTCTATCGCAAAAGCGGCGATCAGATTTTAATCGCACAGTTGCGATATCATTACTGAACTGAGGTGGTCGACGCGCGGCAGTCACAACGCCAGACTCTCTTGCTTCGCAATTAAAGTAGCTGCCACAGTAACTCCGTCGAATTTTTTCATCAGCTCGTCGAGCTTGGCGATGTAGTAGTCGATGTTTTCGTCGCGGTTTTGCGGATCGAAATTTGCAGTGAGCTTCGCGTTCTCGTAAGCGGCGAGTTTTTTGCCTGCGCCGGTGATGTAATAACTGATCTGGTCGCCCGGCCGATAATTGCGGCCACTCGTTAGGGCGAGCTCATAGGCGGCCGCGCGATTGCGCGCCGAGCGGGCAATCTTTTGTCGATATTTTTCGAGCGAATCTTGCAGCGTGTCCGTTTTCATCAACATGTCGATATTCCATTCCCGTCCGCGAATTTTTCTCTCAAACTCGCTCCGCAAACTCTCGATCGCTTCCGCTTTTCCCTGCATGATGAGCTTGATCATTTCCTCGAGAAAAACGCGCTGAAATTTTTCTAGGCCGCGCGACTTGAGCGCGCCGCCTTTGATGATCACGTCACCGTCGCGCGTGAGCAGAGCGTAATTTTTCGCTTTGTAGCTGAACATGGCTTCGAACTGTTCGTCGAACTCGACTTCAATGCCCGATGGCAATTCTTTCGCGAGGCCGCTCTGCAGCTCGCCGATCGCCGCTTCTGTAGCAGCGACCGTGTCGGCTGCATTGCCCTTGTTTGCGCCCGACACGAGTGCCTCCACAGCAGATGGCGGCACGAAATAAATTCCGTCGGTATCGACCTCGATGACCTTGGCCCCGCGCGCGTTCAGCCAGTCGATCATTTTTTTCAAAAGGTCGCGCCCGATCTGCGTGACGCGGGCCGCGGCGTCGAAATCAGCAAAATGTCCCTGCGCAAAACCGAGGTAACCATAAAAGCTGTTGATCAAAATCTTGAAGGTGTTTTGCAGCGCGTGGAAATAGCGTTTTTTCGCCGGGTCATTCGCCACCGCGCGCATGTTTGCTTTCGCTTCGAGCCGGAACGTGCGGAGATCGGTGAGCAAATGTCGAAAAATCTGGAGCCGGTCGCTCGCAGGAAAGCAATCGAACTGAAGCATGACCGACGGATAGAGCGATGCGATATCGCAATGCCAGACGTTGCGCGCGACGCCGGTGAAAAAAATCGCGGTGTAACCGCCTTCGAAGCCGCGCACCATCGGCATTTCCGGAATGGAATGGCTTTGCCGGAAATATTCGCGCAGAAACAGCGCGTTGATGCGAGTGGCGTTGCCGCGCACGATCACATCCTGATAGTTGTAGGGGAAAATCTGCGCCTGGATGAAATAGCTCGGGCTGAGCAGATCGGCGACGGCGCGGGTTTCGCGCACGGCGCACAGCGCGCGCCCGCGAAAGCGATCCGCGTTTTCGAGATAAGCGCGCTGAAGTTCTTTGCCACTGAGCGAAGAGATTTGCGCTTCGTCGATGAGCCCGAAATGCTGTGCGACATCGACGCGCTCGAAGCCCGACAAGCTGCGCATCCCGACATCGTAAAATTGCGCGAGTAGGAACGTGTCCACAAAATGCCGGCCATCGACCGTGAATTTGGGATAATCGATTGTCTTTTCCGCGATCTGGAGTCGCGACGGTCGCGAGCGCAGGAAACCGCCGCTGCGTCCCCAATCGAGTTTTGTTTTCGCTTTACGCGCACGCGCGACGAGATAGGGCAGATCAAATCTGAACAGATTGTGTCCTTCGATTACATCGGGATCACGTTCCTTGATGATACTCGTTAGGCGCTTGAACGCGGCATGTTCGGATTCCTCCACGTTGGCGGGATCGACCATGATTAATTCTTCCCAGCCCATGTTGTCCGAGAGCGCAATGCTCATGATATGATCTGATGGCTGCGAGGAATCGGGAATGTCCGTTTCGCCACCGATAAACGAGAGGACTTCGAGCTGAAGACGTTTTACTTGCTCGAACGGGAGATTCTTAAAGAGCGTGCGACCAGTGTGCGTGAGGTAATGCTGGATCGGATCACTCAGAGCGAAGAAACTGCGACCGGCGTTTTTGAGTCCGTTGCGAAGCGCGATCAGTTCTTTCCAACTGTTGACGCTGATGCGCCAGCCATATCTCAAATCGCCCGCAAGTTTTTCGGCATCGATGCCGAGATCGGTCACGTCGGAATCGAGCCAGACGAATGGATGGAACTGTTCGACGTCGCACGCGGTACTGCCGTCTTCTTCGCGCCGGTAGACCTTTACTGTTCCGGTATCGCCCAACTCAATGGCGACGATATGCACCGTCGGATCGGCGCCGAAGAGCAGCGTGTTTGTCTCGAAGGCCATCCGAGCAAGAGAAGCTGAAAAACCAATTAGGAAAACAGGAAATAGTACTCAGTTTTCTTTTGCCAGACCTCCGCTTTTCCTGATTCACCTTTTCGCCACGCCGCCGGTGGTCTTCGCGAAATAAGAGATGCCTCGACCGCGCTCGGGATGACAGGCTATAGATGCAGAATGAAGATTCTTGCCCTGCCTGTTCTCATTAGCCTTTGCGCCGCCCCGCTTTTCGCCCAGCAAACCGCACAATCGCTTGCTGATACTGAGCTGCCGTCGCTGTTCACGATCTACAAAGACCTCCACTTGCATCCTGAGCTTTCGGGTTATGAGGAGCGATCATCTGCTCTCGTGGCGAAAGAATTGAGGGCTGCAGGCTGCGAAGTGACCGATCATCTTGGCAAATACGAAAAACCGGGGATAACCGGTTATGGCGTAGTCGGCCTATTAAAAAACGGAAGTGGTCCGACTGTGCTCGTGCGGACGGACATGGACGCATTGCCGGTGAATGAAGAGACCGGTGTCCCCTATGCCAGCAAGGTGACGACCAAGAACGACAAGGGCGACGACGTTCACGTGATGCATGCGTGCGGTCACGACGTGCACATGGCAACCTTCATCGGCGTGGCGCGTTCGCTTGCAAAACTAAAAGACCAATGGCACGGCACGATTTTGTTCGTCGGCCAGCCGGCGGAAGAGACGGGATCGGGCGCGCGCGCATTGTTAAAGGACGGTCTCTACACACGCTTCGCTAAGCCGGACTTCGCGCTCGCCCTGCATGACGATGCGGAAATCGAGACGGGGAAAATCGGTGTGACCGAAGGTTTTTGCTACGCCAATGTCGATTCCGTCGATGTGACCGCGCGCGGCGTAGGCGGACATGGCGCATATCCGCACAAAACCAAAGATCCAGTCGCGCTCGCGGCGGAAATGATTCTGGCGTGGCAAACAATCGTCAGCCGCGAAAATAATCCAATTGATCCTGTGGTCGTGACAGTCGGTTCGATCCACGGAGGGACCAAGCACAACATCATTTCGGACGAGGTGAAGATGCAGCTGACGGTCCGCACTTATAAGAAGGAAGTGCGCGACCGCATATTGGCCGCGATCGATCGGATCGCGAAAGGTTGCGCGATGGCCGCAGGAATTCCGAAGGAGCGAGAGCCAATCGTCGAGGTCGAGCAGGATCAGTTCACGCCCTCGACCTATAACAATCCGGAGCTGACGAAGCGCGTGACGGCCGCCTTGAAGAGGGCGTTAGGCGCCGAAAATATCATTCCGAAAGATCCGACCATGGGTGGCGAAGATTTCAGCGAATACAGTCTGCCCGATCACTCGATCCCCGCGTTTATGTTTAACGTGGGCGCGGTCGATCCGGCAAAGGTTGCTGAAAACAAG
Organism: Verrucomicrobiota bacterium; assembly: GCA_040003015.1. GTDB lineage: Bacteria > Verrucomicrobiota > Verrucomicrobiia > Chthoniobacterales > UBA10450 > JBDUDH01. Next base: position 22,002 of record JBDUDH010000038.1, on the reverse strand, counting down.
AAGAGCGGTCTACCGTTGCCGAGTCTGCATTCAAGCAAATTCGCGCCCGTGCCGGAGCCGACCATCCGCACCGCCGTGATCGGAATGGTCAGCGCGGTGCTGGATTTGATGAAAAAGTGACGGGCCTAAAGCTCGTCATCCTGAGCGCAGCGCAGCGGAGTCGAACGATCTCGTGGCGTTATTGCGCGCACTGCGACGGGATGGAAAGCCCGGCCTCGCGCAGTTGCGCTGCGTTACGGCCTCGACTTCGCTCGGGATGACATCAATGACGCTTTGATGTCACTTCACGCGCACGTTCTTGCGTAGATAGGTGGGCACATCGAGGTCTTGACCTTCGACAATCGTGGGCTCGCTTTTCTCAAATCGCCCGCGCGTGACCGGTTCAAATTGCATAACTTCCTGACGCGCCTGTACGAGTTTTTCCTTCCGCACAACCGGCTCTCTCGCCGGCACCTCTTTTTTTTCTTTCCGAACAGGCGTCGGAGCCGGTGTTGTTATCTCCTGCTCTTCGCGAAGCGGAGCTTGCTTCGGCTGAAAATCGGTGGGTGAGAAACCGGAAAGCGAAATGGCGGCTTGCGGGGGCTCCACTGACGGCGGCTCGAAAACGGGTTGGGGTTCGGCCGGTGGTGCTGGAACAGGCGCGAATGCTTGCGGCCGTTCCACTATTTTGGGTGTGGCTGGCACGCTATTTTTTTCAATCTCCGGGCCCGTCGCGAGCGAGCTGATCAGCGTTACACTCAGGCGATTTCCCATTTTCCCATCAACCGCCGTGCCGAAGATAATCTGGGTATGATCTTCGATGTAGCGGCCAAGTTCCTGCATCACGATCTCCACTTCGGACAAGGTCATGCTGGGTCCACCGGCGACCTGAACAAGAACAGCCCGCGCGTTCGCCAGCATCCGCCCGCGATCCATCAACGGATTTTTCAGCGCGCGCGCAATTGCTTCGTGAGCGCGATTGTCGGTATCCGATTCGCCAAAGCCGAACAAGCAGCGCCCGTTCTTGCTTCGGAGCGCGACCAGCAAATCGTCGAAACCGATTCGAATGAGACCGGGACGCCGGATAACGTTGACGATCGAGCGCACACTCTGGCTGATCGTCACATCGGCGACCGCAAAGGCCTGATGAATTCCGGCCTTCGGCAAAACGATGTCGCCCAATCGATCGTTTTCGAAACAAACCACCGCGTCTGAGAGCTGCTGCAGACGTGCGAGCGATTCTTCCGCCTGAAGGCCGCGGCGTTTCCCCTCGAATGAAAAGGGCAGGGTCGCGAAACCGACTACGAGCGCGCCGTTTTCGCGGGCCATGTGCGCGACCAACGGAGCCGCGCCCGAACCGGTGCCGCCGCCGAGCCCCGCACAAACAAAAACCATGCGCGCCCCTTTAAGAACCTCGCGAATCTCATCGGCCGATTCCTGGGCTGCAGCGTAACCGAGCTCGGGATCGCCGCCCGTTCCGAGGCCGCGCGTCATCGCGCGCCCGAGCTGAACTTTTTGCGTCGCCACCGAGCTGGCGAGCGATTGCACGTCGGTATTGAGCGCAATCAAATCGGCGTATTCCATTCCATCGAGCACGATGCGATCGAGCGCGTTCGAGCCCCCGCCTCCCACGCCGATGATTTTGATGGAAAGATCTTCTTCCTTCTCGGGAAGGCTGTAGTTACGGCTGAGTTGGATCATAAGCGTGGGGGGCTAGCGCATGCAGTGGCTGTCATTCCAGGCGAAGTCGAGACCGTAACGCAGCGCAGCCGCGCGAGGCCGGGCTTTCCATCCCGTTGTATCCCTTCCGGTATGGCCGTGAGATCCCTCGACTGCGCTGCGCTTCGCTCGGGATGACGAAAATTTCATCGCATACCGCTGAAAATCTTTCCAAAGATGCGTCTGAGTCCATGGCGCGGTCGGCGGTCGATCTGGACGGCTTGGGCATATTTGATCAAACCGATCGCAGCGGAAAATTGCGGATTCTCGAATGCCGAAGTGAGGCCCGACATTGTCTGCGCGTGAGCAACGCGCGCCGGGATTCCGAACACTTCTTCCGCGAGATGGTTGATGCCTTTCAGCATGCTGCAGCCCCCGGTAATGAAAATCCCTTCGCCGAGATAATCCAAGAATGGTTCCTGGTCGAGCTTACGCTTCAACAGCTCGAAACTCTCGCGGAGGCGCAGATGAATGATCGTGTTCAGCGTTTCGCGCTCGATCTCTTTGCCGGCGAACCCGGAATCGTCCTTGAGCAGCACCGTTTCGCCGGGCAAACAATTTCCCAAGATCACACTGCCTTCTTCGATCTTTAACCTTTCGGCACGCGTCATCGGAATGCGCAGGCCCATCGAAATGTCATTGGTAATATGATCGCCGCCCACGGCGAGCGACCCGCTCTGTTTCACCGCCCCATCGACATACAAAATGTAATCGGTCGTGCCACCCCCGATATCGATCACGAGCGCGCCCAGATTTTTCTGGTGCTGCGTCAGCACCACCTGGGCGGAAGCCAGCGCGGTGAAGACAACGTCCTCGACATCGAGCGGCAACTCTTTGACGCAACGAATCGTGTTTTGAATGCGCGTGCGCACGCCGTGGATGATGTGGAAATCCGCTTCCAGTTTTTGGCCCAACATGCCGACCGGATTGAGCACCCCGTCCTGACCACCCACGTGATAATGCTGAATGATGGAATGAAGAAACGCGTTCTGCGCGGGGATGCTGACTTCGCGTGCGTTGATTTTCACATCTTCGACGTCCTGCTCGTCGATTTCATCACGGTCTTCGGGCAGCACGATGCAGCCGCGATTATTAAAGCTCTGGATATGCGCCCCGGTGATGCCGATGTAAACGCTGCGCACCATGATGTCGCTTTTCTCCTCCGCATCGACGACCGCTTCGTGCACGCACTTCATGGCCGTCTCGAAATCAACGATCTCGCCCTTGCGCACTCCGCGCGACGGCGCCTGGCCCACTCCTAAAATTTTGATCGTGCCGTCCGGCCTGCCTTCGCCGACCACGACACAGATTTTCGAAGTTCCGATTTCCAGACCGACCATCAAGTTACTGCTCGCCATCAGCGCGCTTTCCTTTCTGAAAATGTTGAACCGGAATCGCCTTTCGCACCGGCAATGGCGTCGGAGTCGTATGCGATGTCCCGGTTGGTGACGCCGCCGGCTTGCTGGATGGATGCACCGGAATCGCTTTCATGATTCGTGGTTCCTTCGACGGAGTCTCCTCCGGATCGATCGTTTCGTTAATGATTGTCGCCGCCGGTTTGGTGAAAGTGACTGGAATATTTCGCGCGACCAGGAGGTTGACCGTCTCGAGCTCGCGTTTCGAATCGTCGCTGTAGATCAAGAATTGTTCGAGGCGCTGCAATTGCGTGGGAAGATTTTCAAAGCCAAACATTACCTGGGTGTGACTCTTGTCGGTGACCAGAAGGCAATAGCCTTTTGAAACATTGATCTCACGAATTTGAAATCTTGTTTGCATAAAGCTCGTTGCGCTCAGACGCAACAAGTCGAGTGCTGCCTTTGCCTCCGCTGATTCTACCGTCTTGCCCGGCACCAGCGCTTCGCTCGCACAACCGGAAATCAGCGGGAGGCCGAGATATTCCGGGAGCAATTTCTTTTCCTTCATTAAAGTCCCGCGTGCATCGACCAGGAAAGCGGCGTCCGGTGCAAAGGGATCGGAAATTTCTCTTTGCGTGGTGATCCAGGCGACTGGCTTTCGTTCCACGACGCGGACGTCGATCTCGTTAGGCATCTTGCGTTCGACCTGCACTTCGTCCACTTGCGACAGCTGCTGGAGGCGATCATGCACCTGCTCCAGATTTACCGAGAAAATGTTCATACCCTCGGAAAGCGCCGCTGCTTTCAAGATCTGATCGCGCTGTAAAGTGCCGTCGGTCTGGACCACGATTTCACTCAAGCGGTAATCGGGATTAGCGAAGAAGAAGCGATTGAGCCCCTGGCGCACTCCATAATAAATCCCGGAGCAAGTCGCAAGCAGCAGGATGCATTTCGAGATGAAAACAAGAACGCGGCGATTGCGATGGTGCGAAACTTTTCGCGAGCGCACTTTGACGTCGAGCAAATGCTGCTGGCGGCGCTGACGCGAAGTCGAGACACGCTGATTTGGCAAACGTGATCGCTCGGGCACGGTCTTCATTTCGCTACCTCTCTCCTCGCCTGAGACAGTTCGATGATGCGCGCGCAGAGTTCCGCGTAGCCGATTCCGGCCGCCGCTGCCGCATCGGGCAAGAGACTCGCTTCGGTCATCCCAGGAATGGTGTTCACCTCGAGAACGAACGGCTCGCCCTGGGGCGTAAGCATCAAATCGACACGCGAGTAAACTTGCAAACCGAGCACTCGGTGGGCACGCAACGCCAGATCCTGGATCGCGCGCGTCTGGCCGTCGGGAATCGCGGCCGGACAAACGTGCTGCGCGCCACCGCCACCCTGCGGATTCAGGAATGGATACTTGTTGTTGAAATCGTAGAAGCCGCTTTTGGGAATGATCTCCAGGATCGGCAAAGCCTGTTCTCCCAGGATGCCAATGGTCAGCTCGCGGCCGGCAATGAACTTTTCAATCAGCAGTTCGCGATCGTATTTCGCCACGTCCTGCAAGGCCGGCGCGATCTCTTTCTCTTCCCTGATGATGTACACGCCGACGGTCGAGCCCTGGCGTGGGGGTTTGATAACGACAGGCAATCCGAGAGAAGGTCGCTCGTCCTCTTTTAAAACCTGCCATTCCGGAGTGGCCACCCCGTGCTCGCGAAATTTTTCTTTAGAGCGAATTTTATCGAAGGCCAGGCGGCTCTCAGCGACGCCTTCGCCGGTGTAACGAACGCCGCGCTCCTCCAGGATTTGCTGCACCTGGCCATCTTCGCCAAACGTTCCGTGCACACAGATAAATGCCAGATCGATGTCGTCCGGCATTTTGAAATTCGAGTCTTTGACATCCACTGCCGTGATTTTAGCGCCTAACGACCGGAGCGCCTTTGCAACCCCAGCGCCGGTCGCAAGTGAAACGGCACGCTCCGAGCCAGGGCCGCCCATGAGCACGGCGATTTTTTTATCAGTCAATTTGTTCAAGCCGGTTCTCCCACGATTTGGACTTCGGTTTCCAGCTCGATTCCGCGTTGCTCGCGTGCGGCCCTCTGAATTCGAGCGATCAACTCCAAGACTTCGGCTGCGGTCGCGCCTCCCTCGTTAATGATGAAGTTGCCGTGCACCTCCGAAACGCGCGCCTGGCCGACATTTGAATTTTTTAACCCGAGTTCATCGACGAGCTTTCCAGCTGGCGACGCCTGCGCGTTCTTAAAAATGCACCCGGCGCTTTTTGCGATCGGCTGGGTCCGGCGTCGTTTTTCCTGTGATGTTTCGAGCAGTCGCGTAATTTCTTCCGGCGAGGAAGGCGCTCCTCGAAAAACCGCGGAGACGGCAAAGTTTTTTTCAAGCGAAGGCACATGCCGGTAATGCACTTCCAGCTCCGCCGGAGTTTTTTTGTGCGCCGTTCCCTCGGCGTCGAGATATCGAATTCGCACGACCTGATCGAAAGTCTGCGCGCCCATTGCGCCCGCATTCATGCGGAGCGCACCGCCGACCGCGCCCGGAATTCCTTCCATCCACTCCAGTCCGCCAATACCCGCGGCCTTTCCGGCATAAGCAACCTGCTTGAGCTTCGCGCCGACACCGGCCGTGATTTCGTTGCCGTGAACTTCCACTTTGTCAAAATCGCCGCCGCAAGGACGAACCACCACGCCGCGAATCCCACCATCGCGAACGAGCAAATTTGAGCCACGGCCAATTACAAAAATGGGGAGATTTTCCCGCCGGCAAAAGCGGATCAGTTCGGCAAAAGCTTTTTCGTCGCGCGGCTCAACCCAAAATTGTGCCGGTCCGCCAACGCGCAAAGTGGTGTGTTTGGCGAGCGGCTCATTGAGGCGGACATCGCCTCCCTCGCCGACGATCGCTTTTAATTTTTCCGCGATCACGAGCTCGGCGGCGAGTTTCGCGAGTTGTTCATGGATATTCCCGGCGCCGAGGCTCAGCACGAGATCACCGGCCGCGAGCATGTTCCCGACATCGCCATGCAAGCGATCAAGCCGCGGTTGATAGCTGACGCCGCGATGCCCATGACGCTCGACCTCGTCGGCGATCGTCATTCCAGTGATTCCTGAAATCGGCAGTTCGCTCGCAGGATACACATCGGTAATGACAACGCGGTCGGCGTCATCGAAGGCACGACCGAATTCATGCCGCAGCGCTTTTGTGCGAGAAAAACGATGCGGCTGAAACATCGCGAGCACGCGATTGCGGCCAACCGCCTTGGCGGTAGCGAGCGTGGCGCGGATTTCCGTGGGATGATGCGCATAATCGTCGACCAAAAGAAATCGATCGCTGGCGTATTTGATCTCGAAACGCCGGCGCGCGTGCCGGAAGTTTCGAAGCGAAGAAACGATTGTGTCGAATGCGACGCCAAGTTCGGTGGCGAGCGCGATCACGCCGAGCGCGTTACTTACATTATGCTGGCCGGGAACATTGAGCGCAGCTTCGCCGAGCATTGTTCCGCCGCGCCGCACGCAGAACGTGGATTCGAAATCTTTCAGTTCGAGATCACTCACGCGGTAGGTCGCGTCGTGACCAAAACCATAGGAGATCGAACGCGCACGTGATCTGCATAAGCGGACCGCGTTCGAATCATCGGCGCAGTAAAAAACTGTGCCCGTAGTTTGGTCGAGAAGTTGCATGAAGACCGCATCGATTGCCGCGAGATCCGCATAAAAATCGAGGTGTTCCTCTTCAACGTTCAGAATGAGCGCGTGCTCGGGATGAAAGAGACGTAACGTCCCGTCGCTTTCATCGCCTTCGGCCACAAAATATTCGCCGCGCGGGTTCCAGTGTGCATTGCTGCCGAGAATGGGAATTTCCGCGCCCACGTAATGCGACGGCAGGAGATGACCACCTCGCAAAACGTGCGCGGCCATCGCGGCGGTCGTCGTTTTGCCGTGCATGCCGGCAATGAGAATTCCCCGTTTGCCGCACATGATCGCGGCGAGCGCTTCCGCGCGGCGAACCATGGGCGTCCCGCGGTCGCGCGCGCCCGTTATGATCGGGTTGTCCTCCTTAATCGCCGACGAAAAAATCACGAGCTCGACGTCGGCGGTATCTTCGGCGCGATGTGGCGAATGAAAACGCAAACCAAGCCGCGCGAGCCGATCGGTCTCCAGCGTGCGGACTTTATCCGAGCCACGAACATCGTGACCGAGCTCGAGCAGCAAGGCCGCAATCCCGCTCATGCCGCTGCCGGCCACGCCAATCAGGTGAATGCGATGGGTTTCCTGCATCAGGAATTTTTGCAGATCGATTTCAGGCGCGCGCATGCTCAGCTTTTCGACTGTATTTCCTCCATCGCTTCGACCACGAGCGCGGCTGCGTTTTTCGGCGCGAGCCTGGAGGCATTCCGCGCCATCGCGTTTCGCTTCGGCAGATCGCCGAGCAACTCCCGGATTTTTGTTACCAGCAGATCGCCGGTCAGGTCGGCTTCCTTTAAAATGAATGCCGCATCGGCGCGATAAAAAATTTCGGCATTGCGCTGTTGGTGGTCGTTGGCGGCGTAAGGATAAGGAACGAGGACAGCCGGCAGCGAAAATGCCGAGAGTTCTGCGAGACTGGCGGCGCCGGCACGCGCGATCGCAAAGTTCGCCGCGCTGTAAATGTGCTCCATTTGATGATGGAACGCGGCGACGTAAGCGGGAATATTTTCACGGCGATAATTATCGGCCAGCAGTCGCTCGTCCCGGCTGCCAGAAAGATGGATGACCTGGAGCGACTGGTGCTGAAGCGCCGGCAATGATTTGATCACCGCCTGATTTATTCCGCTCGCGCCCTGGCTTCCCCCCATCACCAGCAACGTCGTGAGATCGTTGCGCAATCCCAGTTTCTCCCGCGCGGTTCCGCGATCCACCGGTCGCAAGCTCGAACGAATCGGCGTACCCGTAAATTCCGTGCGCACTTTGGGGAAAAACGCTGCGCATTCTTTGAAACCAAGCAGCACGGCGCGAACGAAGCGCGCGGTGTAGCGGTTCGCTTTGCCGGGAACGGCGTTTGATTCGTGCAGGAACGTCGGCAGACCGCGCATCCGCCCTGCCAGCACCGGGGCGGTGGAAGTGAACCCGCCCATCCCAAGCACAACTTGAGGGTTAAATTTCCGATAAATCGCGCGGCAAAGCGACAGGCTTTCATTGAATCGCCTAAGAAAGGCCAGGATGGCCGGCGAAAATGGCGAGGGCAAAGCGACGGTCGGCAGTTTTTCAAAACGAAAATCCGTGCGCCCTGCCACCGCCATGCTGTCGATCTCTTTTTCGGAGATGAACAGAAGCACTTCGTGACCGCGCTCGCGCAATGCTTCCGCCACCGCCAGGCCGGGAAAGAGATGACCGCCCGTGCCTCCACATGCAATGACGGCGTTCATATTCTCGGCGTGGTCCGCATCTTGAGCGTGGTGCGTTTTTTATTTACCGGCTCGAGCACACCTTGCCGGTAAATGTTGAGGAGCAGTCCGATCCCAAAAAGGCAGGCAGCCAGATTTGAGCCGCCGTAACTGATGAAGGGCAATGGCAATCCTTTGTTCGGCAAAAGAGAGGTCGTGACGCCGATGTTCACCGCCGCTTGCAACGCGAGCAGCGAAACCACGCCAGCGCCGAGGAGCAGGCCGGCCCGGTCTTTGGCGTGCAAAGCGATCAGCGTTCCGCAAACGATGATGACGACGAACAGGAAAACGACCAGCAAACTGAAACGCAAGCCCAGCTCTTCGCCGATGATCGGGAAAATGAAATCAGTGTGCGCGTACGGCAGGTAAAGCATTTTTTGGCGGCCGTTGCCGAGCCCGAGTCCTTCCATTCCGCCACTGCCCCATGCGATTAAGGCCTGCATTTGCTGTAAACCGGCATCCTGTTTGAAGCGCTGCGGATCCATAAAGGCCACCAATCGACCCATTCGTTCGGAGAGATGAGTTGCGATAAAGAGAAGCCCGCCGATTCCGCCTAACGAGAACGCGCCTAGGAGCGCGAGATTCGTTCCCGCAATAAACATCACGACGAGCGCGCTGCCACCGATTAACGCCGTCGTCCCGAGATCGACTTCGGTGATAATCAATGAGAGCAACGGGGCAATGAGGGCCAGCGGAATGACAAAGCCGCGCCACAGGCGATTGCTTTCCGCTTCATAGCGCGAGAACCAGAAAGCCAGGAAAAAAATGACCGCGATCTTCGCAATTTCCGACGGCTGAAAAGTGAGGGAATGAAAACCAACCCAACGGCGCGAGCCATTGATGCGCATCCCGAGATGCGGCACGAAGCAGAGCGCGAGCGTGACAAAGGCGATGGCGAACCAAATCCACCAGGTGCGCTGCCAGAAATGGTAGTCGATGAGAGCGGCCAAAGTACAGCCAACGAGACCGAAGCCGAGCCAGATCGACTGGCGTCGGACGAAATAGTAAACATCACCATGGCTATCCCGCGCAAAAGCGCTTGTGCTGAAAAGCATCACGATGCCGATCACCAGCATTCCTAAAACGGCGAGAAAGAGAATGTAGGCGCTTTTACGATGCATCGTGAGTGAATGATCCGAAGGCTGCTTTCCGCGCCGATTCAGTCCTCGGCGTGTTTGCTCTTAATTTTCTTTTCCGGAATGCGAAGCTTTTGTCCGATCTGCAATTTGCGCGGATCCTCAATGTGATTGAGCGCAATCAAATCGTCGTACGCGACTTTCAGTTTTCGCGCGATCGTGACCGGATTGTCGCCTTTCACAGCCACGTAGGTCTTGCCGGAGTCAGCCGGCAGAGAATTGGTCGTGGCCTTGTTTTTGGGATGATCCTTGGCCGGCTCAGCACTCGACACCGTCTTGGAATTGTAATGCGACGTTCGCGATTCCTCGTGTTTCGCAGTTAGAGGCGCAGCTGTGGCTGAAGTCGCTGGCGCAGCTTCCGATTTTTTTACCGATGCAGGTGGTGCCGTAGCGGTTTCGCTCGTCGGCGATGGAGTAGTCGTCCCCGCTGGCGGCGCGGCTACTTGTCGCGTCTTAATTGTGTTGAATGCAATAATGCCCGCGACCGCGACGACGTGGAGAACGAGCACGATCAGCAGCGCGCGCGATAGTTTCATGTTCGGCTCGGACATTTCTTCGTAGTCCATCCCGCCGGGCACACCGAGCACCGGCTGACGCCGCGCCGTGGAAGCGCGAAGCTTTTTGCGAATGAAGATCTGAGGTATTTTCATATTTTTTTCTCGGGTAGGGAACGAACGAGCGTACGGAATTGATCGCCGCGGTCGGCGTAGCTTTTAAACATGTCAAAAGAGGAAGTGCCGGGAGAAAAAAGGACGGCTTCGCCCGGAAGCGCCGCAGCCTGTGCCCGTGTCACGGCGTCGGCCAATGACGGTGCGATTTCACACGCGGTCGCACTTTTCCAATCCGAAGCGATGCGCTCTGCGATTTCGCCAATCAAAACCGCCGCTCGCACTTTCTCTGAAACCAGCGGCGCGAGCGATGCAAAAGCAAATCCCTTGTCCTTGCCGCCCGCGATCAAAACGATCCGGCGCGTTTCGCTGAGCAAAGCTTTTTCCAATGCATCGAGATTCGTCGCCTTCGAGTCGTTCACGTAATCGACGCCAGCAATGGTACGTACGAGTTCGCGCCGATGAAGTTGCGCGCGATAAACGGCAAGAGGCGGCGCCATTTCGCGAAACGTCAGGCCCCGCGCCAGCCCGATCGCCAGCGTCGCCATCAAATTTTCGGCATTGTGCGGGCCGGAAAGTTTTGTGTCCGCAAGGCGCAAGACCTGTTCCTCGCAATGAACGATCCAGCCGTCGGAAAAAAAGAAATCGCCATCGTTCGTCCAGGCGCTGAACGTAGTGATCTTCGGCGTGATGGGGGGAAGATTTTCCGAAGCATTAACGATCGCGACGTCATCAGCGGTTTGATTTTCAAAAATCCGCAGCTTGGCTTCGCGGTATTCGCGGATCGACGCGTAACGATCGAGATGATCGGGCGCGAAGTTGAGCCAGACGCTGATGGAAGGATGAAAGGTGCGAATGGTCTCGAGCTGAAAGGAGCTGACTTCCACCGTGAGCAAATCGAGGTCGTCACTTTCCCGCGCCGCTTCCACGAGCGGCTTGCCGATGTTGCCGCAGGCGATTGTTCGCTGACCGCAAGCGTTGAGCATCTGCGCGACCAACTCCGTCGTCGTCGTTTTCCCATTGGTTCCGGTGATCGCTATGACCGGAACGCGGCAAAATTGCCAGCCCAGTTCGAGTTCACCGATCGCCGGAATATTTTTTCGGGAAAAATTCCGCGCCAATGGCAGTTCCGGGTCGATCCCTGGACTGAAAATTCCCAGATCGTAAACGGTTGGATCTTCTTCCGCTGCAGCGCCGCAAAGAACGTAGATGCCATGCGCGCGCAATGAATCCAACCCGACGAGTTTTTCTTCGGGCGCGCTATCGAGCATGGTGACCTTCGCGCCTTCCTCTGCCAGCAAGAGTGCTGCTGCTTTTCCGCTGCGACCGGCGCCGAGGACCGCGATGCGCCGATTCTTGTAATCCGGGTTCATCGCAGTTTGAGCGTCGCGAGACCGAGCAGGGCGAAGAGCATCGACAAAATCCAGAACCGGACGATGACGGTATTTTCCTTCCACCCGCTCAGCTCGAAGTGATGATGGATCGGCGACATCGCGAAAATGCGTTTGCCCGTGAGCCTGAAGCTGAGCACTTGCAGGATGACGGAAATCGCTTCGATCACGAAAACTCCGCCGACCACCATGAGCAGCAGCTCCTGTTTGCAGCAGATCGCGACCACGCCAATGATCCCGCCGATCGCGAGCGAGCCGGTGTCTCCCATGAAGAGTTTGGCCGGATGACAATTGAACCAAAGAAAGCCGAGACCGGCGCCGACGAGCGCCGAGCAAACTACCGCAAGCTCACCGGTAAATGGATAAAACGGGACCTGCAAATATTCGGCGATGCGAAAATTTCCGCCGGCGTAAGCCAGAAGCGTGTACGCGAAAGCAACGGTAATTGTGCAGCCGATCGCGAGGCCATCCAGCCCGTCGGTCAGATTAACAGCATTGGATGAACCGACGATTACGAGCGCGAAAAAGAAAAAGGTGAAAAGGCCGAGGTTCGCGATCACCGGCGCTTTGAAGAACGGCAGGTAAAGCGAACGCGCCTGCACTTCGATCTTGGGATTGAGGAGAAAAAATGCGGTGACGATTCCAGCCAGAATCAGTTGAAACATCAGCTTGAGACGGCCGCTAATGCCGTCCGATTTGCGCTTCGTGACTTTCAAGTAGTCATCGACAAATCCGAGCACGCCCAGATAAACCATGCTGAAGAGGGCCAGCCAGACGAATGGATTATCGGGTCGCGCCCAGAAAAGGCAGGAGATAACTACTGCGCCGATCACGAGCACGCCACCCATCGTCGGCGTTCCTTCTTTTGCGCCGTGCAGTTCGGCGAGATGTCGCACTTCCTCGGCGGTTCGGATTGGTTGGCCAATTTTGAGCGAGATCAATTTTCGAATGACGAAATTACCAAAAAGCAACGAAAGCGCGAAGGCGGTGATGGCGGCGATCACCGCGCGAAACGTGACATAGTTGAAGACGTTGAAGCCTTTGAATTGCTCGCTCAGTCGATGGAGATAAAACATCATGACGAACACCCGACTTCCGATTCGCGCCTGGCGAATTCTTCCAGGACGCGCTCCATCCGCGCCGAGCGACTGCCTTTGACCAGCACGAGATCGCCCGGTCGCGCCGACTCGTGCAACAACTCGGCCGCTTCGATTGCGGAAGCGGCGGCAACACTGTTCGCCAAACCAGCGGCGCGAGCGGCCGCCGCAATTTCAATCGCGCCTTTTCCAAGCGCGATCAGTTGATCCAGCCCAAGTTTTCCAGCGCACTCGCCCACCTCGCGATGTCCCTTTTCTGATTCCACACCCAGTTCCGTCATTTGACCCAATACCGCAATCCGTCGTCCGTCGGTCTCGAGCTCGCTCAACGTTCGCAGGGCTGCTTTGGTTGAATCTGGATTGGCGTTGTAACTGTCGTCGATGAATTGCAGACCGTGGATGGTTTTGATCTGCAAGCGCGCTTCGGTCAGCGGCGCGGCTGCCAAACCAGCCGCGCAATCCTCCAGCGAAATTCCGAAAACCCGGCCCGCGGTCACCGCCATCAGAGCATTTTGCACCATGTGCGATCCGGGCACTGGCAGAACCGCGTGGCAACGATGCGCTCCTTCGACGAGCGTAAATTCCGCTCCGTCGAGGCTCTGGTGGATCTCGCGCGCTTGCATGGTTCCGCGCTCGATGCCGGCCAGGATAATTTTCGCTGGAGTCAACCGCGCGATCGTTTCTGAAAATGGATCGTCACCATTCAAAATGACGGTGCCCGTCGACAGCACCGCCGCCGCCAGCTCGCCTTTTTCGCGCGCGATGGCTTCGCGTGATCCCATGAATTCAATGTGCGCAACGCCGATGTTGGTGATGATCGCAACATCGGGCCCGGCGATTTTGGCGAGTGGAGCGACTTCGCCGGGATGATTCATGCCAATCTCCCAGACCGCGATTTCGTCATCGGAGCTTGCCTTCAGAATCGTCCGCGGCAATCCGACGTGATTGTTCAGATTGCCTTCGGTTTTTGTGACCCGAAATTTTTTTTCCAAGACCGCCGCGACAAAATCTTTCGTGCTGGTCTTGCCGTTGCTGCCGGTGATCGCAATGGCTTTTAGCGAAAGCGATCGCCGGTAGTTGGAAGCGATTTGCTGGTAAGCCGAGAGCGTATCGGCGACGCGAATCAGACCAAAATTTCCGGGCGCACTTCCCGGCCAGCTTTCTTCCACAACCGCGCCCGCGGCTCCGGCTTTCACCGCCTGCGCGACGAATTGATGCGCATCGAAATTTTCTCCGCGCAACGCTACGAAAAGATCGCCCGCGCGCAGGGTGCGCGAGTCGGTGCTGATTTTGGAGATGAGATGCCCGCCATTTCCCTGCATCACTGCTCCGCCGGCAAATTCGGCAATTTGTGTGAGCGTGGTTGGATTCATTTACGGTATCGCAACCTCCGGCTGTGATGAGCATGGCGCGGGTTACCGGCGCGAAATCTTCTGAGATCGCGCGCGTAGGTGGCGAGCCACCATCTGAGGACAAGGACAGAGCTGATCATGAATGAAATTCGACTGGGCGATTCTCCAACGCGTTCCGCGCCACTTGCAGGTCGTCAAACGGCACGGTGTGATCGGCAAATTCCTGATACGTTTCGTGTCCTTTCCCCGCGATCAGAACGATGTCGCGCGGTTGCGCCAGAGCGATCGCGCGCGTGATTGCTTCCTTCCGATCCGAAATCGCCTCATAATGGGATGAGCGAAATCCCTTTTTTACCTCGGCGATGATCGCAAGCGGGTCTTCTTTCCGCGGATTATCGGAGGTGATGATGCTGTAATCGGCGTTTTGATCGGCAACTCGGCCCATGAGCGGACGCTTCTCCCGGTCGCGATCGCCACCGGCGCCGAAAACGACAATCAGGCGATTCGGCCCGAGCTCGCGCAATGTTTTCAAGACATTGAGCAGCGCGTCATCAGTATGGGCATAGTCGACGAAGATCTGGAATTGCCGTTTCGCCGGAACGGCTTCCAATCGCCCCGGAACCTGCGGCGATTTCCCGATGCTTAAAATTGCATCGCGCAAATTGAGGCCGAGGGCGTTCGCGGCCGCGAGCGCGGCAAGAGAATTGGCGACGTTGAAACGCCCGATTAAGGGCACGCGCACCAGATAATTTTTCCCGCGCGCATCGAGCTGATAAGATGTCCCGCCAAATTCCGTCCGATAATTCGAGGCCCGAAAATCCGCGCGCACGCTCATGCCGTAGGTAATGACCGGCACATCGTTACCCAGCCTGCCAATGAGCTGCTCGCCATAACGATCGTCAACATTAACCACCGCGGTCGCTCGATGTTTGGCCTTTTGATCTTTCAGGCCGGTGAACAAAGAGAGCTTTGATTCAAAGTAATTCTCCATCGTCTGATGAAAATCGAGATGGTCCTGCGTGAGATTGGTGAAGACCGCGACATCCCATTCGATGCCGCGCGTGCGCGCCTGCGCGAGCGCGTGTGATGAAACTTCCATCGCCGCAGCTTTGCATCCGGCATTTGAAATTTGCGCGAGCAACTCATGCAAATCGAGAGACTCGGGAGTGGTGCGAATGGCCGGTAAAATCCGATCGCCAATTTCGTAACGAACGGTCCCAATCAATCCGCAACGCAAGCCGGCTTTATCGCAGATGTGCTTAAGCAGAAACGTCGTGGTCGTCTTCCCATTTGTGCCCGTGACGCCGGCGAGTTTCAGGCGCAACGCCGGGCGGCGGTAGAAGACGGCGGCCAGATCAGCGAGGGCGTTGCGTGTGTTGTCCACTACCAGCGAGGTGGCACGCGCCGGCGTTTCCTCGCGTTCGACCACAATGGCAGACGCGCCTTTCTCAATCGCCTGATCCGTGAATTGATGGCCGTCAGCTTGGGTGCCGCGAAGAGCGACATACATCCCATTTTTTTGCACCCGCCGTGAGTCGTAAAAGATTCCTTCCACTTCGCGATCGAGCGGGCCGATCACCTGGCGAATCGGGATGGCATTAGCGAGAGTTCGGAGCTGCATGAGGTGTCGGCACGCGGGCGATTGCGTTCAGCGATGTTCGGCATTGGTTAGGGCGACTCGTCCTGCCGTCACTGGTTTGTCGACCTCCTCATGCGGCTCGAGGTCAAGATAACGCGCGGCTTTCTCGGCGATCCGCGAAAAGATCGGGCCCGCGACGAGCCCGCCGTAATTCAACTCTGGCTTATCGGTGTGCGCGTCGTCCAGTACGACGAGTCCGACAAATTCGGGATGCTCCGCCGGCAGATAACCTGTGAACGAAACGATAAACTTCCCTTGTTCGTAGCCGCCTTTCGGATCGACTTTTTGCGCCGTGCCGGTCTTGCCGGAAATGGTGAAACCGGGAACCGCAGCCGCAGCGGCGGTGCCGCGATCGCTGGCCACACCGCGCAATGCGAGCCCGAGTTGCGTCGCCGTTTCCGGTGAAATCACTCGCCTAACGACTACCGGCGCAAATCGGCTGATCGATTCACCTTCTTCCGTCGCGACTGACTTGATGATCCGAGGCGCAACCAATATTCCGCCGTTCGCGATCGTTGCCATCGCCATAATCATTTGCAGGGGCGTTACGGCCACTTCGTGTCCCATCGGGATGCGCGTGATCGAGATTTTGCTCCACGCCTGCGGCGGATGAACCATACCGCCAATTTCGCCCGGCAATTCGATCCCGCTGCGATCGCCGAAGCCGAAACAGCGGATGTACTCGTAGAACTTTTCGTCGCCGAGCAACAGCGCCAGCTTGGCCGCGCCGATGTTGCTCGATTTAACGAGCACATCCTGCACGCTCAAATCGGCATAGGCTTTGTGGTCATGCAACAGCCGTCCCCCGAAATTCCAGCGCCCGTTCTCGCAAAAGATTACGGTGTCAGGATGGACTTTTTTTTCATTGAGCGCGGCGGCCGCCACTACAATTTTGAAGGTCGAGCCCGGCTCCATCATGTCGATGATGGCGCGGTTCTTCATCTCCTCAGGTTTCGCCTCAGCCCGTAAGTTGAGGTCGAAATTCGGCCGGTTGGCCATGGCAAGAATTTCACCTGTTTTCGGACGCATCAGAATGACGATCGCTTTTTTCGGCGAAAACTCGCGCATGGCGGAGTCGAGTTCGTTTTCGACGATGTTTTGCAAATTGAGATCGATCGTCAGATGGACTTGGTAGCCATTGCGCGGCGCGCGTTCCTGGCCGCGGTAGAGGACGATTTCCTGCCCGGCACGGTCGTGCTCGATGTAGCGGTAGCCATCCTGACCGTGCAGATAATCTTCCATCGAGCATTCCACGCCTTGGATCCCGTGATGGTTGAAATCGGTGAAGCCGACAACGTGACACAACATCGAGCCATTCGGATAAGCGCGGGTGGAGTCGCGCTCGAAATAAATGCCGCGCAGTTTTTGCGCGCGTAATTTTTCGCGCAACGCGCCCGCTGCCGTTTCAGCCAGCTCGCGCTTCAACACGACATAGCGGCGATCGCCCCCGAGCTTCTCCGCAATCTCGGACTGCGAAATTTTTAACGCGCTGGAAAGAAGCGGTACCAGCGCCGAGAGATCGTTAACGTGAGTGGCATCGGCCACCACGGTCTCGACGGGAATGTTGTGCGCGAGTACTTCATTGTTCGCGTCAAAGATCGCGCCACGTTCAGCATAGATGGCTTGTTTATGAACATGCTTTTCTGCGGCAAGCCCGGCGAATTCATCGTGCTTGACCATCTGCAAATAAACGAGCCGGAAAGAAAAGAGACTGTAAAGAGTGATAAAACCGACGCAGACGAGCGCGCAGCGAGTGCGTCCGTTCCATCTCATCTTCCGCCTCTCCGGTTTACAACCGGCTGAATGTCATTCTCATCGGCCGAGCGCGCTGGGACGCTCAAACGCACAATGTTTTGTTCGCTGATGGGGATCATTTTGATGTAGCCCTCTTTCAGCCGGCGCTGGAGAGCTGAGCGCGAGGTCAGCGCGGCGACCTGCACCCGCGCAACTTCGTTCTGAGTGCGCAGACTTTTCAGTTCGTTTTCCAACGCCTTCCGGCGATCGCCAAGATCATGAAGCTGGAGCGTCAGATAGACGTAACTCAGGCCAGTGGCTCCAAGAAAAGCCGTGATTACGATCCAACGCGCTAGCGAGGGCGCGTTGATTGCATTGAGGTTTTTTCTGCGACGGCGATTCATGCGCGTTTTTCGGCGACACGAAGTTTCGCGCTCCGCGCGCGTGGATTGGCGCGTTGCTCGGCTTCGTTCGGCTCGATCGGCTTCGGTGTGATCAATTGCAGATCAAAATCAGGGTTGCGTTGAGGCTGCGGCCATTCCGGTCGGTCAAGCCATTCCCGGCTGCGATCGCGGAAGAAATTTTTAACAATACGATCTTCCAATGAATGGAAGGTGATGACGGCGATGCGACTGCCGGCCTCCAGCCGCGCGCTGAGGACCCGTAATCCTGCTTCGAGCGCGCCGAGCTCGTCATTTACTTCCATGCGCAGCGCCTGGAAAACCTGCGTCGCGGGATGACGACGTCCGTGACGTTCAACGATTTTTTCGATCGCGCGCGCCAGCGCCAGAGTTTCGCAAAAAGGCGACTCCTTGCGCAGTTTCACGAGTTGGCTGGCGATGCGGCGCGCCGCCGGCTCTTCACCGAGGTCACGGAAAAGCCGAGTGAGATCTTCTTCGCTGTAGCCATTGACGATGTCCGCGGCGGTCAGTTCCCGGCCGGGATCCATCCGCATATCGAGCGGACCGTTTCGCATCATGCTGAAGCCGCGGTGGGAATTCTCGAGCTGGCGCGAAGAGACTCCCAGATCAAGAAGCGCACCACCGATTTGCGAAATCCCCAGCTCGGTGAGCACTTTTTCCGCGTCGCGAAAATTTCCGCGCCGTAATATCGCCCGGCCTCCGAATTGCGCTAACCGATCGCTCGCGTAAGCAATCGCATCAGGATCCTGATCGAGCGCGAGCACATCCGCACCGGTGCGCAGGATCGCTTCGGCGTGTCCGCCTCCGCCACAGGTGCCATCGATTACGAGCGTTCCCGGTCGCGGCGCAAGCAGTTCAACCGTTTCCTCGACCAGAACCGGCCGATGATAAGTGAAGTCCTCCATTTCCTGCGCCTCCTCTTCCATGATCAATGGCCCGGTTGCGAACCAGATGGGCCGTTCAAACGGCAGTGCATTCATATATATAAGCCGTGTTGCTATAAACCGACGACGTTGGCGACGTGTTGGTAGGTGGGAGTTTCCTCCTCGTGCGCGCGTTTCCAGCGCCCGAGGTTCCACACTTCAAACCGGCCCCGACCGCCGACCACCGCGACCTCGCCGTTTAATGACAACTGCTTGCAAAGTTCGTCCGGCAAAACAAGGCGACCCTGGCGGTCCGATGAGCCATGTAGAGCACGCGAATGAAGCTGGCGAAGAAACACGCGCCGATCCCGCCGCGAAACGTCGGGCGCGTTTTCGGCTGAATCACTTAACCGCGCAAATTCATCCGGTGCCATTACGAGGAGATACTGATGATGCGGTTCGGGAACGATAATGAAATCTTCGCCGGCGCTGCCCCGACGCCAGCGGGCCGGAATCGTGAGCCGGTGTTTATCGTCGAGCTGATGACGGAATTCGCCGGCGTAGAAGGTCGGGGAAGGAGATTCGGAGTCCATACACGGGCGGATACTTGATCCATTTTATCCCACTTCCATCCATTCTAAACCACCTTCCGGGCCAGGGGTCAATAAAATAAATGATCGTTTGCAGGATTTTCTTTAGGCCCTTAGCCTGCCCTTTTACAGCGATGATTTACGGCAAATTTTTGCTCCTTGTTGCAACCCTCCTTTTGCCAGTGGCTGTCGTGCTTGGGCAAACCCCAAATAGTTCAGCTTCCGATACCGTTCGCGTAACCGTCTCGATGCATTCCGATGGAACGCGCACGATTTACCAGTTTGATCAGGTAAACCATAAAGCGACTGCGACCACCACGAGCTCCGATGGCAAGCCTCGAGGCAAGATGGTTTATGAGCTGGATGACGCTGGACGATTCATCAACGGTGAAATGTATGGCGCAAAGGGCGATTTCCGTTTTAAAGCTCTTTATAAATACGATGCCGCAGGGCGTCTCACTCAAGAGACGCAGTTAGCAAAAGATGATTCCGTGATGCACAAACTTGTTTACACTTATGATGAGCGCGGCCAGCAGTCCGGTTACGCGATCTACGATGCCGACGGTCGTCTGCTCGGACAAACTACGCCGAAGAAGTCGCAGGCCGGTGGCCGGACAAATAGCAAGTCAGCCCCGCGAAGACCACAGTAAGCTGACTCCTTTTTGTCAGCCTACTTTGGCTTCGCGACTTGCCAGCGCGGGGAAAGGGCGCTATGAGGTTGCCGCATGATCGATTACATCCAGAAGGGTGGTCTCCTCATGTGGCCGATCCTGGTCTGCAGCGTTATTTCGATCGCGGTCTTCGCCGAGCGCCTTTTTTATTTTCATCGCGCGACCATTCACGTCGGTGAATTTTTGCAGGGGCTTTCGAATCTTGTGCAGCGGCGCAATTTCGCCGAAGCGCTCCACGAGTGCGCCGGTACGCCGGGTCCGGTCGCGCGAGTTGTTCACGCCGCCGTTATCCGCCATGAAGCGCCGCGGGCGGAATTGCGGGAGATCGTTCAGGAAGCCGGACAGCTTGAGGTCCCAAAGTTGGAACGCTTTTTGGGCGTACTCGCGACGTTGGCCTATCTTACTCCATTGATCGGGCTGCTCGGAACCGTGGCTGGAATGATCGAAGCGTTCGGCACGATCTCATCGAACGGCGGATATGCGACAGTGACGGAACTATCGACCGGCATTTACAAAAGCCTTCTCACGACAGCGGCAGGCCTCGTGGTCGCCACGCCGACTTTCGTTGCCTACAGTTACTTGTCATCGCGCGTGAACACTTTGCTGCACGATATGGAACGCGCCGGAATCGAAGTCGTGCATATGCTGACCGATCGCGCGACCGCCGCGGGAATTATCAGCTTTCAGCAGCCGCATCAGCAGAGCGCGGAAGGTTCAAAACGACTGGAGCGTTAGTCGCAATCTGACATTCGTTCCCGGGCCAGCGAAGTGGAATGAAACTTACGCGGACAACCAACCTCAGCTTTGGTTGGCTCTGTGTCTTTCCGCTTCTCGATGTTGTATTCCTTCTCATCTTTTTCTTTTTGCTCAGTTCGAATTTCGTGCTTCAGCCTGGCATCTCGGTATCGGTTCCATTTTCACGTTTCACGCTCGGGCCTCAACTGAACCAGCAGATCATCAGCATTACCGGCGGCCCCGCACCGGCGATTTATTTCCGCGATCAAAAAGTGACCTCGCAGCAACTTGGGCCGCTCCTCGACGCCGCCAAACGCGATGGCCGCACGATCGTAATCAGAGCCGACCGGCTCACCTCCTATGAAATGGTGATGGCGGTGACGAACGCGGCGCTCGAGCGCGACATCACGTCAGTGACATTGGCCACCACGCCACAGAAGTGAGCGCGTCTCCTCCCGCCGGGCTCGACAACGAGCTGCTCTTTCAGTGGGAACAAGGCCGACCGCGCAAGCTGGCAATCGCGGGATTTCTGGTCACATCAGCAGCGCTCCATGCGCTTTGCTTTTACATTTTTCAAGTGGTTTATCCGCCGACCGTCGCGCTTTTGCCCCCTCCCGCACGGGTCAATCTGCTCGTTCCAACTTCAGACGAAGGTCGAACACTTCTGAATTGGGTGAATGCGGAAGATCCTGCGCTCGCATCTCAAACACAAAGGGCGCCGGATTCGAAAACTCTGGCACTCCCAAAATTGAATCACATTCCATCTTATCTCACCACCGCTCCAACGCTCAAAGCACCGCTGCCCGCCACTCCCGATTTGCGCGTGCCGAGCCCATTCCCCCCCGCGCTGGTACCGACGCTCCAAAAGCAGTCGATCGCTCCGTCTCCACCGGCACCGACCGTGGTCACGTTTTCCGATGAATTGCAAAACGTCCCGGTGCTAAAATCTGACTTTAAATTTCGCGGTTCCACGAATGAACCCCCGCAAACGGCGCAGTATCTCGTCGCGGTAAGCAGCGCCGGTGAAATTCGCTATTGCTTTTTGCAAGACTCTTCGGGCGATCCGGCACTGGATGAGCAGGGTCATCATTATTTGTTGCTTTGCCGTTTCGCGCTGGAAAAAAATAGATCAGCCAACACGCAGGAAAATCTGATTTGGGTCAGAGCGACCATCCAATTTGGCAACGATGTCGTCCCCGCTTCGCCGGAGGAACATGCACCGTGATTCGCGTCAGCCTCGCTGCGTTGGTTACGATCTATCTGCTGGTTTTTCTTGCGGCGGTTTT
>JBDUDH010000061.1:0-8374 GCA_040003015.1 Verrucomicrobiota bacterium | reverse complement strand
GCGAATGAGTTTCCTCCGCGAGAAAAGCCAGACCAGCGCCGCCGTTGGCCGCGAGTTTCGGGCGAAGTTCCTCGATGTATTTGTCGAAGGTCGCGCGATCCGAAGTTTTTCCATCTTGCACGAACCGCTTCGAGCGCGCCGGATCATAAAGATCGAGCACGGCGGCTTGCGCAAAGGCATCGGTCGCGCCGGCGCTCTCTGGATGAAGCGGATTGCCCTCGAGTTTCGTCGGGCGCCCATCATTCGTCGTTACCACCAAGGGAATTGCGCCGGTGCGACGCGGCATCGCAGTCGCGTAATAGAGCGGCTTGCCCGGAATCGTCCATTCAACGCTTTTCGAGAACGGAACGAGATGCATCTCCGGTTTGCGGCAGCTGTTCAACCCGAAGCCCGCCAGCGCCATTGACGCGCCCATCAGCTTCAAAAAGCTTCTCCTGGATACTTCATCGCCTTCCAACTGCGCCGCGCCCGCCGGAAATTCGCGCTCGAGCCAGCCGCGAAATTCCGGCGTATCGGCGAACTCGTTTAGACTGCGCCAGTAACGTTTGCCGGTCAGCGATTTCGCGGGATGTTCGAAGATGCGTTTCATCGGTGGCACCCCTGGCAATTTAGCGGCGGCTGCACGTTCCAGCGCTCTTTCAACGTTTGCCCGATCTCGCGTTGGGTAAGTTTTTTCTTCTTCGAAAAATTTTCCTTCGTTCCCTGGGGCTGGCCGTATTTCGCGGCGAACTCCGCTGGCTTCACCTGGTCCGAATTCCAATCGAGATTAAAAATTTCGTTTTCCGGCCGCAGGAAATTTTCCGGATGGCGATGGCATTCCAGACACCACGCCATGCTGTGCGGCTTCGCGTGGTAGACCACCGGCATGTGATTGACTTGGTCGTGACAACTAAAGCAACTGATGCCGCGGTTCACGTGCGCCGAGTGATTGTAATAAACGTAGTCGGGCGTGCGATGTATCTGGATCCAATCGACCGGCGCGCCTGTATTCCAACTGACACGAACCGGTTCGAGCTTCGGATTGTCCTTCTGCACTTGCGTGTGACAGTTCATGCAGACCTGCGTATCCGGCACATTCGAATGCGCCGCCACTTCCACAAAGCTGTGGCAATAACGGCAATCCATTCCCAACTGCGTCACGTGCAGATCGTGCGGAAAGGGCACCGGCTGCGTCGGCATGTAACCGACGCGCGTATATTTCGGCGTCGCGTAATACCAGGTCGTGCCCGTCAGCGCGCAGACAACGACGATCGCGCAGATGGTGATCTTGAGCGGCAGCCAATTTGTCCAGCGCGGAAAAAAATTCGCCATACACGATCAGCGGATGCGTTTCCTGCCCGGTTGCGGTCGCCAACCTGTAAACACCGACGCTGCAAGATAAGGACGTAGATCGTTCAGAAGCGCAAACAGATTAAAGTTGATCGCTGACGGGCAGCGAGTGGCCAATTCTATAAATGGCCATCTGCTTGGCAAAAGAAATCTGGGAATTTTAACATTCCGGTATGGGCGCACGTTCATCATCACAGCGGAATTTCCGCGAATTGCAAACCGCGAAAAAGCTTTGTCGGTTCGCATCCTAGCGCCATGACATTGTTTCATCCCGAACCGCGAAAACGCTGAGTGCTGCAGGTGTTTCGCGAAAGCGATTACTGCTCGAAATCGAGCGAAAAGCTGCCCATAATCAGCGAATGCACTGGCTGGTCGCTTTGCTGTTCGTTACGAACAGCGCCATCTCGGGCGGAGGCACTGATTCAGCCAATACAATCTTCATCAACGGCAACATCTACACGGTCAGCGAACCTCAGCCGCGCGCGGAAGCGATCGCCGTGAAAGGCGACCGCATCGTTTTTGTCGGCGCAAATGCCGACGTCCAAAAATTTCGCGATGATCGCACGCGCGTTGTCGATCTTGCCGGCAAAACGGTCGTGCCCGGTTTCACCGATTCGCATTGCCACATCTTCGAAATCGGCGAGCGCGAGATGCGTTTGAATCTCGAAGGCACAAAGAGGCTCCAAGATTTTCTCGGCAAAGTTAAAGAGCGCGTCGCGCAAACCGAGCGCGGCAAATGGGTAACCGGCCGCGGTTGGATCGAAACTTTCTGGAAACCGCCGCAATTCCCGACGCGACAAGACCTCGACAAAATCGCGCCGGACAATCCTGTTTTCCTCACGCGCGCTGATGGCCACGCCGCGGTTGCGAACAGCGCCGCGCTAAATACCGCCAAAATCGACAATCACACACCGAACCCTTTCGGCGGAGAAATTCTCAAAGACAAAAATACCGGCGAGCCGTCGGGCATGTTGCTCGACAACGCGCAGGACCTTGTCGAAAAAAATATTCCGAAACCGACTGAAGCAGAAAAAGAAAAAGCGTTTCTGCTCGGGATCGATCGCGAAATCAGACTCGGGTGGTGTGAAATCCAAAACGCCGGCAGTCACAAAGAAGATGTCGATCTGATTAAGAGAATGTTCGACGCCAGCAAAGTAAAACTACGCATCATCAACGCCGTTTACGGTCCCGGCGAAGATGCGCAGCGTTTGTTGCGCGAAGGATCGATCATCAATGAGTTCGATCATCATTTCACGCAGCGCACGATTAAAGTCATTTTCGACGGCGCGCTCGGCTCGCGCGGCGCGGCGCTGTTGAAACCGTACAGCGATGCGCCCGAAACTTCCGGCTATCTCACCGAAAAACCCGAAGATTTACGCCCGATGTTCGAGGAAGCGTTGCGACGCGGAATTCAAGTTGAAACGCACGCCATCGGCGATCGCGCGAACCGGTTGATTCTCGATCTTTACGAGAACGCATTTAAAGCAGTTCCGCCTAACGAGCGAAAAATCGGTGAGCCGCGCTGGCGAGTCGAGCACGCGCAGATTGTCGATCCGACTGACATTCCGCGATTCGCCAAGCTCGGCGTCATTCCGTCCATGCAACCGTCGCACGCGATCAGCGATTTATTTTTCGCGCCGAGCCGGCTCGGAATGGACCGCCTGACCGGCGCATACGCATGGAAAAGTTTTCTCAAATCCGGCGCGATCATTTGTGGGGGCTCCGACGCTCCGGTCGAGCGCGGCGAACCGATGATTGAATTCTACGCCGCCGTGGCGCGCAAAAGTGTGAAAGCTTTTTCCGGCGAAGGCTGGCATCTCGAACAGGCCGTCTCGCGCGAGCAAGCGTTGAAAATGTTTACTCTCTGGCCCGCTTACGCCGCATTCGAGGAAACCGACAAAGGCAAGATCGACATCGGCATGCTCGCCGACTTCACCGTTCTTTCCGCCGACATCATGAAAATTCAAGAGTCAGAAATTCTGAAGACGCGTTGTGTGATGGCGGTAATCGGCGGCGAGATTGTTTTCGAGGCTCGATTAGCTTACTGATTCAGTAATCGCTCGTACTCATCGTGCGATCTGCGAGACAGTGAATTAACGCGGTTGCCGACGGTCGCCCGGCTGGCGACGTCGCAGATAAAACTGCCTGCGTTATCGATTAGCTTTTGGGAAGCGTTTCCAACTTTGCGAGAAACGGACTCGGGCCACCTTCCATGTAACCGAGCTCTCCAACTTTTTCCCCCTGGTCGTTTAAGACAATGATCGTGGGAAAACCTTGGATGCCGTATTTTTGCGCGAGCTGCTCATTCTGTTTCCTGAGCGCCTCGGTTTGCGGTTTTCGCCGCGGGAAATCGAGCTTAACCAAGACCAGGTTTCTGCTTGCAAAATTTTGAAATTCCGGCGTGGAAAAGACTTCCTTATCCAACTTCATGCACCAGCCGCACCAGTCCGAACCAGTGAACTCAAGCAACATCAGCTTTTTGCCGGCCTTCGCATCTTCCTGCGCTTTTTTGTAATCGGTTACCCAGTTCGATTCTGCGCTTGCCGTGACGCCGACAAGGATGAGTCCGATAGCGAGGAGGAGCCAAATAAAGTTTTTCACGCGAAAGATTCCGCCCTTTTAATCCCTTATGCAAGAACGCGAGCAACGCCTTTGGTACGCACAAGCGCCCGCGGATATCAAGACATCCGCGGGCTACTAAAAAGACAACCAGTCCACTGCCTGATCGGCGTCAGCGATTCCAAAGCTTTTCGAGGGGCGCTTCGGATTCGCTAAAAGGCGTGCCGGTACGGTGCAGCTGCTGAGCCGCGGCGAGAACCTACTTAAGATGGCCCGAGACGAGTTTCGTCATCTCGAACATACTGACCTGGCTCTTGCCATTAAAAACAGGCCGCATCGCGTCGTTGGCGTTAATTTGCGTCCTCTTTTTCTTGTCCTGCAGTCCGTTTTTTTTGATGTAATCCCAAAGTTTTTTCGTGAGTTCGGAGCGGGGTAGCGGTTTCGAGCCGACAATCATGGAAAGTTTGTCGTCAGGCTGGACCGGTCTCATGAAGGCTGCGTTAGGCTTACGTTTCGAGGGTGTCTTTTTGGCTTTGGATTTCGGCATAAAGGCTGATTAATCGTTTGACTGGGGGAGAGCAATACTAAATTTTGCGAATTTCATTTCCTTAAAAGGAACGCCGCACGACCAGCGCCGCCACGTCGTCCGGTAAAACCTCATCCGCATCCTTGGGCGAGGCGCGGTTTAGAATATCGTTCAAGAACGACTGAGCGCTGGGCGCGCCGGGCCGTAACATCGCGGCTAATCCATCGGGCGTAAGCCGTCGCATCTCGTTTTTCGGCGATCCGAAGAGGCCATCTGTATAGAGCATGAAAAAGTCGCCTCGGCCGATTTCCACCGCGGTCTCTTCAAAACGGGAAGACTCGAGTAACCCGAGGGGCGGAGCCGACGAAGGAATTGTTTCGGCGGCACCGCTGTGGCGCGCAATCAGCAAAGCCGGATGTCCTGCACCGACGACCTCCGCCTTACCAGTTTCAGGATTTAGAGCCACGCACATCGCCGTCATAAAAGAACGCGCTCCGAAAATGCTGCGAAAATCGACATTAACCGCATTCATGATTTCGGCGGGGCGATTGTGTTCGGCGCAGCCGTGGTGAAAGAGCAACTTCGCTAGTGTAGTAAGCAACGCCGCCGATGCGCCGTGGCCGGTGGCGTCCGCAATCCAAAATAATGTTCGTCCGTCGCTCATCCGCAGCCAGCCATAGATGTCGCCCCCGACTTGGATGACTGGCCGATACGCGGCTGCGATTTCCCAGCCGGGCAATACCGGTGGTTTTTGAGGAATCAAAGATTGCTGCGTCAATCGCGCGGCGGCGAGGTCCCGCTCGAGATTCTGCCGCCACGCTTCCAGTTCGTCATTTTGCTGCTGCAATTGCCGCCGCATCGAACGCAGCCGCAATTGGGTTTCGATTCGAGCGCGCAAGACGGCGCTATTGATCGGCTTGGTTACAAAATCATTGGCGCCTGCCTCCAGGCACAGTACTTCGCTTTCTTCGCCGCCGTAGCCAGTCAACAGGATGGCGTGGATCTGCGCGATTTCCGGGCTGGGATCGCTGCGAAGTTTTTGCAGGACCTGCGCTCCATTTAATCGCGGCATATTAAAATCGAGCAATAAAAGAGATGGCTGCTTCTCGTGGATCATCTCCAGCGCTTCGATCCCGTTATCCGATTCGCGGCAGACATAACCCGCTTCGGTAAGCGTGCGCAGCAGCGCCTTACGACTCGGGCGATCATCGTCTACCACCAGGATCGTAGCACTGTTTTTTCCCATCCCTTCTGATTCGAAGGCGGACAGTTGCGAATTTGTATCTTGCCGCAAAAATGTGTCCACTCGACGTGTTCGAGAATCTTCGTCGCGAACCTGAAATATCCATTGTCACTCATCGCGCAATGAATTAGAACGGAGAGAATTCGTCGAAGACCCTTTTATGAAACTCACGCTCTCGCTCGCGGTCCTCAGTGCGCTTTTCATTTCGGCTTGCAGTGAACCTGCACCGCCGCCGCGTCGACATCACGTCGCAAACTATCCGCCGGCGTCAGAGACGGAATATCCGCCGCAACAGCAGCCATTTGATGCCGGAGTTCCACCGCCTCCACCACCCGACGCATATACGGCGGAGGCAACGCCACCCACTCCGGCCGCGACAGCTGCGCCGGTCAAACCAACGAAGGGCGATATTCCTTATGGGATCCCTGTGCCCAGCAAACCCGGATTTGTCACGAGCCCTTACGCTCCGAATCAAGGCTATGTGGATGTCCGTGGCTTTCCGCCCGGCACAGAGGTTCGGGACCCGTACACGAACAAAATTTTTCTCGTTCCTTAATTGCGGTGAACTAGCGGCCCTGGCAACCGCACTTCTTGGTGCGTGCAAAACGTGTCCACCTAAATCTCGTTTTTTAACTGGCTGGCGCTGGACATTCCAGTGCAATTCTGGATCATTCTCGCCACGCGCGATATCTGCGACGAGGGCAATAAGGTCGCCGACTGCGGGTTGGATCAAAATCATGGATGACTTTCGAGTAAAACGAGCGGCCCGGCTCGAAGTGGAAATTACCGTTCCCGGCGACAAAAGCATTTCGCATCGAGCGGTGATTATCGCATCCATTGCGAATGGCGCCTGTGTTCTGCGCGGCTTTTCGCCGAGCGTCGATTGCATGCGGACAGTCACAGCGATGCGGGCGTTGGGCATTTCCATCGAACAACCCGAGCCGGAAACGCTCATCGTGCACGGCAACAAACGGAGCCTGAGCACGCCTCTTGGAGAAATTAACTGCGGCAACTCCGGGACGACAATGCGATTGCTCGCGGGTTTGCTCGCCGGTCAGTCGTTCAATAGCAGGCTGGTCGGTGACGGTTCGCTTTCCCGTCGTCCAATGACGCGCATCCTCGAACCGCTCCGGAAAATGGGCGCCGAAATTGTCGCCGAAGGAGAACACGATACGGCGCCTTTACGAATCAAAGGCCGGCCACTGCATGGCATTGATTACACTTTGCCAGTCGCCAGTGCTCAATTGAAAAGCGCCTTGTTGATTGCAGGTCTCTTCGCCACCGGCAAAACGACCGTGCAAGAGCCTTTGCCCACCCGGAACCACACGGAATTGATGTTCAACTATTTCCTCGTTCGGACGCAGAAAGATGATGACAGCATTAGCATTTTCGGAGACCAGGTGCCGGAGTCGCGCGACTTCCTCATTCCCGGTGATATCTCCGCGGCGGCATTTTGGCTTGTCGCCGCCGCCGCTCAACCGGGTGGTCACCTCCTGGTCCGCGATGTCGGCTTGAACGACACGCGCACCGCTTTGCTCGGAGTGCTCGTCCGGATGGGCGCGCAAGTGCGCGAGGCGCTTGATAATGTCGAGCAAATCGAGCCGCGTGGAACGCTGGAAGTGACCGGCGCGCCGCTGAAAGGCACCGTCATCCAAGGGAAAGAAATTCCTCAGCTGATTGATGAACTGCCGATTCTCGCCGTCGCCGGCGCACTCGCCAGCGGGACCACAATTATTCGGCATGCCCAGGAATTACGCGTGAAAGAAACGGATCGCATCGCGGCGATTGCGCATAACCTTCGTTCTATGGGGGCGCAGGTCATCGAGCTTAATGATGGGCTCGAGATTCATGGTCGCGCGCCCCTGCGTGGAGCGCGGCTCTCGAGTTTTGGCGATCATCGCATTGCGATGGCTTTCGCCATCGCCGGCCTCTTCGCCGAAGGCGAGACGATCATGCAGGATGTCGATTGCGTCGAAACTTCTTATCCTGGATTCGCCAATTTACTCGATGAGATTGTGAATCCGAAGCGCACGCGCGTGACGACTCCGGTTATCAGTTCCCTTACTCCGACTCGCCTCGAGGAATAACTCCAGTTGGCCGCGGTGATCGACCGGTTCGCCATGACATCATCTGCCGCTCATCGAATCATCGCGATCGACGGCCCGGCGGCTTCGGGCAAAAGCAGCGTCGCGCGCGAGCTGGCGCGTCGGCTCGATTTTGTCTACGTGAATTCCGGGGCGATGTATCGCGCCATCACCTGGCTCGTGCTCGAGCGCGGCATTGCGGGAGATGACAGCTCAGCAATCGAGAAACTGGTCGAAACTGCACCCATCACTTGTGATCTTCAGGAAGGTCAATCACGTATTTTAATTGAGGGAACGGACCCGGCACGATTTTTGCGCCAGGATCGTGTCAATCAAAACGTATCGCTCGTTAGCAGCGTGCCTCGCGTCCGCGAAATTCTTGTTCCACATTTGCGCAAATACGGCGCGGAATACGATGTCGTAATGGAAGGCCGCGATATCGGCTCCGTTGTTTTTCCGGACACGACATTCAAGTTCTATATTGACGCATCACCAAATGTTCGTCTCCGCCGACGGGTCGCTCAAGGACATCGGGACGAGATTGCGGCGCGCGACCGGGTCGATTCATCTCGGAGCGCCTCGCCCTTGATCATCGCGGAGGATGCAAACGTAATCGACACCTCGAACCTGACC
>JBDUDH010000017.1:0-2526 GCA_040003015.1 Verrucomicrobiota bacterium | reverse complement strand
GCGCGCTCACGAGATCGCGAAAGAACGTGGCTATGCTTACATTGACGGCTATGACGATCCCGCGATCATTGCCGGCCAGGGAACGATGGGTGTCGAGATCGTTGAACAAGTTCCAGATCTCGATGCCGTGATCGTGCCCGTCGGAGGCGCCGGGTTAATCGCCGGCGTTGCGCTTGCGGTCAAAACACTTCGGCCACAGGCAAAAATTATCGCGGTGGAAGCTGAGCACGTGGCAAGTTTTTCAGCGGCCCTGCATGAAGGCAAGCCAACCCGAATTGCGACGCGGCCAACGCTCGCTGACGGTCTCGCGATCGCGCAGGTCGGCGCCAATGCCTTCGAGATCGCACGCGATCTTGTCGATCGTGCGATCACTGTCAGCGAAGAACAAATCGCCGTTTCCATTTTGCGGATCGTCGAGCTGGAAAAAGGCGTGGTGGAGGGCTCCGCCGCGACGCCGCTGGCGGCATGTCTCTCGGGACAATTGCCCGGGCTGGCCGGCAAACGATGCGTGCTCCTTCTTTGCAGAGGCAACATCGATCCGAATGTGCTCAGTCGCGTGATCGAGCGCGCTCTCGTTGCCGATGGGCGGCTCTGCCGTTTCACCGCGTTAATCAGCGACCGCCCGGTGGGCTGGCCGATCTGGCGACCCAAATTGCATCCACTGGCGCGAGCGTGAAGCAAGTAGTGCACGATCGCGCCTTCGCCGGTTCCGATGTTTCGGCGGTCCATGTGCTCTGCACGGTCGAAACCCGCAATCATCAGCATCTGACCGAGCTCCTTGAATTACTGAAGGAGCACGGAGTGCAAACCTACGATTCGAAGTGACGTTGCGGCGGTTTTAGTTGGAGGCTCTTGTTGAACCTTTCTCTGCTTGAAGGGTAATCCGCGTTCCGTAGGGTCTTACATGGATTCGATTGAAAGTCAGATAATCGAAAAAACAAGTGCGCCGCGCTTGGAAAAATCGAAATCCGAACCTGAAGAAATTTCCATTTCGATCGGCTCGTTCGTTCGCCGCCACATCGGGCCGAGTGAGAATGAAATCGACGAAATGCTGGGCGTCATTGGTTTCGAAGATCTGGATACATTGATCGATGCCACCGTTCCGAAAGATATTCGTTTGCCAAAAGCACTCGATTTGCCTGCGGGAAAATCCGAGCGTGACGCGCTGAAGGAGCTACGCGAGATCGCGAGCAAGAATAAAGTCGCGCGTTCCTTCATCGGCGCCGGCTATTACGATTGCATCACTCCGCCGGTCATCCAGCGCAATATCCTGGAAAATCCCGGCTGGTACACAGCCTACACGCCTTATCAGGCGGAGTTCGCGCAAGGCCGTCTCGAAGCGTTGCTCAACTTCCAGACGATGATTACCGATCTGACCGGACTCGATATCGCGAATGCGTCGCTCCTCGATGAAGCCACGGCCGCCGCGGAAGCAATGACGTTATGTTTCGCGGTAAAAAATCCGAAGCTCGAGGGCGCAGCCTTTTTCGTTTCTGCGGCGTGTCACCCACAAACCATCGCTGTCGTGCGCACCCGCGCAAAACCGCTCGGCATTCAAATCATCATCGGCGACCATCGCGACTTCGATTTTCAGACATCGGTCTTCGGCGTGCTCCTGCAATATCCGACCACCGATGGAGCGATTCATAATTACGCGGATTTCATCAAGCGCGCTCACAGCAGTGATGCGCTCGCCGTTGTCGCCGCGGACATTCTGAGCCTAACCCTTCTACGCCCGCCCGCAGAATTTGGCGCTGATGTCGCAGTCGGCAGCACGCAACGCTTCGGCGTTCCGCTTGGCTACGGCGGACCGCATGCCGCTTTTTTTGCGACGCGCGACGCTTACAAGCGTCACATGCCGGGCCGTCTCGTCGGTGTTTCGCACGATGCGCAAGGCCGTCCTGCTTATCGCCTCGCGTTGCAGACTCGCGAGCAGCACATCCGTCGCGACAAAGCGACCAGTAACATTTGTACCGCTCAGGTTCTCCTCGCGGTAATGGCTGCGATGTATGCCGTCTATCATGGCCCGCGCGGCCTTCGCGAAATCGCGACGCGCATTCATCGACGCACCGGCATTCTTGCTAGAGGTTTGCAGCGCCTCGGTTACGAGCTTGGCGCGGAAGATTTTTTCGACACGCTCCGAGTCGAGCTTGGAGAAAAAACTGCTGGCCAGATTTTGAGCGCGGCGACGAACGCGAACTGCAATCTGCGCAATCTAGAATCGAGTGCCGTCGGCATTTCTCTCGACGAGACGACGTCGCTAGCTGAAATCCGGAATCTCCTGCGGATTTTCAATGACGGTCGTGATCCCGATTTTGATGTTACGGCGAATGCTTCTTCCCGCATTCCGAAATTCGCCATCCGGAATTCCTCCTTTCTCACGCATCCCGTATTCAATACCCATCACACCGAGACGGAGATGCTGCGGTACTTAAAGAAACTCGAATCGCGCGACCTCTCGCTTTGTCACTCCATGATTCCGCTCGGCTCCTGCACGATGAAGTTGAACGCGACCGCGGAAATGTT
>JBDUDH010000083.1:0-27604 GCA_040003015.1 Verrucomicrobiota bacterium | reverse complement strand
GCCGATGTGGCGAAATGGCAGACGCAACGGACTTAAAATCCGTTCTCGCGAAAGCGGGGTATGGGTTCGAATCCCATCATCGGCACCCCCTGAAAAGTAATTTTACGAGGGAACATCGATCAACACTGCCGGTTCAATCGATTGTGCAGTGTCGCGCAGCAAAACGCACGAAACGACTGCCTATTTGTCAAGTATTTGTCAATAATACGAGCCGAGAACGGCGTATTCGCCCTATTTGCGAACCCTACTTGGCTTGTTTGGAGCGCCTGTCTTTCTTCGAGCTGCCCAGCGGGCCTTCATTAGGTCGGAAAGCTTCTTTCGACCGGCCGCGGTAAGTTGACCTTTGCGACGCGGCTTTTGCTCTGAAGTTGGCGCCGTTACGGCCGAACGGCTTTTCTGTTTCGCCCAGCGCGCTCGTTGGGCTGCGGCGATTCGTGCCCGCGTCGCAGCCGACATCGTGCGCCTTGCGGTCGACGTGTGGGATGACGATGACGGTGCACTTCGAAACAACGCTGTCAGGCGACTTTCAAGTTGCTCGATTTGCCGGCGGATTGCTACGGCTTCTTCAAGGGATCGGAGAGATAGATTCATGATGCGAGGCAACATAGCTCATTCCAATCCGAGAAGGGAAGTTTATTTCCGCGGCAAGTTTTATTCCCGATGGCAGGCGACAAAAGGAGGATGGCCAAAGCTCGCACGAAACTTAAGAGCCGAGATGAAGGGTTAATTGAATCGTATTCCAGGCCGCTTTAAGTTCCTTCTTAATCGAACTGGCCTTTCACGCGAAACCCTAGTAAGCGAATTCTCCGCCGGTTATTGGCACTTTCGATTGCGATTTCGATAATCAAAGCGTCAGCCTTCTGTTGCTCGGAACCGCGAAACACGTTTACCCTGAGTTCATGCAATGGATCGTGCCCTCAGAAAAAGACGCTGCGAATGACGCGCTTGAGAAACGTTTATCGGAAGCACTGATCAGCTTCGCGCAAATTCCGGACTCACGGCAATATACTAGACCGATTCTTGGATTGATCGTTGATTGACGGCAAAGAGCGCAAGCCCGCGCTCGGATCCGCTTAGCGATTGAAGATTCGCTCGATGACGGATTGCCGCAATCGTATTCGCCAGAACTTTACAAGCAAAAGTGTTCTGCGGTGTTCGATCACGTCTTCGAGATGTTTCGTACCGAACGGTCGCAGGTAGCATGAATTACGAAGGCGGTTCGTTCAGGCGTAATAGCGATCTTTGGACGCAGGCTTGATCGCAGCGCAACTTCTTCGACACTCGATAATGGCAGACACATCGTTCCCACTTTTTATTCCGGTAGTGCTGGGGACGGCGCGGCAGGGCCGGCAGAGCGAACACGCTGCAAAGTTTGTCTTCGATCAAACGAAAATGCGCGCGGGCATTGAGACCGAGTTGATCGACATCCGCAATTTGCCGATGCGGCTCGACGATGCCGGCGAAGAGATGAAGGATCCGGTATTCTCAGCGACGGTTGAGCGTTGCGATGGTCTCATTCTCGTTGTGCCCGAGTATAATCACGGTTACCCCGGTTTACTGAAACACGCGCTCGACATGAATTTAAAAGAATACATTCACAAGGCGGTCGGAATCTGTGGCGTGTCGGCGGGCCCGTTCGGCGGCAGCCGCGTGATCGAAAACCTCCTGCCGGTCATGCGCGAACTCGGCCTGGTCACGATTTTTGAAGATGTGAATTTCGGAACTGTGAGAAAGATTTTCGACGAACAGGGAAACTTACTCGATCAAAATTACATTCGGCGCGTCGATAAATTTCTTGATGAGTTAGTCTGGATGTCGCGCGTGCTACGCCACGGTCGCGAAAATTTTCCCGCGAATTAATCGGCGCACATAACTGTGCCACTTCCGCACGCGATGGACGCATCAAGCAAGAGACGAATGCAGCGGCTGGGGATCCGGGAATCTGACTTGGAGGAAACTTTCGCCCGTTCATCCGGGCCGGGCGGGCAGAATGTAAATAAAGTTGCGACCGCGGTGACGCTGCGCCATCGGCCCAGCGGCATCAGCGTGACGGTGCAGGATTCCCGTTCGCAAATGCGCAACCGGCAACTGGCTCGGGAGCGATTGCTCGAAGCCATCAGGCGCCGCGCCGCGGAAGAGCGCCAGGCGAAGCGCGCGGCCGCGTCGAAGATTCGCCGGCGAAATTCGCCGCGGCCAGGACGGTTGAAGGAGAAAATTCTGGAGAGGAAGCGCGGTCGTTCCCAGTTAAAAAAACTTCGGGCGAAAATTGTGGAGTAGAGTGTTCGCGCCGCATGTGACCGATAGAAGTGCCAATCCTAACCACTAAAAACTTGGTTTTTAATCCATCCGCCGAAGGGACTTGCGTCGAATTGTCCTTTGAACACAAACACTATGAAAAAATTCACCCTTCTATTACTTGCGCTTCCGGCTTGTGCCGTGATGCTTCTGACCTCCTGCACCACAGTGGTGAAAGAACCAGTCGCAACGACCACCACCACACAAACCGAAACATCCGTGACTCGCACGCCGCCGCCGCCACCGCCGGTTACACATGCCTACGGGGGCTACTAAGCCAGGCCACCAATTCCATAAAAAGGGGCACGCATTTGCGCGTGTCCTTTTTTCTTGGCGGCGTCTCATTCGCTGCCTCGAAAAGCCGGCTAAACCGCGGTGGTAACCTCAGCCTCTTCGGATTCCTGGCTGACCACGGGCGCGATGGCCTGTAGCTTCTCCGTCCCGCGGAGATCCATTAGCTTTACGCCCATCGTATTCCGACCAACGGCGCGGATTTCCGAAATCCGCGTGCGGACCATCTGACCTTTGGTCGTGATCAGCATCAGCTCATCTTTTTCGGTAACACTGAGCGCGCCTACTACTCGACCAGTTTTGTCTCCGGTCTTCATCGTAATGATTCCTTTGCCGCCGCGCTTTTGTTTCCGGTAATCATCGAAGGGTGTACGTTTGCCAATCCCATTTTCGCCGGCCACCAGCAGCATGGCATTGGGATTTACGATCGCGGTCGCGACGACGACATCGCTTTTAACCGGACGAATTCCCCAAACACCGACCGTGTTGCGTCCCTGATCGCGAAGTTGTTCCTCGTGAAATCGCAGGCTGATCCCATCTTTAGTGATCAACACAATTTCGTCGTTACCGCCCGTCAATTTCGCATCAATGAGACAATCATCCGATTCGATCTGGATGGCGATGATCCCGCCTTTCCGAACGTTGCTGTAATCGGATAGATTCGATTTTTTGACAATGCCGGAACGCGTCGCGAAGACGATGTGCAGGTTTTCATCCCACGTTTGATCGATCGCGGCGGCGCCGCTGCCTGATTTCTTCGCTTGCACGCGAATCGTCGCGGCGATTTTCTCGTCGGCCCGAAGCTCGAGAATGTTTGCGATCGATCGTCCCTTGGCCGCGCGCCCCATCTCTGGAATTTCGTAAACTTTCTCGATGTAAACGCGGCCCGACGCGGTGAAGAACATGAGGTAATCGTGCGTCGTCGCTGTAAACAGATGCTCGATGAAATCGCCTTCGTCCTCTTGCGTCGCGCCTTCGCGTGTCGCCATGCCGATCACTCCTTTGCCGCCGCGGCGTTGCGCGCGAAATGCGCTCACGGCCGTCCGTTTGATGAAACCACCGTGAGTAATGCTGATGATGCAGCCTTCGTTGGCAATAAGATCTTCCATGTTGATCTCACCCTCGTCTGGCACCAGCTGCGTCAGCCGCGGCGATGCGTACTTTTGCTGGATTTCGCGCAACTCGCTCTTGATGATGCTGAAGACGCGAGCCTCTTTGGCCAGGATATCGCGCAACTCTTTGATCGTTTCGATCAGCTCTTTGTATTCGTTGACAATTTTTTCCCGCTCCAGACCGGTGAGTTGATACAGTCGAAGGTCCAGGATCTGGTTCGCCTGGTGCTCGCTGAAAGCGTAACGACCTTCGACTAATCGGGCTTCGTTACGAATGAGAATTCCGATTTGCTCGACCTGTCGCCGTGTAAATTCGAAAGCGAGCAGCTTCACCCGCGCTTCGTCGCGATTGGCTGATCCGCGAATAATCCGAATAAACTCATCGAGATTCGCGAGGGCGATCAGGTAACCCTCGAGCGTCTCGGCGCGCTCCTCGGCTCTGCGCAGCTCAAAGCGAGTCCGGCGCAAGACAACCTCGCGGCGGTGATCGATATAAGCCTGATTCGCCTGCTTAAGCGGCAGCAGTTTCGGCCGCCCATGATCGATCGCCAGCATGTTGACCGCGAATGAGCCTTCCATCGCGGTGTGTCTGTAAAGATTGTTGATGACGACTTTCGGATTCGCATCGCGTTTCAATTCGATGACCACGCGTGTGTTTTCGTCCGACTCGTCGCGGATCGCCGTGATATCGGTCAGCACTTTTTCATTGACGAGCTGCGCGATCCGCTCCACCAGCGTGGCGCGGTTCACGTTGTAAGGGATTTCGGTGATCACGATTTGCTCGCGATTGCCCTTGAGTTCTTCCACGCCGGCCTTGCCGCGCACTTTCATGCTGCCACGGCCGGTCTCGAGATACTGTTTTATTCCGGCGATGCCGAGAATGGCGCATCCCGTCGGGAAATCCGGTCCCTTCACCTGCTTTAACAGGTCGTCGAGCGAAATATCGGGATCGTCAATTTGCGAACAAATGCCGTCGATGACTTCACCGAGATTATGCGGCGGAATATTGGTCGCCATACCGACAGCGATGCCGGTGCCACCGTTGACGAGCAGGTTCGGAAATGCCGCCGGAAAAACCGTGGGCTCGGTCCGTGTCTCGTCATAGTTAGGCACGAAATCGACCGTGTCCTTCTCCATGTCGGTCATGAGCGCCGCGCCGAGATGGGTCATTCGCGCTTCGGTGTAACGCATCGCCGCGGGCGGATCGCCTTCGACTGACCCGAAATTTCCCTGACCGTTAATGAGCGTCTCGCGCATCGCCCAAGGCTGGGCCATGTGCACGAGCGTCGGATAAATCACCGCTTCGCCGTGCGGGTGATAATTACCGCTCGTGTCGCCGCAAATTTTCGCGCATTTGCGATGCTGCCGATTCGGAAAGAGCGACAGGTCGTGCATCGCGTAAAGGATGCGGCGTTGGGAGGGCTTTAATCCGTCGCGCGCATCCGGCAGCGCCCGCGAAATAATCACCGACATCGAGTAATCAAGGAACGACCTCGATACTTCCTCGGCGATGTTGATCGGCTCTATTTTTTCGTTCTGATTATACATAGGGCAACAAATCGCTGCGCTCGGCCGCCAAGGCGCGGTACCGCGTCTGCCATTCGTCGGAAGTGGCATCCGATTGTCGAATGGTCGTCGGATCTCCGACAGCGGTTCCGCGTGGAAGACGGATGTGCAAGAAATTGAGGACCGCTTCGACAACGCCATGGTAGTCCTTCGCGAGATCTTCGTAAGCAACGCGAAACGGCTCGATGCCGTTGCCAGTGAAAAAATCCGACCATATTTCCTCTTCACGGATCACATCTTTGATCGAATGGGAAATTAACTCGGGATCGAATTTCGCCTCCGCGATCGCTGACTTTCCGTTACCGATCTTCCAAAGGTCAGTTTGGAGAGCGCGCGTCTTAGAGATTGCCTGGCGTAACCGATCGCGACGGCAAATATGGACAAATTGCAGCCGGGAAAATGCCGTCTGAAGCACTTCGAGATCGGATGCTTCCGGCTCTCCGAATTCGCCGGTCTGGCTCAGCCGCCTCACGAATGGCTGGAGATCCCACCCCATCAATCTGAATCCGAAAACGCCATTGCGACTCGCGGTGGATTCAACGATCCCGCGCACGTAACCGGCGTAATCGCGGACTGGATCAAATCCATGCTTTTCGCCGTATCCGCTCTCGAGCTTTTCACAAAAAAATTGCTTCGGCCGACCAGCTTTGCCAGTGGCGCGCAAACCATCGGAAAGTAAATTGCTGCCGGAGCGCGCGACCGCGCAAATTGCGTAGCACCGTGTCGGATGACGCCAGCGATGAAACATCCTTCCCACGCGATCAGCTACACATCCAGGTTCCGCACATTGAGCGCGTTGTCTTCGATGAACTGTCGGCGCGGCTCAACGACATCGCCCATCAGAATCGTGAACATTTTGTCGGCGTCGACCGCATTGTCGTCGTTTAAATCGACCTTCAAAAGTTTGCGTTTTTCCGGATCCATCGTCGTGCTGAAGAGCTCTTTCGCGTTCATCTCGCCGAGGCCTTTGAAGCGCTTGATCTGCACGCCCCGCCGCCCGATCTCCAGAATCTTTTGCAGGATTTCCGGAATTGAGAAAAGCGGATGCGAAACCGCGCGGTCGCCATCACCCTCGATTAATTCGAAGATCGGACGATCACTTGCGGCGTAGTGATCTACTTTCAATCCCTTCCGGGCCAGCTCCGCCATCAGTTTTTGAATGGTGGTCGACTCGTGCAGTTCGACGAGCTTGCCGCGGCGGCGTGCGCCGTTGTTGCGCACAGGCGCACTGGTCAGCGGTAACAACTCCTGGCCCATCTCGGTATCGAACAAATTGAGATCGAGATTTTCTTCATGAAACTTCCGCACTTCGCGTTCGTCGTGGAAATAACGGACCGATTCGTCGTTCCCATCGCGAATTTTCACGAGATAAGACGGCAGCTTCTCGGAGCGCTTTTCGCGATGGCTCAGGAATTCTTCGAAATCGCCGCCGTGTCGCCGCACCGCTTCACTAAGCTTGGCCAGCCTTTCGAGCGATTCGAGAATGTCTTTTAGTTGAGCCGCCGTGATTTCTTTCTTGTCGCCAAGGTTTTTTAACCGGACATCTTCTGCGCCTAACGAGATCAAAATTTTGTTTAGCTGCACGTCATCTTCGACGTACTCCTCACGCTTCTTGCGCTTGATCTGGTAAAGGGGCGGTTGCGCAATGTAAATTTTTCCGGCGCGCACCAGCTCCGTCATCTGCCGATAGAAAAAAGTCAGCAAGAGCGTGCGGATATGCGATCCGTCTACATCGGCGTCGGTCATGATAATGATGCGGCCGTAACGCAGCCGAGTGATATCGAAGCGGCCTTCATCCTTGCCATTGCCATCCTCCTTCGGTTTGCCAATGCCGGTGCCGATGGCGGTGATCATCGATTGGATTTCGTTGTTTTTCAGAAATTGATCTTCGCGCGCTTTCTCGACATTGATCAGTTTGCCGCGGATCGGCAGGATCGCCTGGTAACGACGATCACGACCTTGTTTGGCCGAACCGCCGGCCGAATCTCCCTCGACGATGTAGAGCTCGGTTAATTCCGGATCGCGCTCGGAGCAATCGGCCAATTTTCCCGGCAGGCCGCCGCCAGTGAGTGCGCCTTTGCGGATTGTTTCCCGCGCTTTTCGCGCGGCTTCACGCGCGCGCGCCGCCGTGAGCACCTTGTCGAAAATACGTTTCGCGACTGGCGGATTTTGATCGAAGAAAGTCATCAGCCCGTCGTAAACGACCGAATTGACGATGCCTTCGATCTCGGTGTTGACGAGCTTCACTTTGGTTTGCGATTCGAACCGCGGATTCGGCAGCTTGATGCTGAGCACGCAGATCAATCCTTCGCGCACGTCGTCGCCGGAGATCGACGGATCTTTCTCTTTCATCAGCGAATTCGATTTTGCGTACTGATTGACGGCTTTAGTAAGCGCGGTGCGGAAACCGGTCAGATGCGTGCCGCCATCGGTGTTCGAAATGGAATTGGCGAATGGCAAAATCTGATCGTTGTAACTGTCGTTGTATTGCAAAACGACATCGACAAAAATTTCATCGCGCTGACGTGAGATCACGACCGGCTTGGAATGAATTACCTGTTTGTTTTCGCCAAGTTGCCTAACGAATTCTTCGATGCCATGTTTGTAGAGAAACGCTTCCTTTTTCGGAGGCTCAGCCCGCTCATCCTCGAGTGTGATTTCCAGTCCCGGATTTAAGAACGCGAGTTCGCGCAAACGTGTCGCCAGCCGTTCGAACTTAAACTCGGTCGTAATGGTGAAGATTTCAGGATCGGGCAGGAACGTGATCAGCGTGCCGGTCGTTTTTTTGTTTTTTACTTCACCAATAACCGTGAGCTTGTCGGTTGTTTTCCCTTTGGCGAAGGCCATGTGATAAACCTTGCCTTCGCGCGACACTTCCACCTTGAACCACTCGGAAAGTGCGTTCGTGCATTTTGCTCCGACCCCGTGGAGACCGCCGGAATATTTGTAAGCGCCTTGCCCAAACTTACCGCCGGCGTGCAGATTGGTCAGGACCAGCTCCACGGCCGGCATCTTAAACTTCGGGTGCATATCGACCGGGATGCCGCGGCCATTGTCGCGAACAGAAACGGAGCCATCGACGTGAATCGCAACTTCGATCTTACTGCAAAAACCGGCGAGATGTTCGTCGATCGAGTTATCCAGAACTTCGAAGACGCAGTGATGCAATCCACGCTCATCGGGATCGCCGATATACATGCCCGGCCGCTTCCGCACCGCTTCCAAGCCTTCGAGTTTATCGATCTGGGCGGCGTTATATTTTTGATTATCAGCGATGCCCGTGAGCCTTTCTTTGGGCAGATTTTGCACGGGCGTTTCGTCGTGGACTTGAAGCATAAAAAGCGATCGAACTGCGAACAAAAAAAGATAGCCGAAGGTTCACGAGGAAACAAGAATTTTCTGGTGGTTTCTCGGCAGGTTCTTCCGCTATCCATTGAGGGAGGCAAAGCGGCAAAGCTCAGCATCTTGTGGTGTACACCGTTCGGCGCTTATTGGAGAAATTGCAGCTCGACCGAGGTTGTAAATCTTCCCGGCCTGACCGCTTGCCGAGGCGGCTTAAACGGAATTCCCCGGCATCGTTTTAGGTCGGTGCCGCGTCGATTAGTTGACCAGACTTTGTGCCACCGCGAGGATGAGGATCGCGTTATGCGATTTCAAACGCTCTATGAAGCGCGCTGGATCTTGTCGGTGCTCCTCGCGCTAGCATTGATCACTTGGCTCGTGACCCCGTGGTTGTCGCTCCTGTTCCTGCTTTTGACTGGTTATACGTTCGCATTTTTTCGTGATCCCGAGCGGGCCGCGCCGGCTGATCCCGAAGCGGTGCTGGCGGCTGCGGATGGAGTCGTGGTTGAGATCACTGACGCAGACGAACCTGAGGTCATCAACGCGAGGATGCGGAGGGTCGCCATTTTCCTCTCGGTTTTCGATGTGCACACGAATCGCGCGCCGATTGACGGACGTGTCATTTATCGTGAGCGCCATGAAGGGCTTTGTCTCGATGCGCGAAATCCCGATTGCTCGGCAAAAAACGAATCGATGACCTGGGGTTTTGAGAACGCGCGCGCAACGGTGGTCGTGAGGCAAATCACGGGGGCGATCGCGCGACGCATCGTTGGTTGGTCCGAAGTTGGCGATGAGCTGAAAAAGGGTGATCGTTTCGGCATGATTCGCTTTGGCTCGCGCACCGAAGTTTATTTGCCGATGAGCGCCACGGTCACGATAAAGGTGGGCGATCGCGTGGCGGGCGGCGCCAGTATCATTGCGCGTCTATCCTGAAGTATGGCCGAGGACAAAAACGCAAAAATTTATCTGCTGCCCAATTTGATGACGGCGGGAAATTTGTTCTGCGGCTTCGCCGCCGTGCTCCGAATTTATGATGGTGCGCAGGATGTCGACTTCACGATGGCCGCGCACAAATTTCATGATGCGATCTGGTTTATTCTGGCGGCCTGCATTTTCGATTTACTCGATGGCCGACTAGCGCGTCTCGGCGGTCACGAGAGTGCGTTTGGCAGAGAATTCGATTCGCTCGCTGATGTGATTTCATTCGGAATGGCGCCCGCGTTGCTCGTTTATCAAATTGTTCTCGGGGAATTCCAGAACTTCGGCTGGATGATCGCTTTTGTTTATCTGGCCTGCGGCGCATTGCGACTCGCGCGTTTCAATTGCGTCGCGGCCGATGGCGGCTCGGCAGGCGCAGACAAAAATTTCACCGGTTTCCCGATTCCCGCCGCCGCGGGCGTAATCGCGTCGATCACGTTGTTCCTGCTTTGGCTCGATGAAGGCGAGCGCACGATCGGCCGTTGGAAATACGCGCTGCCTCCACTCATGCTTTTTCTTTCATTCATGATGTTCAGCAAGTTTCGTTATCCGAGTTTCAGGGCAATCAACTGGCGGACGACGCAATCTATCCCGCGCTTTCTTTTCCTTTTCGTTCTCCTGGCGGTGACCGTGAAGTTCTACCAATGGATGACGGCAATCATCTTCCTCCTGTATCTGCTTTATGGAGTCCTGCGGCCGTTTCTCTCACCGAAACGTCGCCGTGTGATTGAGGAGGAAATTGGAGAGGAACCGATCGACGAGCCGGTGGAAGAAATGCCGTAGTCGAATCGTGGCCTAACGATTCAAGTCTGCCAGAATTTCCGGATCGCGAACGTCGGCCCAATCGCCGGTCAATTCGAGTGCGCGCACTTTTTTACCTGAGCGGGCGAGATCACCGATGGCATCAGTCAGCTCAAATTCACCTCGGGGGGAACGCTGCAGCCTGGCGATGTATTCGAAGATATTCGGCCGAAATGCATACACTCCGGCGTTATACCAAGGGCTCGTCGGTTCGCCTGGTTTCGGTTTTTCGCGCAGATCGATCAGCTCGAAATCCGCGTTGACGAAAACCGCGCCGCCCTTACTCACATCTTCGTCGCGCTTTACGCTGACGGTTGCCTCGGTCTCTGCATCGAGCCGGACGAGTCGGCGGTAGTTTACTGGATCGATCAAAATATCGCCGTAGCTCAGGATAAAAGCATCGCTGCCAACAAAAGCGCGCGCCAGCTCCACGACTTTGCCGGTTCCATCCTGCACGATCTGCGTTTCGTAATTGATTCCGACGCCGAATCGTGATCCGTCGCCGAAGAAATTTTGAACCACATCTGCGCGATATCCAACGACGATCAGAAACTCACTCACACCCGCTTCATGCAGGCCTTCGACGATATGCAGCAAAATCGGCTTGCCTCGCACTGCGATCATCGGCTTCGGCAATTCGTTGGTTAGTTCGCGCATCCGGGTTCCGCGGCCCGCGGCAAGGATCACCGCCTTCGCGATCGGCGGCGAAACGTCTGACTCGCCGTTGCTCATCTTTTTGCGAGGTCGACCGATTCTACAACTGGTTCCGTGGGACAAGCGGGACCGCGTGAGGATTCAAACTGAATCGTCGCGTGCTCGATGCCAAAGCGATCATGCAGATCGGCGGCGATGCGTTGCAACAATTCGTCATCAAGCTTCGGCTCGTGTTTTACGAGATGCGCCGTGCAAGCGCACTCCGTCGTGCTGAGGCCCCACACATGCAGATGATGAATTTCTGCGATCTCTGGCAGCGCGCAGAGATAATCTTTCACCGCGATCGGGTCGATTCCCTCCGGCACCGCATCGAGCGCAAGATTGATCGAATCGCGCAGTAGACCCCAGGTGCTGAAAAGAATAACGATGACAATCGCCAGACTCGTGATCGGATCGAGCAGTTGCCACCCAGTCCAGAAGATCGCCAGTCCGGCGACGACAACGCCGGTCGAGACAGCCGCATCAGCTGCCATGTGGACAAAGGCCGCGCGAATATTCAGGTCGCGTTTTCTTCCGCGCAAAAACATCCAGGCCGTCGCTGCATTAACGACGACTCCAGCTGCGGCGACCCACACGATCGTCATCCCTTCGACGCGCGGAGCCTGCGAGAGGCGTCGAATCGCTTCCCACGCAATCGCTCCCACGCTTACGAGCAACAGAATCGCATTAAAAAGCGCGGCGAGAACGGAACTGCGGCGCAGGCCGTAGGTGTAACGTTCGGTTGCTTCCCGTTGCGAAAGATTGGTCGCGGTCCATGCCAGCAACAATCCCATCACGTCGCCGAG
Organism: Verrucomicrobiota bacterium; assembly: GCA_040003015.1. Classification (GTDB taxonomy): domain Bacteria; phylum Verrucomicrobiota; class Verrucomicrobiia; order Chthoniobacterales; family UBA10450; genus JBDUDH01. The sequence continues at coordinate 15,720 of JBDUDH010000083.1, read as the reverse complement.
ATTATGGCCCGCATCCGCGAGGAGCGTAAGCGAATGACTGACCAAGCCAAACAGAACTTCGGCAATGATAAAGCCGCCGTTGAGCAGGATGCCAACCGAGAAAGCGCGACCAAAGCTCGGCTCGTCGCTTCGGCTGTGATTCATGACTTCAGATTAGAAGCAATCTGCTAGATGCCAACCGTAAGTGCAGATAAATAGAGCGGGGGACGCGAGTCGCCGCGCCTCCAGAATGGAACGCGACTAATTCTGACTGTGCGGCGTCACTTTTTTTCCGGCGTCATATTTGCCGTCAGCGAAATTGCCGGCAGATCGGCCTTCTTAATCAATTCGCTTACCGCCGGCACAGCTTGCGTTTTGAGTTCAGCCCATTTCTTCAACTCCATCTCGAGCCTTCCTGCCAGCACTTGATAAACCTCATACTGCGGTTTGGTCGGAGCCGTGTCTGCGTTATCGATCGTGTGGCTGAAGGTGTCGAAGCACTCATTCAGCATATTTGGAAAGACCAGATTTCCTTCGGAACTTTTCATGTTCACCTGCATCAGTTGTCCCTCGACCTCGGAGGCTTTCTTATTGAGATCGTCGGCTGCGGTGAGTGCTGGCTTTAGTTTTTCGTCGCTGCCAAAGCGCTTGTGCAGATCCTGGATTTGACCTTTGACAGTACGAATCTCATTCACGGCCTGGTGGAGCTGCGCGATGCGATCCCGAGCCTGCATCGAGAGATCGAACTGTTTCTGGAGTGCCGCTTCAGCGCCTTTCATGCGCGGATCGATCGCGATGTGCAACGGCGCGGTCTGGCTCTTGCCGGCAACGGTCAACTTCACCTGATAATCACCGGGCAAAACGAGCGGACCGCGCGGCCCATCACCGGAATAGAACGCGCCTGGAATTTCGACCGGGTCTTCATAGCGCAAATCCCATGCATAACGGTTCATGCCAGCATTGGCTGGAATCGTCTTGGGAGTCTGCACACGGTCCGGCCACTCCGGCGGTTGTTCGTGGCCCTTCTTTTCCTTACTCGAAAGATGGCGAACCAGCTTGGCTTGCGCGTCGAGGATATCGAGCGTGACTTCGTCTTTCGGCGCGCTCTTGAAATAATAATCGATCATGGCGCCGGCGGGGGGATTGTCGCCGACCGGCTGGCGTTTATCGACTTCCGACGGGTAATGGAGGCGCAGCGCGACCTGCGGTTGATACAACAGTGAATCGGTTTGGGCGGCATTGGCGCTCACCTGCCGCAGAGGCGTCAAGTTATCCAGGACCCAAAAGGAACGTCCATGAGTCGCGACGACGAGGTCATCATCTTTCACCACCAGATCGTGGATTGGCGACGTAGGAAGGTTCAGCTGCAAACGCTGCCAGTTCGCACCATCGTCGAATGAAACGAAGACACCGGTTTCCGTGCCGGCGTAGAGGAGACCTTTACGTTTGGGATCCTGACGAACCGCGTGGACATAGGCGCCGTCCGGAATCCCGTTCGTGATCGCGGCCCAGCTTTTTCCTGCATCGGTCGTTTTAAAAACATACGGTTTGAAATCATCGAGGCGATGTCGCTCGACCGCCACGTAGGCTGTGCCGGCGTCGAATGTGGAGGGATCAATCATGTTGACCGCGCTCCATTCCGGCATTTTCGGAGTTACCTTGTTCCAGTGCGCGCCATCGTCGGTGGTGACGTGCAGGAGGCCATCGTCGGTGCCGGCCCAGAGCGTGCCTTTTTGAACGGGAGATTCGGCCAAGGCGAAGACGGTGTCGTAATATTCTACGCTGGTGATGTCGTTCTGGATCGGACCGCCGCTCGGCTTTTGTTTGCTCTTATCATTGCGGGTGAGATCGCCGCTGATCTGCGCCCAAGTCTGACCGTGGTCGGTCGATCTGAAGACCGACTCGCCTGCGGTATAAATCGTGTCGGGATTATGCGGCGAAAGAATGAGCGGAGAAATCCACTGAAAGCGGTGAATCAAATCTTCCGCGCCATGTCCGGAGTTATCTACCGGCCAAACGCTAATGTCCTGGGACTGTCCGGTGTGCTTGTCGTAGCGAGTAATGTAGCCTTCGTTGTTCGAATAGATGATTTGCCAATCGCGCGGATCGGCCAGGACGAACCCACACTCTCCACCGCCGGCTTGAAACCAATCCTGCGCGGTGATGACCCCCTCATCGGTGCGACTCGCGATGCCGACATTCGAATTGTCCTGTTGCGCGCCGTAGATGTGATACGGAAACGCATTATCGACAGAGACATGATAAAACTGCGCAGTCGGCTGGTTGTTCTGGGTCGTCCAGCTCTTGCCGCCATCAGTTGAAACGCTCGCTCCCCCGTCGTTGGCGTTTGCAATCCGCTGCGGATTTTTCGGATCAATCCAAAGACCGTGATGATCCCCGTGACGCGCCGGCATGAGCTCGAATGTCTTGCCACCGTCGGCCGACCGGAACAAACCGGTGTTCAAAACATAAACGGTATCGACCGCCTTCGGATCAGCGTAAACTTTGCTGAAATACCAGGCGCGCTGACGAAATCGGCCATCGTCATTGACTCTGGTCCAATGTTCGCCACCGTCTTCGGAACGATAAATGCCACCTTCTTTCGCCTCGATGATCGCATAGACGCGATTGGAATCGGCCGCGGAAATTGTGACGCCGATCCGGCCGAGAATTCCTTCCGGCAAACCGTTGCCCTGTAACTGCTGCCAGGTCGTTCCTCCATCAGTCGAGCGATACAATCCGCTGCCGGGACCACCACTCGAGAAAAACCAGGGCTGCCGCCGTGCCTGCCAGAGCGCGGCAAAAAGCGTATTCGGATTATGCGGGTCGAAAACGATGTCGATGCCTCCAGTGTTCTCATCTTTGCTCAGAACTTTGGCCCACGTTTTTCCGCCATCGGTCGTGCGAAAAATTCCTCGTTCGGGATTGGGGCCAAAGGCATGGCCCAATGCCGCCACGTAAACAATATCAGGATTATTGGGGTGAACGATGAGCGCGCCGATGTGACGGCTATCTTTTAAGCCAACGTTTTTCCAAGTCTTGCCGCCGTCGACAGATTTATAAACTCCGTCGCCGTAAGTGATGTTCCCCCGAATCGCTGCTTCGCCGCTCCCGGCGTAGATGACGTTGTGATCAGACGGGGCGACGCCAATTGCTCCGATGGACGATGTTGATTCTTTATCAAAGAGCGGCGTCCAGTTCGCGCCGCCGTCAGTGGTTTTCCAGACTCCGCCAGCAACAGCTCCGAAATAATAAACATCCGGTTCCTCCGGGACGCCTTCGATGGCGATCGCACGGCCACCGCGGAAGGGACCGATTTGCCGCCACTGCATTCCGCTGAATAATTTTTCATCAATTTTTCCTGCTTGAGCCTCTGGTTTCGCATTTGCCGCGGAGACAGATACGAAATTCCAGGCGAAAAAATAGCAAAGGCTAATGAGGAGAAACGGTCGGATACGCATCCGCCTATTTTGGGGTAGATGAGCCGCGCTTCAACTAGAATATGGCGCAACAAGCACGGAATCAGCCGCGAACGGCCGGTTGTAATCGTGCGTGCCCTTCGCGCTTTGGCATGGGAACATTGAAGCGGAAACCCGAAGAACCTTCCCTTCCGGAACCACGCGTTTCCTGCACGAAGTCGACGCCCACCGACATCCGATTTTTGTCGGTCGAATGAATTATCGTAGTATCAACGATTCCGATATTCATATGGGTAGGAATCGGTGCGGAGACACAGCTAGGATCGCGCCCGTGAACTTGCGAAATAGTGAGCCGCCGGTTAACGCGCAGAGGCGGCGAGCAGATAGGCGGTGACGGCCTGCTGCTCGGTAGGATTGAGCCTGGCCCGGCCGGCCATTTCCACCACAACCCCGCGCCAACGTTCTGGGCTGTATTTGCCCACGTTCGGCAAGACATGGCATTGCACGCAGCGACTCGCAAACAAGGAGCGACCCTGGGCTAATGTTTGAACGTCGACTTTGGCTCTCGCTCCCGATTGGACCAAGGCTGGTGAGATGAGTGGCGGACCAGAGGAAGTTGAGGCACAACTCGCAATGAGCGCGCCCAAGACCGCAGCGCCGCAAAAAGCAACAAAGTGATGGATTTTCGATTTCAAAAGGTGCAACCAAAGATCGTGCGCACCTGAAAATCCGATTCGTTGCGGTTGCGCGTGAGTTGAGCGAGACCGGTCAGCGTGGTCCACCATCGTCCGATCCGATACGAAATGTTCGGTCCGCCAAAGACGACACCATCCTCCGCTTGCAACCAATCGGGAAACGCGATCTCGTGCAAAAATTCCGCGCCGGCCAGCAAGCGCGGCGTGAATTCGTAACTCGCGCCCAGCGTCTGTTGGAATTCGCCTTCGCGTTCGTCGAGATGATTGCCTTCCCAAACCGCTTCGAGCGTTGCGTTGTACGCGACCACGAGCTTCCCGAAATTTTTTTGCGCGATGAGTTTTGATTCCAATTCGAACAGTCGATCACCAGCTTTGATCTCCTCGTAAACCGCCAGCCCAACCGGGTCAGCAACCGGGCTGCTCAGATTGTAGATCAATTCGAGCGCCGAGTCGGAGTAGGCAAAGCCGCTGCTCTCGACGAAGCGGCCGCTTTGATAAAACCAATCAGCCAGATACACACCAGCCTGCAATTGATCGGTAATACCGAATTCAATTTCGTGACGGAAATCCACCTCCTGAAATTCGTTGTCGGCAATTTTTTGCGATTGCCACGTGATCCAATTTTCCAGTTCGAATCCGCCGGGCGCAGCCGTGGTGGCTTCATAAATGTAAGTGAACCGTCGGGCGCCCGCGAAAGCGGAAACTGCCAACAAGAGCGACAATAACAAGAGCGACAACGTGAATTTTGTCATCGCGCGAAGTAAGAGTTAGCGGTCCGCGAATTAGGGAACCGTTTCGAGCCGTTGCAAGACCGCGGCATTGACTTCCGTTTCCGCCGGCGCCGCGCCGCCAAAATGTCGCGCCGCATAATAGGAGCCGATAACCAAAATGGCCGCGATCACTTGCGCAATGAGCGTCTCGTAAGTCGGGAAAACCGCGAACCACATTCCCGCCCATGCCGGGATCACATTCACCAGCCATGGAATTTCCGTTTGCGAAATCCAATGGGCCAGTTGCATCTCCTGCGCTTGCTCGCCGACCATCACGAGCAACACGACGCCGAGCAGAATGCCGGTTGTGATTAGCATTTTGCGGTACGGCAAACGTTGTTGCAGAACGAAGGTGAGCACAGCCACCATCGCGGAAAGCATCAGGCCAAGCAGCGCTCCCTTTAAAACCACGCCTCCGCCCAGTCGCAAATAGTAGCTTTGCAGGAACAAGACAACCTCGAATCCCTCGCGATAAAGCGAAGTGAACCCGAGCAGGATTAATCCCCACCAAAGGCGCGAGTGCGTGATTCCATTCCCGTTTGCGCCTTCGAGCAATGCTTTGCGGCGACGATTGTGCGCGCGAATCCAGCCGCCCCAATAAATCTTGTGGAAGAACCAATTCATGATCACGAGCAAGACAATGACAGCGAGAAGTCCGGTCGCCGCCTGCAAGTCGAGCGCGGAAACATTGTCGCTCAGCGAACTGACAATTCGCACGGCGATGAACCAGGTGATCAAGCTGGCGATGAATGCGACACCCGCGCCGAAGGCAACCGGCCGGCGATGCGCGCGTTTCGCACCGGTCATGCTCGCAGTGATGGCCGCCAGAACGAGAATGCATTCGAGTCCCTCGCGAAAAACCAGAATGCCGATGTCGAGGAATGCGACAGTCGGGCTCGTATTGGGTTGCGTCGGATCAGGTGCGCCGTGTGCAGCGAGTCCTTGCCAGACAATCATCGCCACGACAACGATCGCCGCCACTAAAAGTCCGATACGAAACCTCACGCTAAAGATTATCACATCCGTTAAGCCCTCGCTGCCGCTGCATTGCTAATTTTTAGCGGTGAATTGCATGGAGCACTCGGTTTTACAGCGCCCCTTGTGATTTTCACCCGCGTCCCGTAAATTTGGTCGTGCAGCGCTGCCGCGCATTTACATTGATCGAAATCGCGATTGCCGTTTTCATCCTGCTCCTGATTGTGCTGCTCGCGGTCCCGAGCGTAAGCGGGGTGCTCGCGGATCGCCGACTGCGCCGCTCTTTCGACAATATGAACGACCTCGTGCGCCAGGCGCAGGAACGCAGCGTAAAAGAACGCCGCCCTTATCTCATTGAGTGGCACGAACAAGCCGTCATTCTGCGACCTGAGAGTTTCCGAGAGAAGGAGTCGGAATTACCTGTGGCTAGTCTGCCGCAGAATGAAGCCAGCCTCTTTCAGCTTCATTTACCCGTTGCACTAGCGAAAGATCCGCCGGCACAATGGATTTTTTGGCCATCGGGAACCTGCGAGCCGGCCACCATCAATTTCAAAGGAGCGGACGGCCATTGGACGGCGAATTACTCGGCGTTGACAGCGCGTCCCGAGCTTGCGAGTTATGCGGCAAAATAAGCGTACGTCTAATGCTTTTGCGCTCTATGAAGTGCTGCTCGGCGTGACGATTTTTGTCATCGGCGTGCTCGCTCTTGGCCGATCGGTGGAGAACTGTTTGAACGCAAGCGCCTTGAATGAAGAAGAAAACCGGGTGCGGCAAATCCTGGCCAATCGGATGGCGGAAATCCAGGCGGCCCCTCCGCGACCGGATAATTCGCAGGAAACGAAAATCGATACGGGTTACGGCATCGTGAAGCTTTCGCAGAAAAGCGCGGCGGCCGGACTTAAGGACGAACAAGGTCTCGATCTTGGGGGAATCAGTCGGGTGACGCTAACCGCCGAGTGGTCCCGCCACGGTGTGATGCAATCAAAACAGATTGTCTTTTATGTTTATCGCGCCGGTTAAAAGCGGACAACGCCTCGGTTTCACATTACTCGAGATCATGCTCGCAGTAGGAATTCTCGGGATGATGTCGATTGCGATTTATCGATTCGTCGAATCGAATCTGGTTGCAGTGCGCGTTTCTGCCGAGGAAAGCACGACGGATGCGAGCTATGACGGCCTGGCTAACCTTCTCACCGAACAGCTGCAAAATTTGCCGGCCGGTCAGGGCATGCTGGCAGGCGAGGCGTTCAAACTCAGCGGCCAGGAGCGTGATGAGATGTCCTGGGTGTGCAGCTCGGGCGCGGGACTGCTGACGCGATATGCAGCCGGCGATTTTTTTGTCACCTTGCGCTTACGGCCGATGAACAAAGGCGATTTGATGGAGCTCGGCTTTGTCCGAAAACCAAAGGACGACGCCACTCCGAGCAGCGAGAATGAAACCTGGGTGCCGTTGATTTCAAATGTCGAAAGCATGCAGATTCGCTATTTCGATCCGCGGCTAAACACATGGACGAAGCAATGGACCGACACATCAGTCTTGCCACATCTCGTCCGACTCTCGATCAAGCGAACAGGAAGATCGGTGCCTTGGGAAGCGATGCTTCCGTTGCAGCGCACTCCTTTTTAAAATGAAACTCTCCCAGCAGAAAAATCGTCGTGGAGCTGCACTGATGCTTTCCCTGTGGGCGCTTTTTTTATTGAGCGCGACGGTCATCGCCTGGGCGCTGGAGATTGATGCGCGCATGTCACTTTCCGGAAATGCGAGCCGCGTCGTCGAAGCGGAAGCGATGGCTTCGTCGGGCGCGGAGGTTGCGTTGCATCCGGCAGTGAAGCCAGGCTCGCCCGTCCTCCGCGGCGGCGTCGGGCGGACCGAAACTTTTCAGGCGCGGATCACCGGCGAAGGTGGCCGAATACATCTGAACTGGATCGTAGCCGGCGAAGATCCGCAGCATCTGGAAATTTTGCGAAAATATTTGGAGAACAAAGGTGTCGATCTGAATGAGCGCGATCGCATGATCGACTGTCTGCTCGATTGGGTCGACCCCGATGATCTCGTGCGCCTGAATGGCGCCGAGGCAGGCGATTCCTACAAACCGGCAAATACAATCCTCTCGCGCATCGAAGATTTAAAAAAAATCAAAGGCTGGGAAGCGTTCACCATGCGGCCGGATTGGGAGAGCGATTTTACTCTCTACAGCACCGGGCCGATCGATCTCGTATGGGCATCGCGTGACGTCCTGCTTTCGTTACCCGGCATGTCAGAAGGTTTGGTGGATCGTTTTCTTCAGTTACGGCGCGGTCCCGATAAAATCGATGGCACAGCGGACGATCAGCAATTTAAATCGCTCGATGAGCTTCGCCTTGCGCTGGGATTCTCGCCGGAACAATTTAAGCAGCTGGCCACGCTGGTCGGATTTAATGATCAGGTGCTGCGCGTGGTCAGCGTCGGAAAATCGGGCCAGGCAACGCGAGTTGTGCAGATGATCGTCCGTAAAAACGAAGGTACGCCGCAAATGATCAGGTGGAAGGAGCTGTAATTATCGAGCCTGCATCGCAACCTTCTTTCATCACCCCCGCGTCGCATGGCTGGAATCTGGTGCGATCTGTAAGCGGGAATGGCGTTTGGGATGTGCACGCGCTCGAAAATCTCGAGGAAGCGGCCAATCTTCTCAATGCCGGCGAAGAGTTCGTCCTCGGGCTTCCGGTTAGCATGGTGCTCGCGCAACGCCTGCGCTTGCCGACCGTCGATCCGCAAGATTTTCCCGCGATGGTCCGAATCCAGGTCGAGAAATCCTTCCCTTATTCTCCCGACGAAGTCACCACTGACTACGAGATCATCGAGCAGACGGAAAGCGACAGCGTTATTTCGGCTGTCGCTGTCCACAACCAAAGACTCTCGGAAATGGCAGCGCCGCTTTTGCTCCGCGGTCATATCCCAAGTCAGGTCACAGTCTATGCCGCGCAGCGCGCCGCCACTCACGCGGCGGAAGGGCGCGCCTTGCTCATTTATCCGGAAGGCGAAAAACTCATCTCTGCGATCAGCGAAAATGGCAAGCTTAGTCTTACCCGCACGCTCGACGCACGCGAACCCGAACAGCTTCAGCGTGACCTGCCGCAACTGACGCTGAGCGCCGAACTCCAGGGGATCAACAGTTTATTCCCGAGCGTCTTGCTTGACGAAACCTGCCTGCCGTTGCGCGACATGGTGGAATCGCTCTTTGCGCAACGGCCCGAGCTGGTCGGCCTCGAAATGCCACCGGCGCCCGTCAAACTCAATCTCCTTCCAGAACAATGGAAACAGCAGCGCGTCCAGATCGTTCGCCGCGCAGAATGGCGCCAGCGGCTCCTTTGGGCGGGCGGAGCTTATGCGGCCGCTCTCGTGCTCTTTTTCGCTTATGTGTTCGCGTTACGACTCATGGTCGGAAGTCTCGATAAGCGCGTTGCGCGTGACGCCTCGGAGGTTGCGTTCGTTAAAGAAACGGAGGCGACCTGGAAGGCACTCGCTCCGGCGATTGATCCGCGTTACTACCCCATCGAAGTGTTGCTGCACTTGTTTGAAAGTCTTCCGAATCAGGATGTGCGGATCACCGCTTACAAGCAATCCGCCAGACAAATTCAGGTCGAGGGCGAGGCGCCATCGGCCGCGCTCGCCTATGAGTTTGCGCAAAATATTAAAAAGAACCGTGATCTTGGGGTCTTCGCATTTGAGATGGGGTCGCCCCGAATTTTGCCTAACGATCACGCGCAATTCCGGCTGGAAGCGAAACCGAAATGATGCCCGCCTGGTATCTCCGCATGAACCAGCGCGAACGCCTTCTGGCCGTGTCGGTCGCTGGGATCGTGTTCCTCCTGATCAATCTCTGGATTTGGAGCGCGCTCTTTGGCATGGCCGGAAAAGCGCACGCAGCCTTCAGCGCGCGACGGACGGCGCGGGCCGAACAAATCGTTTACCTGAAGGAGCACAAGATGTGGGCGAATCGCGAAAACTGGCTGAAGAAAACTCAACCGGTCTCGAAAAGTGAAGTTGACGCTTCGACGCTCCTCGACCAGGTGAAACAAGTCGCGAGCAAGCACGCAATCTTAATCGAAAACCCAGCGATCGGCCTGGGCGATGCCGCGCCGACGCATCAGTCGGTCTTTGCCTCGGTTGAGACCAAATGCGCCTGGCCGCCACTCGTTCATTTTCTTTACGACATGCAAAGGCCGGAAGCGTTTATCGTTTTCGAAAACGTCAATTTGATGATCGACAGCGGCGATCCTACCATAGTGCGTGGAAAATTTAAGATCGCGAAGTGGTTCGCTCCGCGTCGCGCGAAATAAGATGAAGCTAAAAGTTTGTCTTGCCTGGTCTGCGTCGGTTCTTGTGCTCGGGACAGTCGGCCTTTTGGCCGATGACGATTTGCCCAAAGGTATGAGCTTTTCGCGCTATGAGCCGATGTTGAAACATTCGCCATTCGCCGTAGCGACGGCGGCGGCTCCAGTCGGAACCGCGCCAGATTTCGCGAAAGATCTCTACGTTGCAAATGCTGCCCGCTCGAGCGAAGGCGATCTCGTCACAATCGCTTCTTCCAGTGACAAGGACTTTAAAAAATATCTGACCACAAAGGGGCCGGTCGAGGGTTTCAGTATTTCGACGATCGATTGGTCGGATCGAGTCGGCGCGACCAAGGTAACGATCTCAAAGGATGGACAATTTGCGACTGTTACCTTTAACGAAGCGTTATTGAGCCAGCCGATCCAGAATCCGCAGGCGCAAGTGCAGCCTCAACCGCAGCCATTTGGCCCTCAGCCAGGCGCGCCGCCGCCGCAGCCCGCAGCCCGATTGCCGGTGCCGCCGCCGAAAATGGTTCCGGCTGTTCCCACACCGCGGCCTCACGTCCGTGGAATCATTCGTCGAAACGTGCAGCCCCCGGTCCCGCGACCGACTGAAAGCGAATAGCGCTGACCCGATTGGCAGTTTGGCGTTTAGCTAATTACCCCAATCATCGTCGGCCGTATCGGGCGTGCGATCGGGGCCGGTGGAATACAGATCGAACCCGTTTGGATTCTTCCTGCCGGGGTTGTAATAAACGTAGTTATTGTTCCAGGGGTCTTTCGGCATTTCCTGAAATAGCTGATACCAGCGTTGCGGTTTCGGCTCAGTATCTGGTTGCACAACGAGCGCTTGCAGACCCTGCTCGGTCGTGGGATAAAAACCATTCATGCTCTCGTAAAGTTTGAGTTGCGTACTGATACTTTGAACGTCCGCGGATACTCGGCTGTGCCGCGCGTACTCCACATTGCCTTTGAGTTTGTAAATGGCCGCGCTCATCAGGAGCGCGATGATCGTGACCACAATCATGATCTCCAGGAGGGTGAAAGCGCTTTCTGTTTTTCGCATAGCTTTGACCGTCGCTATTGAGTCGGCTGAAGCAGGTAATCCGATTTGTCCCAAAGATACTTTAGCTGAATTTGCGTCGCGCGGATCGCCGAAGCCGGCGTGCCGGCTCCACTGATCACGATTAGGTCGTTAGTCCCGGCCTTCAACACCGAGACCGGCATAAGCATTTGCGCCCGCAACCAACCGGTGTACTCAAAGTGCATTTGCTGCGCGAGCGATGCCACGATGCCGCGATAACCAGGATCCGCGAGATCGGGCAAAGCGAGCACGGCAGCTCCCACGTCCTGGCCATTTACAAAAATTTCGGGAGGAGTTGCCACGTCCGGACTTGCCACTTCAAATGTCAAAAGCGCGAGCAGCGGTTGTGCTTCGATCTCAAACTGGAAAGCGGCGCCGGTTTGAATGCTTGGTCCGATCTGAAGCGTTTCGGCAGCGAGCGTGGCAGTGACTGTGCCGAAGAGTTCCGTATCGCGATCGGGCGCATGTAATGGCGCCGCCGCCGCAAACGGCTCCGGGATCAACGTGCGCTGCTCCGCATTGATGGGATGCATGATTTCGCTGCTCTTCATCCAATCGAGATAAGCGCCTCGCACGGTTTTGCCGTCGCCCGGCACTTCCACGTCGATCGCCGAAACACCGATCATCGGCACCATCACTGTCGCCGAGCTCGGCAGATTTATTCCCGCGCCGAGCGGACCGGAACGCAGCAATTGCGAACCCGATTCATCCCACGCGATCAACTCCGGCGGTTGCTGTGCGTTATCATCAAAGAAAAGCCGAAACGACAAAATCCGGGCTTCATCGTTCGGTCGCGAAAGTCGGATGCGAAAGACTGTTCTTCCCGGTGTCGCGGCGGGAGCGATTGTCACCGCCTCGACCCAATTCGGCGTGGTTTGAGGTTTGGCATTGACCGCCGTGTTCTGCCGCAGATCCAACCAGGCACTGTTCGGTGCTTCGCTGATCGATGGCGCGATTTTTGTCGTCGCCGGGAGGGTTTGATTCAGCGCCATCTGCGCGCGCGCAACGAGAATCCCTGAGAAAAATAGGGCGAACGTTGCGACGCGAAGAAGCATGTGAACGGCGCGAGATTAGCTCAGTGAGGTCGGAACTGCAAACTGTGCGTCATTTCAAACACGGCCGAGAGAATGCTGTAAACGACGAAACCAACGATCACCGCGATCAACACGATAATCACCGGTGGAATCAGCGCCGAAATAATTTTCACCGTGCGATCAAGTTCGCGTTCGTAGACGTCCGCGATCGTCTGCATCGTTTGCGCGAAATGGCCGGTCTGTTCACCGACCGCCATCATGTCAGTAAATAAATCGGGGAATAAGTGCTGCGCTGAGAGCGCGGCGGAAAGTGTCGCGCCATCGATCACAGCGCGTCGCACCTCGCGCAATTTCGATTCGAGATAGCTGTTCGCCGCGATTTCCGTTACCAGATCGAGCGCTCGTAAAAGCGGAATGCCGTTTTCCATCAAGGTGCCGAGGGTCCGGGAAAATTGCGCATAATAACGATGCCGAATGATTCGGCCGTAGCCCGGGATAAACAGTCGAAATCGATCCCAGCTCATTCGTCCTTCGTCCGCGCGCACAAATGCGCGGAAGCCGATGACCGCGCCGACCATGAGCAGCGCGAACAACCACCAGTAAGCGGTGATCAAGTGATGGACGTGGAGCAAAATTCTCGTCGGTAAGGGAAGCGCACCGCCATTTTGCGACATGAATCCGGTCAGTTGCGGCACCATAAAGGTGATGAAGATTGTGATCAGCGTTGCGCCGGCCAGGGCGAGGAAAGCCGGATAAATCAGCGCCTGCTGCACGCTGTCGCGCAGATTTTTCGCCTGCATCAGATGATTAACCAGTCGCGCGAGGATATCGGGAAGCGCCCCGCTCGCTTCGCCCGCGCCCACCATGTTGACGTAGAGAGCGGGAAAGATTCGCGGAAAATCGCGCAGCGCCTGCGAGAAACTGCGCCCATCCACCAGGGCCCGGTGCAACGCCTTTGTCATCTCGTGGACGCGCGGATGTTTCAACCGTTTTTCGAGCACGGCCAATCCTTCGTCCAGCGTCATGCCCGCTTGCAGCAAATGGCCAAGTTGCTCGGTAAAAATGAGCAACTGTCCGTGCGGAATTTTAAGATTTTGCGCACTTGGTGCCGTGACAGTTTGGTTTTGACCCGGAGTCTCCGGACCAACAGCGACCGCTTCGATCCGAATGGGAACACATCGCTGTTGCTCGATCTGTCGAATGGCAACCGATCGATCGGTGACATTCAGCACGCCCTCGACCAAACCGCCTTGCGCATTCCGTGCGCGATAAGAAAATTGTGGCATCGCTCGAACCTTACGCGCGGAACTTATTCCGCGGTGATCCGATCGTCCACCCCGCATCCATGATGGAACATCCAAAAATTATCGAGCTGAAGTGCGGTCGCTCCGTCGCCATGGCGGAATATGGCGATGCGAATGGCGAACCGGTCATGTTTTGCCACGGCTGGCCCAGCTCGCGCACGATGGCGCAACTGACGGATGACGCCGCCCGGGAACTCAATCTTCGCATCATTTCTCCCGATCGTCCCGGCATCCGGCATTCGGCATTCCATGCGAATCGCAAGCTGCTCGATTGGCCGCCACTGATCGCAGAGGTGGCAGATAATCTGGGTATCGCTAATTTTCGGATGCTCGCCGTTTCCGGCGGAGCTCCCTACGCACTCGCGACCGCATGGGCGATGCCGCAAAGAGTGCGAGCGATCTCGATCGTGAGTGGCGCGCCGCCGATCGCTGATCTCGCAGATCGCGGCGGCTTATTCCCGCTTTATCGCTGGATGCTTTTCTTTTACCGCAAACACCCCGAGGTCCTGCGGCGATCATTCCAGCTCGCGCGCCCTTTTCTCTCGGTGCGCATGCCGCTTCGTCTGCGGCCGCTCCTGCTCAAGCTGCTTCAGCCGTGCGACGCCAACGTTCTGCGCGATTCTGCCGCATTCGAAATTTTCTTCGAAAGTCAACGTCAAGCCTGGCGCGGCTCGGCCCACGGAGTGATGGCCGATGCTCAGATTTATGCGGAGCCGTGGGGATTTTCGTTGGAAGAAATTCGCGTGCCGGTGCGCTTGTGGCATGGCAAAGCGGACCGCAGTTTTTCATTTCTCCTGGCGGAACAGGTCGCGTCCAGGCTCCCGAATTGCCGCACTCACTTTGTTGAAAACGAAGGTCATTATTCACTGCCGATTCGGCACGTGCGCGAGATTCTCGCCGACCTCAAAAGTGTGTGAATGTGCAAGCGGCGCGGTTCAAATCTTTGTTTGCACTGCTTGCCGTGAAACTTTCCTCGTGCGCTCGTGGGTGGCGAAGTCGAAACTAAGCGGTGGAAGATTTTACTGCAGGCGCGACGCACGATCAGCCTTCCCACCGGCAATCCAGCATTGATCCGCCGTTTGACGCGCGTGTTCGCCAACTCGTGGCCGACTGGGGCCCGGGAAAATCACCAGAGCTGATCGAAGAAATGATTGTCACGGCGCTGAAAATGGCGCGTGATAAGATGGGAACGGCTGATCTCAAGTTGATCAGTCGCTCACTGAAAGAGCTGCGCTATTCCGCGAAAGTTTTTGCGCCGTATCGAGACTTTCGAAAGGTCGTCGTTTTTGGTTCAGCGCGGACTTCAGCAGACGCGCCGGAGTTTCAGGTCGCGGAAGAATTTGCGCGCCAAATGGTCGAGCACAATTACATGGTCATCACCGGTGGTGGTGACGGCATCATGGGCGCGGCCCAGCGCGGCGCCGGACGCGAGCGCAGTTTCGGCCTCAACATTCGGCTCCCCTTCGAGCAACACGCCAATCAAATCATCGAAGGCGACCGAAAGTTGATCAACTTCAATTACTTCTTCACCCGCAAACTCAACTTCGTGAAACAGACGCATGCTTTTGCGCTTTTCCCCGGCGGTTTCGGCACGATGGACGAAGCCTTCGAGGTGCTCACGCTCATGCAGACCGGGAAAGCGCGGATCATTCCGGTCGTGTTGCTCGATCGGCCCGAGGGGACTTACTGGGAAACGTGGATGAAATTTCTCACCGAGCATCTCTTCAAGTTAGGGTTCATCGCGCCGGACGATTTCTACCTTTTTAAGATCGTGCATAATGTCAGCGAAGCGGTTGAGGAAATCTTGCGATTTTACAAGATTTACCATTCCGCTCGATGGGTCGGCGATCGGCTCGTCTTCCGCATCTGCCAGCCACTTTCGAACGCTGCCATCGCGGAATTAAACGAGAAATTTGCCGATCTGGTCAGGACAGGAAAGATCGTGCAAGGGAGCGCACTTCGGCAGGAAAAAAACGAGCCTGAAATCTGGCAACTGCCACGCCTGATTTTTACGCCGCATCGTCGCAGCTTCGGCCGTTTCCGTCAGTTGATCGACGCAATTAACATGGCGGCGAGCGAATCGTAATCTTCGCGTTCGCAGAGCCGGCGTTGCTATTGTGCTGGCCGCGCTGCTAAGCCTTCGACC
>JBDUDH010000021.1:0-8508 GCA_040003015.1 Verrucomicrobiota bacterium | reverse complement strand
CAGCTTTCGCAAGTTAAATCCAGAAGCCGGCTGGAATCACCGCGTCTTTCGGAACGACGACGATCCCATCGCGGATAAAGTAATTCTCAGCGTCCAGCTTTGCCGGCTTTCCTTCGGGTGTAATGACCACGCCGTCACCGATGCGCGCGTTTTTGTCGACGATCGCGCGGTCGATCACACAATTTCGGCCGATGCCGATGGGCGGTTTGCCCGGCATCGTCGTGTTGCGATCCGTCTCAAAATAATCCGCGCCCATCACAATGCTGTCGCGAATCGTCGCCCCGCTTCGAATAATACTGCGCACCCCGATCACGCAACGCTCGAGGTGCGCATCCGAAATGATGCACCCGTCCGCGATGATCGCCTGGCGCAAGGCGGCACCATTTATTTTGCTCCCCGGCAAAAATCTCGGATGCGTATAGATTGGTGATTGCGCTTCGAAGAAACTGTACTTCGGTTCGAGGTCGGTCAGCTCGAGATTCGCCTCGAAAAATGCGCGGATAGTCCCGATATCTTCCCAGTAGCCTTTGAAGATGAAGCTATCGACATGATGATCCTGGATTGATTGCGGAATCACGTCTTTCCCGAAATCGACCAAATTGTTGTTGAGGCAATCCGGCAGGATTTCGCGATTGAAAAGGTAAATACCCATCGAGGCTTGGAACAATTCCTCCTCTGCGCCGCTGCCGATCGAAGCGAGGAGTTCGGAGTCGAGCTTTAATCCGTCGAGTATCATGTTCTCCTTCGGTTTTTCGACGAAGCGTTTAATGCGCCGATCCAATCCGCTTTGCATAATCCCGAACTCAGAGACCGCTTCACGCGGAACCGGCGTGGTCGCGAGCGTGATCTCCGCGCCCGACCGGATGTGCTGATGCAGGAGCGTGCGAAAATCCATCCGATAAAGCTGGTCACCGCTCAGGATCAAAAAATAATCAAACGGGCGCTCGAGGAAGTAGCGCATGTTTTGCCGAACAGCATCGGCAGTTCCCTGGTACCATTCCGATCCTTCCGGTGTCTGCTGCGCCGCGAGAATGTCGACGAAGCTGCGGGAAAAATTGTCGAACTTGTAGCTCGCCTGAATGTGCCGATGTAGCGACATGCTATTGAACTGCGTGAGCACATAAATCGAACGCAGGCCCGAATTGAGGCAGTTACTGATTGGAATATCGACCAGTCGATACTTACCCCCAAGCGGCACCGCTGGTTTTGAGCGGTCCTTTGTTAAAGGAAACAAGCGCGAGCCGGCGCCCCCGCCCATGATGATCGCGAGAGTGCGCTGGGTGGTGCCGGGCGGCAGGGCTGGGCTTTGCATCATACCGGGAAATTACTCTGGAAGTGCGGCGCGCGTATCTTCGCGGCGCGGCGTCTCACGATCAACCAAGTTGTCGCACATTCCAACGGGGTTTTCCCGCTGCGCCGGTCGCTTGCGCAGCAGCAGCGCGGATGGGATGCTCTCGCCGAATCTTTATGTGTGGAATTGTGGGATATGTCGGAAAAGCTCAGGCCGCACCAATTTTACTGGATGGTCTTCGCCGCCTCGAATACCGGGGGTATGACTCGGCCGGGGTTGCCATCGCAAATGGCGACCATATCGAAACGCGCAAATGCGCCGGACGCATTGCCGGACTTTCGCGGTTGATGGTCGACAAGCCCATCCAGGGCACATTCGGCATCAGCCATACGCGCTGGGCGACGCACGGAAAACCGACCGACCAGAACGCGCATCCGCATTTCGACGCCAGCGGAAAACTGGCGCTCGTGCATAACGGCGTGATCGAAAATTATCAACAGATTAAGGACGAGCTGCTTCGCGACGGCGACGACAACTTTATGTCGCAAACCGACACGGAAGTACTCGCGCATTTAATCGGCAAGATTTACGATCAACTTGACGGCGCGGAGTCCAAGAGCCGTTTGGTCACTGCGGTTCGCACGGCGCTGCAACAAGTCATCGGCACTTATGGAATAGCGCTGGTGCATAGCGACATCCCGAATTTCCTCGTGGGAGCGCGACGCGGCAGCCCGCTGGTTCTCGGTGTCGGTAAGGACGAGAACTTCCTCGCCAGTGATGTGAGCGCAATTGTCGCTTACACTCGCGATGCCGTTTATCTCAACGACTTCGATGTCGTCGCGGTCGAGCGCGACAAATTCGAGATCAGCTCACTCGGGGGCGAACGCGGGAATCATCAGGTCAGCAAAGTCGAATTCACCGCCGAAGACATTAAAAAAGGTAATTACGCGCACTACATGCTCAAGGAGATCTTCGAGCAGCCGGGGTCGGTGCGCGACGCGATGCGCGGCCGATTGAGTCTCGAAGAGTGCACCGCTAAACTCGGCGGATTGAATATGACCGCGGCGCAACTGCGCGATGTCCGCCGCGTCGTCCTGACCGGATGCGGGACCGCGTTGCACGCCGCGATGGTCGGGGAATATTTGATCGAGCAACTTGCGAGCCTTCCCACCGAAGTCGAATACGCCAGCGAGTTCCGTCATCGGAATACGCCGATGACCGCTGACACCCTGGTTTTCGCCATTAGCCAGAGTGGCGAAACCGCCGACACGTTAGGCGCATTGCGCGAAAGCCGACGCAAAGGCTATCGCACACTCGGTATTTGCAACAACGTCGCAAGCACGATCGCACGCGAAAGCGATGGCGGCGTTTATATGCACGCCGGGCCGGAGATCGGGGTCGCGGCGACCAAATCGTTCACCTCGCAAGTCGCCATTCTTATTTTGATCGGCTTGCTTCTCGGTCGAATGCGTCATCTCTCCACCGTGGAAGGAACACGCATCATCGAAGCGCTCCAAGCGTTACCAGACCAGATCGAGCAGGTCTTGAAACTGAGCGATCAGATAAAATCACTTGTAAAAAAATACGCCAGCGCTCCTGCCGTGCTCTTCTTCGGCCGACAATTGAATTTCCCGATCGCGCTCGAAGGCGCGCTGAAGTTGAAAGAGATCACCTACCTTTTCGCCGAGGGGCATCCGAGCGCCGAGCTCAAGCATGGCATCATTGCTCTCGTTCATCCCGAGCTTCCATCCATCTTTATCGCACCCGACGACGCAGTCTTTTCGAAAAATCTGAACAATATTGAGCAGGTCAGAGCGCGCAAAGGTCCGATCATCGCCGTCACCACTGAAAGCGGAGCCGCGCGTTTGAAATCAATCGCCGACGACATTCTTTCTGTGCCGGCCGCGCCGGACGTTGTTATGCCGATTCTCACCGCGATCCCGCTCCAGCTCTTCGCCTACCATCTTGCGGTGGTTCTCGGTCGCGACGTGGACAAACCGCGCAATCTGGCCAAGAGCGTTACGGTAGAGTAGCCGAAAGGCGGTTGGTTTCTTCAAAGATGGCGCCTTTGGGTTCTGTTGCGCGGAGTGAAAAACTGGGGTCCGAAGTCGCCGTTGAGAAATCGCGCCAGCCGGGCTAAGCTACTCCTTTTCTAATTCGATTCGCGCTGGTCGACAACTCGTCTCATTGACACATCAGCGCATGAATCGTACGCTTTTTACTCGGAAAACGCCATTTTTCGCAAGCTGACCGTCTGTGCAACCTAACGAAGACTACGTGCTCGATATCCTAAAGGACGTCGGCCTGATCACGCGGCCGCAGATTGAGCATGCCAGGGTGAACCGGAATGGCGCGACGAGCGTCATCGATGCTTTGGTCAGGGACGGAATTGTCTCCGCCGATGATGTCTCACGCAGCCTGGCTTCCCAGGCGCACATGGATTGGGTCGATCTCTCCGGCATGGTGATTCCACAGGAAGTAATTAACCAAATCAATGGGCAGGAAGCGCGCCGGTTCAAAGTGATCCCGGTCTCGATGAACGACGGCAGCCTGGTCGTGGCCACCGGCGATCCGCTCGATTTCGACAGTATCGACAGCCTCAGTTTTCTCCTTAAACGCGAAATCGAATTTGTCTGCACTGCGCCTCTAAAAATTCGCGAGGCACTGCTGAAATACTACGGCAGCGCGGAAGAAGCGGCGGATGAACTGAGGGGCCGGCTCGATGAAGGTGCTGATGTCGACATCGACATCGCCGAAGCGGCGGAATTCTCCGAGGACGACTCCGCTGACGCGCCAATCATCCGAATGGTTTCCCTGCTCCTCCTCGAAGCTCACCGTTTGGGCGCGAGCGACATTCATCTCGAGCCGCTCGAAAAAAAATTTCGCGTCCGCTTCCGCATCGATGGCGTCTTGCAGGAAATGCAGGCGCCACCAAAGAAATTACAATCCGCCATCATTAGCCGTCTCAAAATCATGACGGGAACAATGAGCATCGCGGAAAAACGCCTCCCCCAGGACGGACGCATCCAGGTGAGGATGCGAAGAAAATCAATCGACCTTCGCGTTTCCACCGTGCCGACCAATCACGGCGAAAGCATGGTAATGCGTTTGCTCGATAAATCGAGCTTGATGCTCGGGCTGCCCGAGCTCGGTTTCCTGAGCGACGACCAGGAGACTTTCGAACGCCTCATTCAGTCGCCCGATGGAATTCTGCTCGTCACGGGCCCGACCGGTTCCGGAAAAACGAGCACGCTCTACGCCTGTTTGAACTACATCAACAAGCCCGACCGCAAAATCATCACTGTGGAAGAGCCGGTCGAATATCAGATGAACGGCATCAATCAGGTCCAGGTGAATTCAGATATCGGCGTAACGTTTCCTACGGTGTTGCGCTCGATTTTGCGGCAGGCGCCGAATATCATCATGATCGGAGAGATTCGCGATCTCGAAACCGCAGCGATCGCCACCAACGCGAGTCTGACTGGCCATCTCGTCTTCAGCACGCTGCATACAAACGATGCTCCGTCGGCCATCGCGCGTTTGATCGACATCGGCGTGCAGCCATTTCTCGTGGCCAGCTCTATTCGTGCGATCATGGCGCAGCGGCTTGTGCGGCGGCTGTGCTCGGAATGCAAAACGCCGGGCGAGCTCAGCGATACCGAACTGCGTGCACTCCAAATCGAGCCTTCCCAAATGAGTGAAGCGAATGTGATGAAAGCGGTCGGCTGCGAACAATGCCGCCGAACCGGTTACAAGGGACGAATGGGTATCTTCGAAATTTTTGTCATCGATGACGAAGTCCGCCACATGGTGAACAATCGCGCCCCGACCATGCAGCTTCGTCAACGCGCGCGCGAGCTCGGTATGCGCACGCTCCGGGAAGATGGAGTGCGCAAAGTCCTCGGCGGCCTCACTTCAGCTGAGGAAGTCATCTCGGTCACGCTCGCCGACATCAACTGATGAGCGCACGCGTCGCCAATCCTCAAATCTCTGACTGCTATTCGTGAACAACACGCAAGTTACTGATCTTTTTGTCGAGCAAGGTCTTCTGGACAGATCGCAGGTCGAGGACGTGCTGCTGGAAGCGACCGAGAATGGCAAGCCGATTGCGGAAGCAATCGTCAATCAAGGTATCGTTGACGAGCACGGTTTTTACCAGACGATCGCGGATGCTCTTGGTACGGAATTGATCGATGTCGCCTCTCTCGAAATCCCTCCGGAAGTCCTTCGGCTGATCCCGGCGGGTTTGGCACGATTGCATGGCGCGCTGCCTGTCGGTCTCGCCGACAACGCGATAAAAGTCGCGCTAGCTGATCCGCTTGACGCGCAAGCGGTCGAAGATCTTCGCTTCGCGCTGGGTCGTGACATTGAAGTAGTCATCGCTCCGACGACTCAAATTGAAGAACGACTCCGACGTCACTACGGCGAAGACACTTCCACCATGGAAGAAATCCTGAAGCAGCTCGGCGACGTTGGGCAGCTGATGACGCTGGTCGGGGAGGATGTCAGCGGAGCCAACATCGAAGCAGAAGCGAACGCGACGCCAATCATTCGATTCGTCGATTTGATTCTCTATCAGGCGATCCAGGACCGTGCAAGCGACATTCATTTCGAGCCGTTCCAAGGCGAATTCAAAATTCGCTATCGCGTTGATGGCGCACTTTACGAGATGGTTCCGCCTCCTCGTCGTCTCGCGTTGCCAGTGATCTCGCGCGTGAAAGTGATGGCGAACATGAACATAGCCGAGCGACGTCTACCTCAGGATGGGCGCATCCAAAAAAACATTGCCGGCCGCAGCATCGATTTCCGAGTTTCCACCTTGCCGACGCAATTTGGCGAAAGCGTAGTGCTGCGTGTGCTCGATCGCGCGACGGTTAACCTCGATCTCGAGAGCCTCGGGATGCCGGATTATATTCGCGATTACATTCTCGAAATCATTTATCGGCCGAACGGGATCTTCATCGCCACTGGCCCGACCGGTTCGGGAAAAACGACGACGTTGTATTCCTGCCTGCGGAAGATAAACACTCTCGACTCCAAACTGCTGACCGCGGAAGAACCGATTGAATATAATCTCGAGGGCATCATGCAGGTGCCGGTGAACGAAGCCATTGGTCTGAGCTTTGCGCGCGTGTTGCGGACTTTTCTTCGGCAGGACCCAGACCGGATCATGGTCGGCGAGACGCGCGATCTCGAGACGGGGCAGATCGCGATTCAAGCATCACTTACCGGCCACCTCGTTTTTACGACATTGCACACAAACGATGCGCCGGGCGCAATCACCCGTTTGATCGACATGGGAATTGAGCCTTTTCTTATCTCTTCGACCCTCGAAGCGGTCCTTGGCCAACGTCTGATTCGCAAAATTTGTCCGCAATGCCGCAGCACCTATGAGCCGAAGGCGACAGTGCTCGAACAGTTGAACCTTTCGTCACACGACATCGGCGACCGGCATTTTTATTATGGAAAAGGATGCGACTCCTGCAACAACACCGGCTACAAAGGCCGGAAAGGAATCTACGAACTGCTGAGGGTTACTGACCCGATCCGCGCGCTGATCAACGAGAGCGCGCCCACGGTGGTTCTCAAAGAAAAGGCGATCGAGCTCGGGATGGTGACGCTTCGGCAGGATGGCATTCGCAGCATCTTCGATGGTGACACGACGGTCGAGGAAGTGTTGAAGTACACGTAAGATAATTAACCATTTGGAATGCGCTGCCGAATTCGCTAATCTTAACACGTGCCGAGATACAATTATGTAGCTCTGGATTCGCGGGGCCAGGAATCCACCGGTCTCGTCGAAGCTCCTTCCCCTAACGAGGCCATCGGTCGGCTTCGCCAGGCCGGCTATTTTCCAACCAATGTTCATGAGGAAGGGAAAGGCGGCAGGGACGGCCACCGCAAGCGCGCGACGCCCGTGATTCCTCGCGTGGCGAAGAGCCGCAGCGTAAAAAATATCGCTCTTTTTCAGCGCAAATCCGTCAAAACCAGGACGCTGATGATCTTCACGCGTCAGCTGGCGACGTTGATCGACGCCGGGCTGCCGCTCCTACGCAGTCTGAATGTTCTCGCCAAGCAGGAACGCGATGGCGTGTTGAAAAACACCATCAACACTCTTGCGGATTCCGTGCAAGGCGGAAGCACATTTTCCGAAAGCCTCGAGCAGCATCCAGTCATCTTTAATAAACTTTACGTCAACATGGTCAAAGCGGGTGAGCTCGGCGGAGTGCTCGAACTCGTGCTTGGGCGGCTTGCCGAATTCCAGGAGAAAGCCCAGAAAATTAAGAACAAAGTGGTCGCCGCGATGGTGTATCCCGTCATCGTGCTCGTGCTGGCGATGGGAATTATGGCTTTTCTGCTCGTGTTTATCGTGCCGAAGTTCCAGACCATTTTTCACGAAATGCTCGGCGACAAACCGTTGCCGCCGATCACCCAATTTGTGATCGGCATCAGCAATTTCGTCAAAAATCACGGTTTCATTCTTCTCGGCCTTATCGTCTTTGTGATCGCGGCTTACAAATTCATCGCGCGCACTGCAGCGGGACGCCACGTGATCGATCGCTTTAAATTGCGCATGCCGTTGTTCGGAAATTTGATTCGGAAAAGTGCGGTCTCGCGTTTTTCCCGCACCCTTGGCACGCTCGTGACGAGCGGTGTTCCGATTTTGCAGGCCCTAAACATTACTCGGGAAACCGCCGGTAACAGCGTGATCGCCAATGCCATCACCAAAGTCCACGACAGCGTCAAGGAAGGCGAGTCTATCGTGCAGCCGCTGGAGGCGAGCGGGGCCTTTCCGCCGATGGTCACTAGCATGATCGACGTGGGCGAAGAAACCGGGCAACTTCCTGAAATGCTGCTGAAAATCGCTGAAGTGTACGACGACGAAGTGGACAACGCGGTCGCCAGCCTCACCTCGCTGCTCGAGCCAATCATGATTGTGTTTCTCGCTTTGGTGGTGGGCACAATCGTGATCGCGCTCTTCACTCCGCTCATTAGCATCATCAGCGGCTTGCAAGCGCAAACCTAACCCGTGAAATCGAAATTGCGATCGTCGGTGGCGGGCAATCGAAGAGGAGGAGCCTTCACGCTCATTGAGTTGCTGGTCGTCATGGCGATCATTCTCGTCCTGGCCGGATTGGTCCTGGCGACGAGCGGCTATGTGCAAAAAAAAGGCTTACGTTCACGCACCGAAACCGAAATTGCTGCGCTCTCCGCCG
>JBDUDH010000036.1:0-8686 GCA_040003015.1 Verrucomicrobiota bacterium | reverse complement strand
TCCCGCGAGAATTGCCTCGGTCTCGAGGATGGATCTTACAACGCCCTATTCCCGGCTCTTCCTATCATGATGCTATGGGATGCTACCCTCTCTTTGCGTGCCAGAACTGGTCACAGCTTCGTCACGACTTGGAGAGGCTAGGAAATGAACTGGTGGCTCTCACTTTAGTAACGGACCCGTTTGGTGAATATGATCTTTTGTACCTCGAAAGATGCTTTGATATGGTGCTTCCTTTCAAGGAGCATTTTGTCATTGATCTGCACCAGCCGGTAACTAACTCGGTATCCAAACACCACCGATATTACGCCCGGAAATCGCTGCAGGAAGTTCATGTAGAGCCGTGTCCGGAGCCGGAGCAACTGCTGGATGAGTGGATGCAGCTTTATGACAGTTTAATCGAGAGGCATAACCTCAAAGGGATACGAGCTTTTTCCAGAGCGGCTTTTGCCAGACAATTGAGCGTTCCGCGCAGTGTGGTGTTCCGAGCCGTGTGGAAGGGTGTAACAGTTGGAATAGATTGGTATTACGTGCAGGGAGAAGTTGGTTACGGACATCTGGCGGCATTCAGTTCGGATGGCTACCGCCTGGCAGCTTCCTATGCCTTGCAATGGGCCGCCATCGCGCACTTGTCCGAGCAGGTGCGCTGGCTCGATATCGGCGCTGGCGCCGGCGCGCATAGTGACGGCAAAGATGGCTTGAGCCTTTTCAAACGCGGCTGGGCCACCGGGACTCGCACCGCTTTTTTCTGCGGACGAATCTTCGATCAGCAAAAATATAGCCAGATCGTGAAAACCCGCGGCGTTGGCTCAAGCGCTTATTTTCCCGCCTACCGGTCAGGAGAATTCGATTAGCAGTATGGGAGGCGATTGATGGATCACAAAAAATACCTCAGCATTGTCGCAGCCTGCGAATCCGATTTGAAAAAATATGGCGACAACTATCTCGGGGTCGGATGGACCAAGAGGCAGGAAGATGCCTACACCCGATATCAAGTCATGCTGGAAGTCATCAAACGGAACACACGTGGTGCTCACGACGCAGATGGCAAAGTTTCTCTACTGGATTTCGGTTGCGGCGCATCCCATCTCTATGAATACATTCTTCGGCAGCAGATCGCTGATGTAGACTATACTGGTCTGGATTTGTCCGAGGATTTCATTCAGTTGTCGAGAAGCAAGTTTCCATTTCTTAACTATTATCATGTAGATATTCTGGAAGATCGGATAGAACTGCCGTTTTTCGACTACATCGTCATCAACGGAGTCTTCACATCAAAATGCGATCTTTCGTTTGAGGAGATGCTGACGTTCTTTCAAAATGTGGTCAGCAAGCTCTTCCACAAGGCGCGAGCCGGTGTCGCCTTCAATGTGATGTCCAAACAGGTGGACTGGGAACGCGACGATCTTTTTCATCTACCATTCGACACGCTCGCAGATTTTCTTACCAAGAAGGTGTCGAAGAATTTCGTCTTCAGAAGTGATTACGGACTCTACGAATATACGACCTACGTTTACCAATAGCGAGCGCTCCGTCATGGCAAAGGTAATCATTTTCGGCATCCAAAACTTCGCCCAGCTCGCGCGCTTGTATTTACAGCACGATGGTGCAGATAAAGTCTTCGCATTCAGCTTGAACCGCGACTATTTACTGGCCGAACGAAGTTTCTAGGGTTTGCCGGCGCTTGAATTTGAGAACGTCGAGAAAACTAAGTTTCAAGATTTACGAGCCACTTCTGCCATCTCCCCGGGATAATATGTTCACTCAGGCATAGGAGCGCATCAAATCCAAATGTATCAAAAGCTATCGGGCAGAGTTTACGACGCTCTCCATGACAAGTTCAAAGACTATGTGGCTGAGTGCGCGAAGCTCCGGGCCGTGCTACAGCGACACGCTCCGAAAGCGAAGGCGCTGCTTGACGTGGCTTGCGGGACTGGAAGGCATCTGGAGCATCTGCGAAAATATTACCACGTGGAAGGATTAGACCTGAGCGCGGAACTGTTACGAACAGCTCGCAAACGCTGTCCTAGAGTCCCCTTCCACCAAGCGAACATGGTGAACTTTGACTTGGATCGCCGCTTTGACGTGATCATTTGTCTGTTTGGTTCGATCGGTTATGTCAAGACAATCGATAACCTTGAGCAGGCAATCTCGAGCATGGCCCGGCATCTCAAGCCTGGTGGAATGCTGTTTGTTGAACCCTGGTTGCGCCCGGAAAATTATTGGACAGGCCGACTGACACTGAACTTCGTGGATCAGCCCGAACTTAAAATAGCCTGGATGTACTTGAGCGAGTTACAGGGGCGCATATCCGTCTTTGATATGCATTATCTGGTGGGCACTCCGCAGGGCGTCGATCACTTTACCGAGCGTGACGAGATGGGTCTATTTACTCACGAAGAATACGTCGAAGCATTTCGCAAATGCGGCTTGGGTGTGCGACATGATCCGACGGGCCTTTTCGGGTACGGCATGTACACCGGTGTGGATCGACGATCGTTCGATGCGCCTAAGCTGTGAGAGTCGATGAGAACGCCAACGCCAACTGAATGCACGCGGTAAAATCGCGCATCGAAGATCTCGCCATTTTCGGCGGCCCACCGGCCTTCGGTGAGGAGTTGCACGTGGGGCGACCGAATGTCGGCCAGCGCGAAGCTTTTCTCGAGCGCGTCAACGATCTTCTGGATAGAAGATGGCTGACTAATGACGGGCCCTATTTAAAGCAACTGGAGCAACGAATTTCCCAACTCGTAGAAGTGCGGCACTGCGTCGCCGTATGCAATGCTACGGTGGGTCTCGAAATTGCGATCAAGGCAGCTGGGCTCGCAGGCGAGGTCATCATCCCTTCTTTCACTTTTATCGCGACCGCCCACGCCCTCGAATGGCAGCAAATCACTCCTGTCTTTTGCGACATAAATCCAGTGACGCACAATCTTGATCCGTCGCGTGTGGAGCGGCTGATAACCGAGCGCACAACAGGAATCATCGGTGTCCACTTGTGGGGACGACCATCTGATGTCGAAGCCCTGCAAGACATCGCCAGTCGCCACAAATTGAAGCTTTTGTTCGACGCCGCTCACGCTTTTGGGTGCTCGTACAATGGCCAAATGATTGGAAACTTGGGAAACGCGGAGGTGTTCAGCTTTCACGCGACAAAAGTTTTAAATACTTTCGAGGGAGGCGCAGTGGTTACCAATGATGACGAGCTGGCAGCGAAGATCCGGTTAATGAGGAACTTTGGATTTGCTGGTTACGATATCGTCAGCTCCCTCGGCACGAATGGCAAAATGAGCGAGGTGTCGGCTGCTATGGGTTTGACATCATTGGAGAGTTTCAAAGAGTTCGTCGCCACAAACTATCGAAATTATAAGGAGTACCGGCAACAGCTAGCAGAGGTGCCGGGCGTGTCCGTATTAGCGTACGACCAGGACGAAAAACGCAACTATCATTACATCGTTTTGGAGATTGATGAAGGCGCGCTGGGAATTACTCGGGACCAATTAGACGATATATTGTGGGCGGAAAACGTTCTCACGCGGCGCTATTTTTATCCCGGCTGTCATCGGATGGAGCCTTACCGCACCCGTTGCGCTCAAGCCTCACTGTCTTTGCCTGAGACCGAGAAATTAGCAGCCCGGGTTCTTTGCTTGCCTACCGGCACCGCCGTGGGATCCGATGAGATCACCGCGATCTGCGACATTATCAAATTCGTTGCGGACCAAGGAAGCGCGGTGAAAGAGCGCATGCTGAAACAGCCACTCCGACACCATCCTCTGAAGAAGTGAATCGGACTACGAGCCGGCTTTGCCCCTTAAGAAATTAACCTAGAAGTAACTGTTCTCCTCACTACCTATAACCATTAAAGATATATTGCGCAGGCACTCGACAGTCTCCTCATACAGGAACCAATTGCGATTTCGAGTTCGTTATCTTGGAAGATTGTTCCACCACGCGACCCGGGATATGGTGACTGCCTATGAGAGGCCGGAAGATGTACTCTTTCCGGCCGACCTTTACGGAAACCTATCTCCGTCATCGGCGGAATTTGTTCATAAAGGCAATGCTGGAGCGTGACCCAAGGACCGTGCGCCCCCACCCCGGCGCCGAGTCGAGTAAGAAAGCGAGCGCCCACAACGCCGAAGCAAAAAAATCCTCATCGAGACAGAGCGAGCTCAGGCGATGACTTCAAATTGACTCATCATTTTGAACATTTGATAACGCTCCTCAATTTCGTCGTTTGTCAATTTGCGCAGGCGTTCCAGGCTGAATGCTTCCACGCTGAAACTGGCGAGCACGCTGCCGTAGATCACCCCTTTGCGCAGATCGCGAAAACTGATCTCACCGTTTGTTTTTCCAGCGAGATATCCGGCCATCCCGCCGGCGAAAGTGTCCCCCGCTCCGGTCGGATCGTGAATGTCTTCCAGCGGATAAGCGCCGCAGCTAAAAAATTCATCCTCTCCGAAGAGCAGTGCGCCGTGCTCGCCTTTTTTCACAGCGACATAGCGCGGGCCCAGCTTTCGAATCTGGCGGCCCGCTTTGATCAGGCTTGTCTCATTGGTCATCTGGCGGGCTTCGCTGTCGTTTAAAATCAAGAGATCGATCCGCGGAAGGAGCGCATCGAGGTCCGACCGCGTCGTCGAGATCCACAAATCCATCGTATCCGCGACAATAAAACGGGGCCGCTGCATCTGGTCGAGAACATGTGCCTGCAATTTCGGCGCAATGTTTGCGAGCAACGCGAAATCGGTTTCGCGAAATGTTTCCGGAAGCGAGGGCTGGAAATTTTCAAACACATTCAGCGCGACCGATTTCGTTTCCCGGGTGTTCAAGTCCCAGGCGTATTCGCCCGACCAGCGAAAAGTTTTGCCGTGAGCTCGCGTGACGCCCGAGGCGTCAATCCGGCGCGTTTTCCAGAATGTGAATTCCGATTCCGGGAAATCGTCACCCACCACGCCAACCAGATTCACCGGGGAAAAAAAACTGGCGCCGAGGGCAGCGTAGGAAGCTGAACCGCCGAGCAAATCCGTGTGTTCTTCGACCGGCGTTTTGACCGTGTCGAGCGCAATGGAACCAACAATCAATACCGGCATTGTGTTCGTTCGTTAGGCTGCGGTCAGCAGTTGCTTCGCCGATTGAGCGGCCGCTGCTATGCTTGGAGGTTGTAGCAAGCCGGACACAATGACAACGCGTCGCGCGCCGGCCGCAATGACGTCGCGCAAATTATCCAGCTTGATCCCCCCGATGCAGAAGATGGGCAATCGTACCTTTTCATGAACTTCAGCGATATGATCCAAGCCAATCGGTGAATAATTCGGCTTCGTCGGTGTGGCGAAAAGCGGGCCGAATCCAATGTAATCCGCCCCCTCGACTTGAGCGGCGATCGCTTGGTCGACGCTGTGTGTGGATTTTCCGACCAGGCAAGCGCGGTCCACCTTTTGCCGCACCTCGTGGATCGACAAATCATCCTGTCCGACATGCACGCCTTCCAGCGAAACCGATGCCGCGATCTCCGGATGATCGTTGATGATCAGCGGAAGTCCGGCCCGTGAAGAAATTGGATGCAGATCTGCGGCCACGCGAGAGAGTGTCTCCAAATTTACCTTCTTGCCACGCAGTTGGATTAAATCCACACCGCCGTCGATCAATAATTCCGCGACGCGATTGCTATTCGAGATGTCGACATAGCTAAGATCCAGAATCGCGTAGAGGTGGCAATCGACGAGGCGCTTCACTCAGGAAAAATCAGGGCACGACAACCGCCGCGGCACAAAAGATTATTCGCGCAGACGGCCACCGGTCGGTTGCAACTCAAAGTTTCCCGAGTTTATGAGCCGATCGACAAATCCCGTGTCGTATTTGCCCTGGCGAAACTCGGAATTCCGCATGATCGCACTCAAAAATGGGATCGTCGTCTTGATGCCCGTGATCAAATACTCGCCTAACGCCCGGCGCATGCGAGCGATCGCGGACTCGCGGTTAGCCCCGACTGCGATCACCTTTGCGATCATCGAATCGTAATGCGGCGGCACGCTGTAACCGGTGTAGGCATGTGAATCAATGCGCACTCCACGACCACCAGGCGCGTAGTAGAAGTTAATTCGTCCGGGAGAAGGCTGGAAATTTTTCCCGGGATCTTCGGCATTGATTCGGCATTGGATCGCATGCAGCCGGCTCGTGGCGTGGGCGACATGACGGGAAAGCTTATCCCCCGCGGCGATATGAATCTGCTCTTTCACCAGATCGCACCCGTAAACTTCCTCGGTGATCGTATGCTCCACCTGGATGCGCGTGTTCATTTCGATGAAGTAATAATTACCCTTTTCATCGACGAGAAATTCTACCGTGCCGACATTTTGATATCCGACCGATTGAGCCAGCTTCACCGCGGCCGCGCCCATCTTCTTGCGCAGCCCCGGCGTGATCAAGGACGATGGGCATTCCTCAATCACCTTTTGGTTTCGTCGCTGAATCGAACAATCGCGCTCGCCCAAATGAACCGTATGGCCATGACTATCAGCGACAATTTGAAATTCGATGTGATGCGGGTTCACGATCAGTTTCTCGATGTAAACCTGGCCATTCCCAAATGCCTGCTCCGCCTCGTGTCGGGCGCCGTGGAATCCTTGCACGAGACTGGGTTCATTATGAGCGGCGCGCATGCCGCGACCGCCGCCACCGGCAACGGCTTTGATCATTACCGGGTACCCGATCTTTCTTGCGATTTTAATCGCGTCCGCTTCGGTCTCGACAATGCCGTCGCTACCCGGAGTGACCGGCACACCCGCTTTGCGCGCATACCCGCGGGCGGAATTTTTGTCGCCCATTGCATGCATCACGCTGGAGGGAGGTCCGATGAATTTAATTTTGCAACTCTCACAGACCTCGGCGAAGTGGGCGTTCTCCGCCAGGAATCCGTAGCCCGGGTGAATTGCATCCACATCGCCGACTTCGGCTGCGCTCATGATGCGATCGATCTTTAAATAACTGTCTGCGCTCGGCGCTGGTCCGATGCAGATCGATTCATCGGCCAACTGCACGTGCAGCGAATCAATGTCCGCATCGGAATAAACCGCGAGGGTACGCACACCGAGTTCTTTGCAGGCGCGGATGACGCGCAGGGCTATTTCGCCGCGATTCGCGATCAGGATTTTTTCAAACATGAGCCAGAAAGCACGGAGCGATGAGTGACGAAGAACTGTTGGCGGTCAGATGATTATGTTGTTGCGCTTCGCTTAACCGCGCAAGTGGTCACGCGGGCGCGACGCTCGCCCGACCAGTCGCAATTACCGGACACGAAACAGGGTTTGCCCGAATTGCACAGGCTTCCCGCTTTCCGCGACTACTTCCGCGATGACTCCTTTGACTTCGGCTTTGATTTCATTCATCACTTTCATCGCTTCGATGATGCAAACGACCGTTTCTTCGGTGACTTCCTTGCCGACATCGACGTAAGGAGGAGACTCCGGCGCAGCTCCGCGATAAAACGTGCCAACCATCGGAGAAGTGATTTCTTTCAAGCCCGGTTCTTCCACCTTTTCGGCCGGAGCGCTTGAATGCGGCGCAGTTGCCGGGCCCGGCATTGGCAGCGGAGCGGCTTGCATCGGCGGCATCGGCAACGGAGCAGCCATCATTGTCTGCTCGCCTGCTCCCTTTTGCAGTTTCAGCTTGAAGCCATCCTTCTCCATCTCAAAGACGGAAAGGTCGTTTCTCTTCATCAGATCAATGATCGCTTTGATTTCTTTGAGTTCCAAGGTGGCTCCTGGTCGTCGAGATAAGCGTTTAGGTAAAGCGTTTTTCGCAGCGAGGTCAAGCAAACGAATTGCAAGATGCGATCGCTTGCCTGTTCTCGGCAGCGCATACCCCCGCATGGTTGATTCCCGATGTGTTATGCCGTTCGAGAAATGATCCCGGTACGATCGTCCACGATCTTGCCATCGCGCATTTCAATGCGGCGCGACGCAGCCTGCGCCACCTCCGCACTGTGCGTCACCACGATCAGCGTCGTTAGTTTGTCGTCCGCGATTCGTTTCAACACGTTCAGGATGTGACTCGACGAGATCGTGTCGAGGTTGCCGGTTGGCTCGTCGGCGATCAGAAGTGATGGATGATGAACGAGGGCGCGCGCGATCGCGGCGCGCTGTTGCTCGCCGCCGCTGAGCTGGTGGATGAAATGGTTAGCGCGCGGCGCGAGGCCAACGAGATCAAGCACCTCCTCGGCATGGGCGCGGCATTGCGCGAGCGGAACCCCTTGCAACAAAAGCGGCATGCTGACGTTCTCCAGTACATTCATCGTCGGCAACAGATAAAAAAATTGAAACACCAGACCGAGTTGACGCCGTCGATAGTCGGTAATTTTTTCGTCATTCGCTTTATGCAACGAGATGCCATCAACGCAAATTTCACCGGACGTCGGAGTATCCAACCCGGCCAATAGGTGGATAAGTGTGCTCTTGCCGCAGCCGCTCGGTCCCGCTATGGAAACAAATTCGTGCCGCGCGATCTCGAGCGAAATCCCATCCAGAGCGTGCACTGAGCGTTCGCCACTCTGGTAATAGCGCGTAACATTTTTCAGCGAGATCATGCCAGTGCCCGCTTTATCACCTACCCGTTCGAATCGCGCAAGAATCCCGCATGGTTTTAGAGTGGTCGATGAATCGGAAGAATATCTCGTAGTCGATAAGCCGCCGTT
>JBDUDH010000005.1:0-8763 GCA_040003015.1 Verrucomicrobiota bacterium | reverse complement strand
CCGGCAACCGAAACATAGTAAATAATTGCCGCGCAAAAGTAGATGCCGACTCGAGCAGTCCAGGAAGTGCCCTGGTGAAAAGCGGGAACCAGTTCGCCGATGAGAATGATGGCGAAAAGCACCGCCGCGAGCGTCATCGTGAGCTGACTCGCTTCCTGCGGATCATTCAACGGCGGGATAAGCCATCGATAACTCGATGGTTTGAACACTGCCAAATAATCCGGACTAATGGCCCACCCCGCTTCCTGAGTAAGCATGTAAAGATCCCAGCGACCCCAGCGTAGCTGGCAATAAGCGAAAAAGGAAATCGCCCCAAGCAGAGAGAACAGCATGATCGCAACAGCCGGTCCATATTGCCGGAGTCGGTTGCGGAAGCTCCTTGGGCGAGATCCTTGCGCCTTAAAAATGGAATGGACGACCGGAAACGCCGCACACGGGATTCCCACGATCCGCGTGGCGGACATCGTGAACCCGTGAAGCGCAGCCAGCACTTTGGCCGCCCGCCCTTCTCCAGCGCTCCAGTAAATGAATCCAGCCAGCATCATCAGGAAAAGCGACTCCGAGTATCCGGTCACTAGGAAGAAAGCGGCCGGATGCGCCAGAATGGCCAAGGCACCGAACCATTGCAGCGAACCGCGCAGCTTCCATCGTGCGCAAAACAAAAAGAAATAAGTCCAGAAACCCCAGGCGGCCAGCTGAGCCGTGAGTAAAAGGGCGTTCGTCGTGCTCAAATGCAACACATCGTGCAAAACTCCGGCGATCACCGGGTAAGCCGGGAAGAAGGCGACATTGGAGACTTCCATCATTTTGTGACTGCTGGGCGGAACGGTCGTGCCGTAGCCGCGCTCGACAATGTTGGCAAACCAGTAGCCGTCATGTTGAATGAGAGTCGAATACCGGTAGGAAAAAGAGCCTTCCGGTCCGATAAACCAGACCGCGGACACAACTTGCATCAGAGTCACAAAGAGACCCGCCGTGACACATTTGAGCGGGAGCCAATTGCGATTCATAAGGGGTCGGAGACGAAACGGGCAGAGACAATACCAAAGCGAGGAGAATTGCAAGGATTAGTCGGCTGAGCTGACAGGCTTTGGGAGAGGAAAAGTTCCATTTGTTTTTGTTCGGCAAATCTCATTCTCATCAGAGTGGGGAGCGTTGGACGCGCGAGACCGCGCTTTATTCGGCTTCATCCCAGCCAAAAATGTTCGAACATCCTCATGCGCCGCGGCCGGCGAATC
This sequence comes from Verrucomicrobiota bacterium, assembly GCA_040003015.1. Taxonomy (GTDB): domain Bacteria; phylum Verrucomicrobiota; class Verrucomicrobiia; order Chthoniobacterales; family UBA10450; genus JBDUDH01. The sequence goes on along the minus strand of JBDUDH010000005.1, from coordinate 7,525 downwards.
CATCAGAGACTTGATGATGAATCCTTTTGCCGACTTGAACCCGTTCGATCGCGAATCTGGAGAGCTAAATGCCATCATCGACACGCCGAAAGGCAGCCGGAACAAATTCTCGTTCGACGAAGATCGCGGGCTATTCGTTCTCGCTGGCGTGTTGCCCGCCGGCGCGATTTTCCCCTACGATTTTGGCTTCATTCCCAATACCAAAGCCGAGGATGGCGACCCGCTCGATATTCTCATCCTGATGGATGAGCCCGCGTTCGCTGGATGCGTGGTCCTTTCGCGCCTTCTCGGTGTAATCGAGGCGAAACAAACCGAAAAAGGTAAAACCGCGCGCAATGATCGACTGATCGCCGTGGCCGCGAATTCCCGCAATCATCGCGATTTGAAATCGCTCTCCGGATTGAACAAACATTTGCTCGACGAGATTGAGCATTTCTTCGTCTCTTACAATGAAGCGAAGGGGAAGCGATTTAAGCCGCTCGGTCGTTTCGGTCCGGGTCGGGCGCGAAAATTGATCAAAGACGCGGAGAAAAAGGCGAAGCAACGTTAAGCCGAGATCGATTCAGCCGATCGAACGAACAGTCCTTCGCTTCCCCAGGGATGAACGCAATCGAAGTCGCGCTTTTTATCCGGCAACGCTGTGCTTAATTTTCCCCCTTACACATGAAGAACAAGCCAGAGACGTCGGTCCCGCCGCTGAATTTTGAAAGCGCGATGCAGCGCCTCGAGGAGATCGTTGAGCAAATGGAATCGGGCAAAATGCCGCTGGAAGATTTGATTGTGCGCTACGAAGAAGGAATGAAGCTGGTGAAGATTTGCCAGGAGCGACTGACCAGCGCGGAGCAGCGGATCGAAATCATCACCCGCAACAGCGCCGGCAAAGCGGTGGTCAAAAATTTCGAAGCGCCCGACTCCGTTCAATCTGAAACAACCGAAACAAAGGACGAACATGACGAAGTCAGCCTCTTCTGAGTCAACCAGCGAACTGGCGGCCGCCGCGCGTTTGCTTGATGGAATTGGTTCGCCAGCCGACGTCAAAGCGCTGTCGGAAGAAGATCTGCCACAGCTCGCCCAGGAAGTGCGCGACGAGCTCATCAAAGTGCTTTCGCAAACCGGCGGCCATCTCGGACCGAACCTCGGCGTGGTCGAACTGACGATCGCGCTCCATCGCGTTTTCGAAACGCCGCGCGATCGATTTGTCTTCGATGTCAGTCATCAAGGTTACGTCCACAAAATGTTTACCGGTCGGCTCGATCGCATCGGCACGATGCGGCAATATCAGGGCCTGAACGGTTTTCTGCTCCGCACCGAAAGCGTACATGATTGCTACGGCGCCGGACACGCCGGCACAGCGCTCTCGGCCGGATTGGGAATGGCGGTCGGTCGCGATTTGCGCGGGGGCGATGAGAACATTGTTGTTATCGCGGGCGACGCGGCTTTGACCTGCGGGATCAGTTACGAAGCGCTCAACAACGTCAAGGCCCAGACCAAACGCTTCATCGTGGTGTTGAATGACAATGAATGGTCGATCGCGAGAAACGTCGGTGCGATCGCGGCTTACCTGAACAACATCGTTACGAATCCGACCTACGCGCATCTCCACGAGAAAGCTGGCCGCTTCATCCAAACGATCGCCGGGAAAACCGCGTTGCAGTTCGCGCACAAGGTCGAGGAAAGCGTCAAAAGTCTCCTTGTTCCGAGCGTCATCTTCGAGGAACTCGGCCTGCGTTACTACGGCCCGGTCGACGGTCATGACATTGCGCTTCTCACTCGGACTTTTGAGTTCTTAAAAAATCAGGATGAACCGGTGCTGCTCCACATTCTGACCAAAAAAGGCAAGGGTTACGAGCCGGCCATCGCGAAGCCGGACAAATTTCATGGGCTCGGAAAATTTACTGCGGCTACCGGCGAAACCGCCGCAGGTTCGACGCCCACTTATTCGGAGATCATTGGCAGGACTCTTGCGAAATTTGCCGATACGAATCAAAAAATCGTGGCCATTACCGGCGCAATGCCGAGCGGCACTGGCCTCGGATTGTTTCAAGCGCAACATCCTGATCGCTACTTCGATGTCGGCATCGCCGAAGAACACGCCGCGCTATTCGCCTGCGGGCTCGCCACGCAAGGTCTCAAGCCTTTCCTGACAATTTATTCGACCTTCATGCAGCGCGCTTATGACATGATCATTCACGACATTTCGCTGCAAAATTTAAATGTCGCGCTCTGCATGGATCGCGCCGGGTTGAGCGGCGATGACGGGCCGACCCACCACGGATTATTCGATATTGGCTACCTCCGGCATATTCCGAACATGATCCATATGCAGCCGAAGGACGAAGATGAATTCGTGGACATGCTTTGGACGATGGCGAATCACCATTCCGGACCAATCGCGGTTCGTTATCCGCGTGGCGCCGGTACCGGCGCGAAACCAAAAGCATCGCCGAAACTGCTCGAAATCGGGAAAGCCGAAGTTGTCCAACATGGACGCGACGTCGCCATTTTCGGCCTCGGCAACATGTTCGAAATGGCGGAGGAAGCCGCGCGCAAACTGGAAGAGCAAGGCATTTCCGTCGCGCTAATTAACCCGCGGTGGATCAAGCCGCTCGACACTGGCACGCTCGAATTTTTCGCGCGCGGCGTCGAAGTCGTTTGCACAATCGAAGACCACGTTCTGCACAATGGTTTCGGCTGCGCCGTGATGGAACAACTGCACTCACAGATGATCAACACGCCGGTCGTGCGCATCGGCTGGCCGGATCAATTCATTGAGCACGGAAGCATTCCTATTCTCCGCAAAAAGCACGGGCTGACTGCCGATGCTCTCGTGGAAAAGGTTTTGCCGCTCCTAAAAAAGAAAGCGGGCAAAACCCAGCCGAGCGCAGCTTAAACCCAGACGGATCTGAAGATTCGGCCGGCGCACCCTCGTGCTTAGAGTTTCGGTTTAATCGAACCAGCGGGCGTGGCTGATGGAGCCAGCGGTGCGCTCGCCGGCGGAATCACTCCCACCGCCGCATCCTCAGGCCGCGCAGGCCTGGGAGTTTGAACAGGGGATATACCCGGCGTGGCTAAGGCAGCCGCGGCAGGATTCTGAGGAGACACAGGCGACGCCGCAGACGTAGCAGCCGCGGATTTGGTTTTCATCAGCTCGCGACGCACGGCGGAGCCGGAGGTGCCTTTATGAGCATAGAGAATCGACAAGACGAGCGTAAGCAGGAAAAAAAATCCGGCCAGCCAGGCGGTAACCGTGGTCAGAACATTTGTGGTTTGCGCGCCGAAAATATTCTCCGTCACACCGCCGCCGAATGCTGCGCCGAGCCCTTCGCTTTTCGGTCGCTGCATGAGAATAACGAGAATCATGAGCAGCCCAACGATGACCTCGAGCGCGAGCAAAAAATTGATAAAAAGCGACATAAGGGACAACCAATATCGTCAAAGGGGAGAGTTTGTAAATGACCGTGAGACGTTGTCTTCCTGAGCGAAACACAGTACCTCTCAATCGTTCGAGCTCGCATCGACTTTTACGGCATTCCAGATCGCATCCATTTCGGCGAGATCGACTTCTCCCAGTTCTTTGTCTTGCGCTTTAAGTTCGTTCTCCAACCGATTAAAACGCCTGACGAATTTGTTAGTGGCGGCCTGCAGCACCAATTCAGCGTCGAGCTTGTTCTTCCGCGCCAGATTAACAACCGCGAAAAGCAGATCACCAATTTCATCCGCGATCGCCGCTGAGTTTTTCGATGCTACGGCTTCCTTCGTCTCGCGCATCTCCTCCTCCACTTTCGCGATCACATCCGCCGGATCGGTCCAATCGAATCCGACCCGGCTCGCTTTCGCTTGCGCTTTTTGCGCACGCATCAACGCTGGAAGCGCTACCGGAAGTGTGTCGAGATAATTAGTGCCCCCGGTCTTGTTTTCCTTTCGTTTGATCGCTTCCCACTGCTTCACCACCGCGCCCGTGTCGCGAGCGTTGCTCGTCGCAAACACATGCGGATGCCGCCTCACCAATTTGCCGGCGACTTCGGCAATTACATCGTCGATCTGGAAATGATCGCCCTCGCTCGCGATCTGCGCCTGCATCACAACAAGGAGCAATAAATCGCCCAGCTCTTCGCGGAGATTGGCGGTGTCGTGAGCGCGGGCCGCGCCGACAACTTCATACGCTTCTTCGAGCAGACCGGGCAAAAGTGATTCGTGGGTTTGTTCGCGGTCCCAGGGACAGCCATCCGGCGCCCGCAATCGCGCCACGATCTCGCAAAGACGCTCGAACGGCGTCATATCCGCCAGAGCGAGCGATGCGTGCCGAACTCAGCAATTTCGCCGGTTGTTTTTCTGCTGACGTAAATGGCGAGACCGATCACGCTCGCGAGTGTTCCCACAAAGATGAAGGCGATTAGCCAGGAGGGAATATGTCCCACGCGCAATCCCCGGTAAAACGACGGCACGCTGTCCATGGCCATGGGCGCATGCAGAAAAATCTTCGTCACCCAAGCCACCATGATGAGAATGAAAATGAAGACGTAGTTGCGCTTCAATCGCCGCCCGACCGCCTCGAGCTTGGTGATTTTAAAAGAAGGTAAAATCAGATCCTCGCAGACAAGTTTTTTCCATTCGCCCTGCAGCATCTGCCGGTTCTCCATCACCATCGGGACGAGGAAATGCGCCTCGAGCATGCGGATGCGCGCGCGAAAAGCGTCGTAGAAACGATAGCGACGGGCCTCGATCCAGAGCATGACCCAGACGATGGCGAGATTAAAAAAGAAAATGATGTGAGGCACCTCGCGATTGGAAAATGCGATCGTGATAATCGCGGTGCTGCTCGTGATTGCCCAGTTGGTCGTGATGTCCAGCCGCTGGCGCCAGACCATGATGCGTCCCATCTCGCCGCGATAGAAATGCGACATGGCATTGACGTAGCCCGGATCATAAAGGCTTTCCTGCAGCGATATGGTCGCTTCTTCGGTCGGTCCGGGCGGAGTGTTTTCGGTTGCCACGACTGTTGGATTAACTCGATAACTGATTTCACGCATCAATCCAATCAATCTGTGCGCTTCATCCGATGTCTTTTTCGCCAAACGAATTTTTTGAGTCGAAACAAGTCGTGCTCGATCTGCGCGCAACGACGGCGGCCGAAGCGATCTGGGAGATCGTAGAATTGCTCCGCGCCAACGGACGCATCCAGAAAGCGGCGCAGTTTTATGATGCGGTAATGGGACGCGAGAAGAAAAATTCTACCGCGATGGAAGGTGGCGTGGCTTTCCCGCATGCGCGGACCAATTTGGTGGAGCAGATCGTGCTCGGAATGGGATGCAGCCACGCCGGCGTTTCCTTCGGTGGGTCAACTGAACTTATCCATTTGATCTTCGTCATCGGCGTGCCGCAGCAAATGGTGAACGACTATCTGGTCTGCGTGGGCGGACTGGCGCGACGATTGAAGGACAAACGCACGCGCGAAGCCTTGATGCAGGCGACAACACCCGCCGAATTTATTGCGCTTCTTCGCCAGGACAGTTGACGCTTGTTCCGCGCTTTGCTTTACGACGAAAGGTCGAAGGGTCGAGCTCGCGCGTCACTTCGCCATTCGCATGCCGGTGATCGCGATAATACCAGCGATGCAGCCCGTGCGGCGAGGCACCACATTTGTACAAGATAACAAAGAGCGCGTTCTGCATCGATGTGCGCCATGCGCCGCGATGGAGGTGTCGCCGCCCGGAGGATTGCACTGGTGGATCAAGCACGATCACTCTGCCCGAAGCGCGGAGACGTTTGGAGAACTCCACATCTTCCATCAATGGAATCTTTGCGTAACCGCCGAGCGCGACAAAATGTTCGCGCCGGATAAAAATTGATTGGTCGCCGTAGAAAGTTCCGCCATGCCGCGTCAAGAAACGCGCGATCTTCTCCAGCCAAAGCAAACGCGGATGACGACGGTCGAATTTTCGGTAAAACGCGCCCCCGACCACGCTCGGATCATCCATCGCATAGCGAATGGCCTGGAGATGAGCATCGGTTAACTGCGTATCAGCGTGATGGAAAATGAGCACATCGCCGGTCGCTGATTCCGCTCCGCAATTCATTTGCCCGCCGCGATTCGGTTCCGGGAAACGAATTAAAATTGCACCTGCGATCTGGGCGAAAGCGCTAGACTTTCCGTCGTTCGAGGCATCGACCACGATGATTTCGTGCAGATCGAGATTTGCTAACATCGGCAATAAAGCGACCAGGTCCTCCTGGTCATTCCACGCCGGGACAACGACGCTAATCCGCAGGCGCTTCTCGGGTCGCCCGCTCACTTCGACTTTTTTAATAATCGCGTGCGCGCACGATCGAGCGCGCGGCGCTCGCTCGCAGTCAAACTCCCGATACCTGACTTTGAGATTTTATCGAGAACGGGATCGATCGAGTCGTGCACGTTTTCCGGCTCGATCACGCGGCGGGCGACCGGTTTCGGGACCATGTGGAACTTCGGCTTCGGCTGCCAGCGCGATTTAAGATTGCTCCACCAGACAAGTTCGGGACCGACTCCACGCAGCCGGATGAAAAAAAACGCGGCCGCTATGCTGATCCACAGAACCGCCATTCCCGACCAATCGCGAAACGCGAGTAACTGCAAGGTGGAAATCGCGGCAAGCGTGAGCGCGACCCATTTCGCCATGATGCGCAAAAGTAATTCTACGTTTGGATAGATGGTGGCGAACGCGATAAAAATTCCAAAATGCAACGCGGGCGAGCCAGCGAGACCGGTGCGTTGCGAAAGTCCCCAAACCAAGAGCACTAAACTCGGCGCGAGCAGCAGGAGTGAATAAATACCGATAAAAGCGCGACGGCCGATGAAACGTTCGACTTCCCGCCCGAAAACAAAGAGCATATACATCTCGACGGCAAACCAGAGAAGCGCCGAGGGCGAATGCACGAACGCGTAAGTGGCAAGTTGCCAGAATTCACCGCGCTGCCACACGAGCGCACTATCGAACGCCAGGTGCCCGATGACGCCGGCGCCTCCCAGAAAACAAGCCACCACCGCAGCAAAGGTGTGCACGCCCACGAGCAGCGTGGTTATGTGAATAGGATACCGACCCACCCACGCAACCGGCTGGTAATCATCGGATGTCGTGACCCCAAAAAACATGGTTCAATTAAGTGTGCGCTATCATCGCGCGCAAGCACCGTTACAATCGGACGCACTTTCGTCATCCCGAGCGCAGCCGACAGATTCCGCCGCGCAACCTTGAATATCCTATAACGGGATTGAAAGCCCGGCCTCGCCCGCGGCGCGGGCTGCGTTACGGCCTCGAATTCGCTCCGCGCGGCTCGGAATGACGGTGAAACTGTGAAGCACGGAAAATTTGCTTGGAGAAGCGACTGAAGAGGCGAAAATAATAATTCTCTCCGCGCCATTCGAGAATGACGCGGGTGGACTGACTTCCATGGATAACCTCGCGCCAGCCATCTCGCCGCCGAGCGGGATTGGCGACTCGAAATCGGCCAACCAGGCGGTGCTCGATTGGGTGCAGGAAGTCGCGCG
>JBDUDH010000043.1:0-2626 GCA_040003015.1 Verrucomicrobiota bacterium | reverse complement strand
GTCGGGAAAATGGTTTCGTTTTGCGCCTGAACTTCTTTGAAAATATCCGCCTGGATTGTGCCGCGTAATTTGGAGACAACCTTCGGGCCGAAGCGCCGTTTCGCTGCGGCGATGTACATCGCCATGATGATTGGAGCCGGTCCGCTGATCGTCATCGATGCAGAAAAACTCGGCGAGCCGAGGTCGAAGCCGTCGTAAAGCCGCACCATGTCCTCCACCGTGTCGATGGCCAGACCGCCTTCGCCGATTTTTCCGAAAACGCCATCCGCATCACTATCGATTCCGTAAAGCGTGGGTCCGTCGAAAGCCGTGCTGAGTCGCGCGCTGCGCTGATGGCCGGTCAGATAGTGAAAACGTTTGTTCGTATCTTCGGCCAGACCAAAACCGGAAAAAAGTCGCGTTGGTTCTTCGGTTTGCGGGGGCTTCGCCTCTCCATTGCTGCCGGCCTTTTGGCGTTTCTCGTTTTTCCGTTGCCCGTTGTTTCTGCCGTAGCTTCCTACTTCCGTCTCACGCAAGGGCTCGAGATACATCTCGCGGTAGGCGCCGTTCGTGAATGGAAATTCGCCGGGAAGTCCGTCACCCAAAAGATAGCGCGCGATTTCACCCGGCTCATCGATTTCCGGAAGTGCCAGGCGCGGCAATTTCAATCCGGTCGGCGCGGTCCCGATCGGCGTCTTCGCCTTAACCTCATTCCAGCGATCAAGGAGTTGTTTGCCGAACGCCTTATCTGATCGCGCCCGTTTTATCTCATCGAGAACAAAATCGTTATAGTGCTCAACCGCCTCAACAACTCGTCCTAGTTTGCTCATAACATTTCTGCTTCAAACAGTTAGGGATGTTTCGACTTCGTTCAACGTGACAAGATTAAAATGCGCCGCTCATGTTTCCGTCAGTAAATCATATAATTCATCCACGCCCTGATCGTGATGTCGTTTCGCGACGGTTGAAACCATTTTTTGCGAGCGTGTATTTTGATCCAGTCGGCGTTCAATTTCGGACGCGGCGGTACGCGCGCGCTCCTGGTCGCTCTTGTTCACCACCACGATGTCCGCCAAATCGAGCATCACGATCTTCTGCAGTTGCAGAGGACTGCCGTAATCGGGGTTCATCACCAGCACCGTCTTTTGCACGAGATCATTTTGGAACGGCATCGCTTCCTGACCTGTGCCGACGGTTTCGATGATCACATAATCGAAATCGGATTCCGCGAGAAGCTGGAGGCAATTTTCCGTCGCAGGCGAGAGGCCGCCCGCTTGTCCGCGCGTCGCCATGCTGCGCATAAAAACCCGCTCGTTCTGCGAGTTGATCATCGTCGCCCGATCGCCCAGGAGTGCGCCCGCGCCGAGGACGCTCGGATCGTGCGAAAGAATCGCGATGCCCGCTTTTGGTTCGCGATTCAGCAGTCGCAGCACCAGCTCATCGATCAACGTCGTTTTTCCGGCGCCACCTGGACCGGTGAAACCAAACACTTTTGAATGTCGGATTTTCTTCTTTGGTGTAGGACGTTTCTTCCTCTCACCCGCATACGCGTCCTCAATCTCCGTCAACCTTCGCGCGAGTTTCATGTCTGCAGTTGGCGTCTTCACTCCGCGCTTTGGCTTCCGACGATAGCGTTCATAGACGAATTGTACCATGTCGCTGAGTGCTGTTCCGGCGAAAAAAATCTTATCTACGCCTTTCCGCTCCAGCAGCGCAGTGTCGGCTTTTGTGATCGTGCCCCCGCCCCCGCCGAATACCTTGATGTGATTCGCGCTTTGTTTACGCAAAAGGCCCACGACTTCCGAAAAAAATTCAACATGCCCGCCGTTATAACTCGAGATCCCTATCGCGCGGACATCTTCCTGGATTGCCGCGCGCACAATGTCGGCGGCATATCGATGGTAACCGAGATAAACGACCTCGATCCCGTTGCGGATAAATTCGAGATTGATCGTGTTGATTGCACTGTCATGTCCATCGCAGATCGGAACGGCCGTAAGAATGCGAATTGGAGAAGCCATCATTCAAATCTGTAGGGGTACTCTGTGATCGCCGAACTCTTACAGGAAAAAAACTTATGCGATGCTGCTAGAGTGCCGCTACAAAAAAACTGCGAACATGTTAACGTTAATCGTTCGACGGGCAATGTCATTCCCGCGGCCAATAATGGAGGGACGTCCCCGGTGACCCCGGCGGACGCGACAGAGCCCGTCCCTCCAAAGCCGCGATCTCAAGCGTATAAGGCGACTCCGTCGAATTTGTCCTCCTTTCAATTCCCCTTCCTGCTTTCCTGGCTTCCTGATTAGATTCTGTCTTGATTTCCTTATCATGACTGATCCTCTCGATTTTTCCGGCAAAGTTGCGCTCGTGACCGGCAGCTCGCGCGGTCTCGGCGCGGAAATGATAAAAGCGTTCGGCCAACGCGGCGCGCAAGGCGTCGTGAACTACATCTCCGACTCCACCGGTCAAAACAAGAGCGACGCCGAAACCGTCGCCAGAGAATTGGATAACCCTCTCGTGATCGATTGCGACGTCACCAAGCCCGAGCAAGTCGAAGCGATGATGCAAACGATCGGCGAAAAATTCGGCGGTCTCGACATCCTGATCAACAACTCAGGCATCATCCGGGACCGCACGATCAAGAAAT
>JBDUDH010000002.1:0-8812 GCA_040003015.1 Verrucomicrobiota bacterium | reverse complement strand
CTGGCCCGATGCGCCCGAGGCGTCCGATTAACTTTTCAAGAAACCCCGATTTCATCGTCTTGATTTGTGAGGATGCGCCGCGCCGGTCAAGGCGCTGTTTCGGCTTCCGGAAGAATTTGGAGCCACGAAAGCATCAAAATAGAATAACGCGGTGGATATCTGGATGGCAGCTTATCGAAGCCAATTTGAATTTGAGGGCGGCCTTCCTTCAGTAACGACTTGGCCTGCGCGAAATAATCCCTCGCATCGGGACCCGGTCCGAGATCGAGAAGTGTCGTCTTCGAGAAATCAACCCGCAGAACGGCAAAGAAATAGAAAACAAGTGGGCAAAGAAGCAGAGACAGGCCAATAAAGTAGTCTCGATATTGCCGCGTTAATCCATCGAGCGGACCAATCAAAGCATGTTCAGAATCATTCAATCGGTTAGCTCTCCGCAATTTTCCGAACGCTCGTTGCGCGCCGAACCTGTTATGGCGAAACCCTCAATGCCTTCGCCCTAACCGGCAAAATGCCTACTCAAGAAAACTTTCCATGAACAGACCCATGATGTGTTGGACTACTTTGCCCTGCACGTGTCGTAAATCTTCCTCCCATGTGGTCGCGCGCTCTGAGTTCTGGACGATTTCGTAGCTCGGAAAATAATGCACGTTCTGGTGCGCCGCCGCCCATTCCTGGGCCGCCGCCCGCAACAATGATTTCGAGTAAGTGTTGGCAATCACCACGTCCTCGGTGGAGAACGTCGCCATCAACGGCACCGGCGATACCGTTACGACAAACTGCACATCAGGATGGCCGAATTGGCCGAGAAGCGCGTGGATTTGTTCCAGAGCTGCGAAATTCTGGGCGAAATTCGTGACGTGAAACTCGTAGCGATCGGGATACTGGCGCAGAACTTCTGGAAGCGGCGTGGCGTTGACGAATGTATCGGTAATCGTATCGCGCCACGCCTCAACTAAACCCAGCGTGATGATCACTACGCGACACTGCGTGACCCGCCGAGTCACCAACTTAATCATTGAGCGACGCTGAAGCGTTTCTTCCAAGCCTGCCAGTTCCAGCATTGGCGTTATGTGGGGATCGCAAACAAGTCCGTCGCCTATATCGACGATGCTTTCACGGGGAAATTCGGCTGAGGGATCCAGTGCCCAGCGCAATTCGTTGTAAATTGAGAAGGTGTTGTACTTGTTGGTGAAGCCCAGGCCGCTGCCTTCTTTGTTCACCGGTTTAAACGACTCGAATTCCGTCGCCGCGCTGAGCACATCCATTTTCTGAGCGATTAGGGCTTTCTCGATGCCGCGCGCAAAACAAGAACCGATGGCGAAGAGCTTGTCCTCGCGTTTTAGCTTGAGCTGCGGTGTGATGGACGGCCGGAAGAGCGGCTGGCGCAGACGCTGAAAAGCGAAACTCCCGTCGGCCTGATCGGCCCGGGCATTTTTGTGAAACCAGCGATTGGAGTGGCTCTCCTTGAAATTCTGGCGGGCCTGCTCGGCGCTGGCGACGTAAGTGGACACTTCGAAACGCGGCATTGGCGGCGGCCCTATCACACTCGATGCTCGGGAAAGGCAGCAGCGGGTTTCACGGTAGGCATCGAACAGATTTATTCAACTGCAGACTCCCGGAATTGGTAAAGAACATTTCCCTTGCCGCCGGTTAATAGCAGCCCGTAGTTTGCCGCTCCCTCCGTCTCTTGCTCCCTATGGAATCCGCCGTCACGCAGCCGCCTCCACCCGGACAACCTTCGCAGACGCCCAAGATGGACCCGGCGTTGTACGAGCAGCTCTTAAACAAGGAAAATGAGATCTGGAGCAAGGTGCATACAGACGAACATCGCGCCAGGATTTCCGCCGAAGATCAAGTAGCGGCGAGAACACTGCGATTAAATAGAGATTCAATCTCATTGGCCAACTTTGCCAAAAAAAACGGAATACGCTGGAAAATGGGACTCTCCCTCGGCTGCGGAGAAGGTCGCTTTGAGCGGCAACTGCTCAAGGCCGGTGTCTGCGAGCAACTAGATGCGATCGATATCGCCGAAGGCAGCGTCGCAACCGGCGCTCGCATTGCCGCGGAAAAAAATTTGCCAATTGCCTACGGTGTTCAGGATCTCAACCGCTATAAATTAGCACCTGGCAAATATGATCTGGTGGCCGCTCAAACCTGCCTCCATCACATCGTGGAACTTGAGTATCTCGCCGACCAGATCCACCAGTCGCTGCAACCGGATGGTTACTTATGGATTCACGATTTCATTGGCGAAACGAAATTCCAATTCATTGAAGAACGGATCCACATTTGCAACGATCTCCTGAACATTCTTCCGCCAGAGTTCCGCCTGAATCGATTCACAAACAAAACGCTCGATGCCTTCAAGCGCCCGCATCCCGACCGGCTCGCCTCTCCCTTTGAAGCAATCCGTTCTGCGGAGATTCTTCCGGTGTTTCTGGAACGCTTTGCGATTGTGGAGCGGAGCGAATCAAACGCGTTGCTGCACATCATCTGTCCGCCGGGTTATCGGCAGAACTACATCGAGCAGCCGAATGGTCGTCATCTTTTTGATCTGTTGCACTATCTCGATCGATTAGTGATCAGGAAGGGCATCTTACCTCCCCTCGGCGGCCAGTACATCATGCGGCCACGCCGCTAAAGTAGCTTCCTGCGCTCCGGAGGCTGATAATAATCGCGTGCGCGCCGGTAGTAACCAGCTTTGTGGCGCTGAGCGTTCTTACGAAACAGGCGCGGCGTCGGCCGGCTGGCCCGTCTCGGCTTCGGCGCGTTCTTTGAGCGCAGCTTTGCGGCTCAATTTCACGCGGCCCTTGTCATCGATGCCGATGCACTTGACCCAGATCATATCGCCGACATTCGCGACGTCCTCGGTGCGTTTGACGCGGAAATCCGCCAACTCGGAAATATGGACCAGTCCATCCCGCCCGGGGAAAACCTCCACGAAGGCGCCGAATTCTTTGACCGTGACGACGCGACCTTGATAGGTCTGGCCAACTTCGATCTCGCGGCTCATGCCGCCGATAATTTCTTTCGCGCGCGCCATACTTTCCGGGCTGGTCGCGTAAATGTGCACGGAGCCATCGTCTTCAATGTTAATTTCGGCGCCGGTTTCAGCGACGATGCCTTTGATCGTCTTGCCGCCAGGTCCGATAAGCGCTCCGATCTTCTCCGGATTGATTTTTATTGTCTCGATGCGCGGCGCGTATTTGCTCAGCTCCGGTCGCGGTTTGTCGAGCGCGCTCGCCATCATCGCAAGTATTTTTGTGCGCGCTTCCTTTGCCCGAAAAATTGCTTCGGTCATGATCTTGTGACTTACCCCCGGCAGTTTCAGGTCAAGCTGGAAACCGGTGACGCCGTTCTCGGTGCCGCAAAGTTTGAAATCCATGTCGCCGAAATGATCTTCGGAGCCGATGATGTCGGTGAGCAAGTTGTAGCGCTTGATTGTGCCGCTTTCGTCATTCTCGGTGACGAGGCCGACGGAAATTCCGGCAACGGGCGTCTTGATTGGAACACCAGCATCCATGAGAGCGAGCATTCCGCCGCAGACGGTCGCCATGGAGGTCGAGCCATTTGATTCCATCACTTCGCTGGAGATGCGGATCGCGTAACGAAAATCATCGGGGCTTGGGATGACCGGTTCGAGTGAACGCTCGGCCAGTGCGCCGTGACCAATTTCACGGCGGCTCGCGCCGCCGAACCGTCCGGTTTCACCGACGCTGAAGGGCGGGAAATTATAATGCAGAATGAAGCGCTTCGATCGTTCGCCGCCCCCGTATGCGTCGATGTTTTGCGCTTCTTCGATGGGCGCTAAAGTGGCGAGAGCGAGCGCCTGAGTTTCGCCGCGCTGGAAAATCGCCGATCCATGCGCGCGCGGAAGCACGCCCACTTCACAGCTGATCTTGCGCAGATCGTCATAACCGCGACCATCAACGCGTTTTTGTTTGTCGAGAATACTGATGCGAAACGCTTTCTTCTGGACGTAATCGAACGCCTGCGAGATCGCGAACTTGTCGGCCTCGGGATGCTTCGCGAGCATCGCTGCTTTGACTTCTTCCCGCAGCGCTTCGATCGCTTTACCGCGCGCGACTTTGCCTTCGGTGTAAAGCGCACCCTCGATGCGATCGCCTGCAACCTGGTAGGCAATTTCGAGAAGTTCCGGTTTCACATTCAACAACGGCATCTCGCGTTTCGGTTTGCCGACTTGCGACGCCAGCTCTTTTTGAATGCGAATCATCTCGCGCGCGTGCTGGTGTGCAAATTCGAGCGCCTTCACAAAATCTTCTTCGGGTAATTGGTCGGCGGCGCCCTCAATCATAATGACGTCGTTTTCGGTGCCGACATACACCAGGTCGAGATCGCTTTGCTCGCGCTCGGCATGCGTGGGGTTAGCAACCAACTCGCCGTTCACGCGGCCGACGCGCACTGCGCCGATCGGACCTTGAAACGGAATATCCGAGACGCAAAGCGCGGCCGAAGCGCCGTTGATCGCCAGAATATCGGGATCATTTTCGCCGTCAGCGCTCAGCAGAATGCTGATGACTTGCGTGTCGTAAAAATAGCCTTGGGGGAAAAGTGGACGGAGCGGCCGGTCCGTCATGCGCGATGTGAGCGTTTCCTTTTCGCTCGGTCGCCCTTCGCGTTTGAAATAACCGCCAGGAATTTTTCCGACCGCGGCCGCTTTTTCGCGGTAATCGACGGTGAGTGGAAACCATTCCTGACCTTCCTTCATCGTGGCCGCGGAGACGGCGCTGGTGAAAACCATGGTGTCGCCGCAAGAAACAACCACGGCGCCGTCGGCGAGCTTGGCGATTTTGCCGGTTTCGATCGAGATGTGAGTGGCCCCGATTTGGGCCGTGACCTTGTATTGCATACTGCTTTCTGGGATTGGCGAGTGCCCAGGCCGACCACCCTGTTTTGTAGGTTTTAACCTCGAAAGCATTCGGGGCTAAAACCTAAAACCCAAGGTGTAATTTCGGCCCGGACCGCCGGGTTAGTTTTCTAAGTTAACGCAATGGCTCGAGCTGCGCCGAGGAACGCGAGTCCCGCCAAAGATCGTTGCGGTTATTTCCGCAGGTTCAATTTGTCGATTACGTTTTTATAGCGATCGGACTCCGATCGGCTGAGGTAATCGAGAAGACTCCGTCGTTGCGCGACCATTTTCAAAAGGCCGCGGCGCGAGGAGTGATCTTTGACGTGGCTCTTGAGGTGTTCGGTGAGCTGCGAGATCCGGCTGGTTAGGCGTGCGACCTGCACATCTGCGCTGCCAGTGTCCTTCTCGTGGAGCTGGAACTCCTTCATGTCCATCGTGTCACTGCTTTCTGCCATAAACGAAGCGCCACTGTAGATGAAGTTAGCGCGTTGGCAAGGATGGGAATCGATCGCGCCGCAGCCGCGGATGTGAGCGACTAACCGCTCCGTTACTGTGTCACGACTTCGGCTGCGACCCACGTCGTCATTTGTGAGCGTGCGAAGTCACTTAACTGCCGCCGCCTGGACCGTGCCCATGGCCGTGACCCATGTTGCCATGTCCGTGATCAATGCCATTGCCGTGGCCGGGACCATTGTCCAGCTCGGAATCATCGTCATGCCCTTTTCCCCTTTTGCCATGGAGAGTTGCCTCGTCGGCCCGATGAGCTTTACTGACAATCGGACCCAATTTCAGACCGAGATCCTTCGCGATGCGGCCCCAGCCTTCTCCACTGGAACGGAGTGCCACGATCTGATCGAAACTCCGGTTGCTGGCCCCGGCGAGGGCGTTAGCGATCAACAACTCCCCGTATCCGTACCGGGTAGCGGCTCGTTGCGATTCCAGCGTGCGGATCGGGACGCCTGTTTCTTCAGAAATCGCGGTCAACACGTGCCGCGTCCCATGGTTGGTCGCTGCGTGCGAATTGAGCGTAACCGCCGCCTGATCAAGATCGTCCTGCTCGTGTGCTTGTAAAACCGCGGGACTGAGAGCAAGCGAGCAGAGCGCGATGAGGCAGGTAGACGTCTTCACATATATAATTCGAAATTGCCTCTCACCGCAGGGGTAAGAAAATTTTACGGCAACCTGGCGGGAAACGATTGTTTTATCGTTCGCTAGTCGAGCTCGTTAAATCGGACAGCGCCGGATCGCGCCGGCTACGAGACAGTCGCCCGAGATGATCGCACGCTTTGTGCACGCCTCGGCCGATCTCGCCGCCAGCGTCGTGCGCGGCCACCTCAAACACAAAAACCTTGTCTTCACGCCCAACGTAGCGAGCCGTGGCGGTGACGGTCGCACCCTTTCGGGGTCGCGGCCGTATGGCGAACCTCCGCTGAAAAGCCGACAGAAAGCTCGCCCGGTTGCAAGAGAGGTTTCAGCACTTTGGCGCCAGCTAGCTCCATCAGCGCTATCATCCGCCTGGTCGCGAAAACTGGCGGAAATGATTCCGCCGGGTCGGAACTGAGCGCGCTCGCCAAATCAGAATCGTGCACAATCAATTCTGCCGAAGCGATCGAATTTAATGCAGGCTCGTTCATTGCCGAACTTAGCGGGACTCGATCGCTTCGCAAAAGCGAATGCATTTATTGAAGACCTAGCTCACCTCGGTTCGGTCGGGCTCGATTCCCGCGCTACATACGGCCGCGTCGCTTGTAAAAAGCGTAGCGATCGATGATTGATTCGACGTACTTGCGCGTCCCGGGGAAATCAATGTTGCGCCGAAATGTGTTCGATGGCATCGATCCCGCATCTTCACCAGCGGCCCAGCGCTGCGCACGGCTCGCGCCGGCATTGTATTCGGCAAGAGCGAACGGCACCGGATCTTTCTCGCGCCGCCAATGCAGAAGTGCACGACTCAAATACCAGCTCCCCGCTTCGAGATTCGTTTTCGGATCGAATAACTCTTCGACGCGAAAATTCTCCAGCCGGCTTTCCTTCGCCCATTCATTTGCGGCCTTCTCGCTCACTTGCATCAGACCGCGCTCTCCGGCGCTGCCATATTTATGCGCGTCGAAGCGGCTCTCTCGCCATACAACGGCTTTGATCAACATCGGATCGACTCGATTTTTCGCCGCGACTGATTGGATCAGCGGGTCGTATTGCTGAAACCGCGCCGGACTTAGCCATTCATAGATTGTGTAAACAGGATCGCCGGAACGCCGCGCAAAAAATACGGCACCCACCACCGCAGCGAGGAGCGCGCAAAGCAGGAGTTTAAACAAAAACCGAATCATGTTTTGAAGTCCGTCAACGGCGTTGGCTCGCGGTTCGACGCGCGGAGAAGCTGGATAACTTCGCGGACTGGGAGAAATTCACGGCGTAGAATCAATTCACGCATCGTCCCGCCCGGCAATTAAATTCCGTTCTTTCCAGCAAGATGAGTTCCCTCAGCTACGCACGAATCATCGTCGATCGCGCAATTCATCGTGAGCTCGATTATCTAGTGCCATCAGCTTTCGCCGAGAAGATCAACGTCGGCTCCCGCGTGCGTGTTCCATTTCGTGATAAAACGGCTCTGGGCACGGTCGTCGCGATGCTCGATGAGAGTACCGCGGAAGGCCTCAAGCCGATCGAGAGTGTGCTCGGCGACAAACCGGTGCTGAGCGTGAAGCTCCTCGAACTCGCGCGCTGGATGTCCAATTACTACTGCTGTCCGATTGAAACGGTCATGCGGAGTTTGCTGCCTCAGGTGATCCGTCGCGGCGAGATCGGATGGCGAAAGCAGTTGTTCGTTAGTCTTGCCCGCCCTGCGACTGCGGAAGATATCGAGAAGCTGCGTAAACGCGCGCCGCGCCAGGCCGAGCTGCTCGCCGCGATCGCGAATATGACCGCTCCCATGTCTGCCGCGGAGCTTCTTCGTCAAACTTCGCTCGATAATCAGACCTTGCGCGCACTAGTGAAACGCGGTTTTGCCGAAGTGCGCGAGGAAGCCGTGGCGCGCGATCCACACGCTGGCGAACAGTTCGTCGCGACAACCGACATCGCGATGAATGAAGAACAAACCGCCGCGCTCAAAATAATCGAAACCGCTCTGGATCACCCCGAGACGCACCCACCGATTTTGCTGCATGGTGTTACCGGCAGCGGGAAAACCGAAGTGTATCTGCAGGCGATCCGCGGCGCGCTCGCCAGGCAACGCACCGCGATCGTGCTCGTGCCGGAAATTTCGCTCACGCCGCAAACAGTCGAGCGCTTCAAGAGCCGCTTCTCCGCCGCTCACGACAGCGTCGCGGTTTTGCACAGCCATTTGTCGGAAGGCGAACGCCACGATGAATGGCACAAAATTCATTCCGGCCAGGCCCAAATCGTGATCGGTGCGCGCAGCGCTGTCTTCGCGCCGCTCGAGAATCTCGGTCTAATCGTGGTCGATGAGGAACACGAAACTTCCTACAAGCAGGAGGAAGCGCCGCGCTATCACGCGCGCGATGTCGCGATCGTGCGGGGCAAGATTGAAAACTGCGTGACGCTTTTGGGAAGCGCGACTCCGTCTCTCGAAAGTTACTACAACACAACCGCCGGCAAGTATCGCCTGGCGACGCTGACGCAACGCGTCGACCAATGCCAGATGCCACTGATCCGGATCATTGATTTGCGGCAGGAACGGCGCAAGGAAAAGGCGATCACCATCCTTGCGGACAAACTCCGCACCGCCATCACCGAGCGCCTCGAGAAACGCGAACAGACGATCCTGTTTCTAAATCGGCGCGGATTTTCCACCTCCCTGCTCTGCAGCAATTGCGGGGAAGCGCGCGATTGCCCGAATTGCAGCGTCGCGCTCACTTTTCATCGCGATCATGCGCGGCTGAGTTGTCATCTTTGCGGTCACAGCGCGGCGGTGCCGAAGAA
>JBDUDH010000135.1:0-2641 GCA_040003015.1 Verrucomicrobiota bacterium | reverse complement strand
GCCAACTTACGCCCGAGACTTTTTGCCGCCCACCCAAGCGCGGCCGTTCGCGCACTGGAATTTCGCACATCTCTGCGCCGCACTTCGCCGCGGCGATTTGCGTTTCGATTGTCCATCCGAAAGTCATCTCCTGGGGCGCGATCCTTTCGAATAAATCGCGATCAATTAGCCGCAGTGGGCCGAGGTCGGTAAACCATCGACCGCCCAACATCCCGGACCAGATCCCAAGCCCGAAATTAGCGAGAATGTGCCGGAAAGTCATGGCGCGCCAATTCGCGAGGCGCGTCGTGCGAGTCCCCAGCACGAAGTCGTAACCTTGATCGCAGGCTGCGGCGATCCGGACGACGTCAGCTGGATCGCTCGCCCCATCGCCGGCGCAAAACAAATAAGCCCGCACCGATGGAAACAAGCTGCTTAAATGGTCGATGGCGCGCTGGCAGCCAAAACCGTAGCCTCGCTGAGCCGTCTCTGCTACCACCACCGATCGTTCGCGCGCGATTTCCGCGGTGCGATCGGAGGAATCGTTCACGCCGACCGCAATAATAAATTTTTCCGGATCAAGCACCGCGATCAATTCGTCGAGCACCTGGCCGATGCACTCTTCTTCGTTGCACGCAGGAATGATGATGCCGATCTGGGGCAATCGCGCGGCGGTTGAATTGGTTTGCACGAGGATGAGAGGTTTGAGATTGCGTGCTATTCCCCGGCCGCTGGCACTTCCTGCGCGACGCTCAACACGAGTTGTCCTTCCGCCACGAGAATTCCATCGACTTTCGCGTGGACGTTGAATTGCAGCAAGTCGTCCATTTGTGCCATCTTTTCGGCCCGCAATTCCAGCCGCTCCTCTGGCCGCACCGCTCGGAGAAATTTCATCCCTCGGATCGCTGACAACAAAAAAAATGCACGCGTCTCTTTCGGTTGACCAGCCGCGGCCGCGATCCCCGCCGTCTGCGCGAGCGCTTCTGTCAAAATCACGCCGGGAACCATCGGATTACCCGGGAAATGGCCGGCAAATATCGGATCTTCTCTCCGAAAAATCATCGCGCAATCAGCCGCGATCCCCGGCACGCACTGAATCAATTCGCGCACGAAGACAAACGGCGGGCGATGCGGCAATCCTGCCAGCGCCGGATCGCTGATGGCACGCTCCATTAGGCGGTGGTCCGTTCGCGAGACTCAACCATTAACGAAATAAGCGAATTTCCAGCTGCCATGCACGCGTCGGATCCCGGCCCGATATCCGGTATATTGGGCCGATTCATCGGCAAACTGCGGCGGGGCCACCATGTAGGCATCTTTCTTGACGAACTTCTCAGATAAAATCCCCTCGAGCTCAACCCAAAGACCGTTCTCGTCCCAATATTGAAATACGCCCGGGCCGGAGCCAACCGGCTCGAGCCGATAACCGAAATCCTCGGTCATCATCGAGGTAAGCGTATTGACGTCATGTGCCTTCACCGCTTTACGCAACCGGCCGACAAATGCCTGAAAATCCACGTCGGTGTTCTCTTCTCTGAGTGATAGCGGCGGCTTTTTGAACATCGCCGCTTTTTTTGCGTTTCGCCCCGTCTTTGCACATCCCGTCAAAGCCAGAGTCAGCAGGAGAAAAATGAAACCGATGATTCGCATACTTTCCTTTAAGCGATGTGCAGGTCTGACACAATTCTTACCGCGATTCAAGCGCCGGCTTGCGAGGCTGGTTCCTGCGACTCAACTCCTGGATTTTCGCAATGAACGTCGTCGCAAGGGATGCTCAATAAAGATGAAATAAATTGCGCTGAGAATATCCGCGAGATTACAAGCCGGGCTCGTTAGGCGCCAGGGGCCGTTGCGCAGCGCACTCAGGACATGCTCGACCGTCATGCTCGTGGGACGTGGAATGCTTGTGTAATGGGATCCAAAAGCGTTTAAGCGGTGTGCATCAGAAGTGGCGAGAAGCGGCTTGCCATATTTTTTTGCGACGGCTTCCGCGCGACGATTGGGATTCAGCCAGGAGGCATGAAAATGGCACAGCTCGATCGCATCGAAGCAATCGATTTCTTCAATCAGCCGCTCGCCAATGGAAGCACCGAGCAAATAAAATGGATGCGGAGCGAAGCTAAAAATCGTCTCGCCACGTCGCTCCCGCAGTTCTCGCAGATCATCGAAATCGTGGAGGCGGGCGACCTCTTCGGACGTGACATTGAGCAGCACCGCATCCGCTCTAGACAACCGCACTTCCGCGGCCGGAAGAAGGAGAATACCCATCGCGGCGGCGTCAGCGAAAACCTCGGCGCGGTCAAACACCTTGTCGTGGAGCGTAATTGCGAGCACGCCGAAGCCGAGAGAGAGCGCGCGCGCCAGCAATTGATGCGCGGAATAATCGATCGCGTCCTTCGGATCGTCGAGCGTGTGAATATGGAGATCGACTTTGATCCAATCGTCGTCCGGCATCGTGTGAGAAATTACTCAGAATGAATCTGGAAACCAGGAAGCCAGGAAAATTTGGATCCGAATGAAAGGACTCGAATGGTAAATTCCTCCTGGCTTCCAGATCTTTTCCTTTGCTCTGACTTCTTGCTTTCCTGCCTTCCTGATTAAATTTGGCAGACACGCTCGGGTGGTGGAATGGCAGACACGTACGTTTGAGGGGCGTATGCCG
>JBDUDH010000053.1:0-28552 GCA_040003015.1 Verrucomicrobiota bacterium | reverse complement strand
ACTTCGAGCTTGCCTGCGCCTTTGATCAGCGTCGTGTAACCGACTTCAACGCCGGAAACATCGGTGATCTCGTTCAAATTTCCCGGCTCGCCGTCAAACGGAATCCCGAGATCGCGCGCACGAAGGATTTTGTTTTGCGAAGCTGGTGAGGTTTGCGGTTCCCGAGCAAGAAGATTGGCAACGAACACAAGCGCGATGCAGATGGAAAGCGGAACAAAACGGCTCATCGCGTAAATCTGACAGAGTTTCATCTTTCGCACGATGTCGGAAACGATAAAGTAATTGTGTGAGCTACGAGGTTTTCGCGAGAAAATATCGGCCGCAGACGTTTGACGATCTCGTCGGACAGACGCACGTCACGCGCACGCTCAAGAATGCGGTCGAACAAAATCGGCTGGCCCATGCGTATCTTTTCGTCGGGCCCCGCGGCATCGGCAAAACATCGACCGCGCGCATTTTAGCGAAGGCACTCAATTGCATGAAAGGCCCGACCATCACGCCGTGCGGGGTGTGCGACAATTGCCGCGAGATCGCCGCTGGAAACAGCCTCGATGTGATAGAGATCGACGGCGCGAGCAATAATAGCGTCGAAGACGTGCGTGAATTGCGCGACAACGTGCGCTATGCGCCGGCAAAGGGGCGCTACAAAATCTATCTCATCGACGAAGTGCACATGCTTTCCTCCGCGGCGTTTAATGCGCTGCTGAAAACTCTCGAAGAACCTCCACCGCATGTGAAGTTCATTTTTGCGACGACGGAGCCGCAAAAAGTTCTGCCGACAATCCTGAGTCGCTGCCAACGCTTCGATCTGCATCGGATTCCCGCAAATTTGATCGCGCAACATCTGCAATTCATCTCGGGCAAAGAAAAAATCACGCTCGAACCGGCAGCGGCCCATGCGATTGCGCGCGGGGCCGAAGGCGGATTGCGCGACGCGGAATCGATGCTCGATCAGCTCGTCGCGTTCTGCGGCGATCCGATCAGCGAAGCCGATGTGCTAAAGGTTTTTGGATTCACGAGCGAAGAGACAGTCGCCCGATTTACGGATCGCATCTTGCAGGGCGAAACGGCCGATGCGCTCAAATTGCTGCACGAGCAATGCGAAGAGGGCAAGGACATGATGAAGCTGATCTCCGATTTGATTGCGTATTTGCGCGATTTGCTTGTGTTTAAAGTGAAACCGGATGCGCTCTCCGACGATTTCAACCCAAACCTGCAAAGCTCACTGCAAAAGCAAGCCAAGCTGATCGAAACGGATCGCCTGCTGGAATTAATCGAGCAGTTCGCCGGTGCGGAAGGCCGGATGAAGTGGGCGCCGAATAAAAAACTGCATTTCGAGGTCGCGGTGATCAAAGCGATTCATACGCTCGGCCAGGCTACTCTCGATCAGGTGATCGAGAATTTGGCGGCGTTGCGCGATGGCAAGGAAGTTTCGATGAAAAAAGCTGTGGCCGGCGTCGCTGACGCCGGATCGGCCGCGATCAGCGACCGCAGCTACAACGAACCGGCTCCGCGCGTCGCGGAAACGAACGAGCAGTCGGGATTGACAATGCAACCGGACGAGCTTTGGCAAAAAATCGCGCCCAAAGTCCCGCAGAAAAGTTTTCTGCGAACATTGATCGATTCCGTGACGGTGCTCGGCGCGGAAGGCCGCAATTTTCTGGTCGGCTATCCGCTCAATCAAAAATCGACAATCGAAACTCTGGCCACGGCAAGCAACAAACGGCAGCTGGAAACTTTGCTGAAAGAATCGAGCGGACGCGAATGGAGTCTGAAACTTATCGCGAAAGAAGGACTCGTGCCGAAAAATTCCGAATCCCGCATCCTGGCTGGGGAAGATGGAAAAAGTCCGACGAGTCCGGATTCATTCAAGAACGATCCGCTCATTCAGGAAGCGCTTGAAATTTTCAAAGGCGAAATCAAATCGGTGACCACCTGATTCCCAATTATGAATCTAAACAAATTGATGAAACAGGCGCAGAAAATGCAGGAGCAGATGGCGAAGACCCAGTCTGAACTCGAAGATAAAACCGTGGAAGTGAAAGCGCCTGGCGGAAAAGTTACGGTCGTGGCCAATGGCGCGGGCGATGTGCTCTCGATTAAAATCGCAAAAGAAATTGTCGATCCCGAAGACGTTGAAATACTGGAAGATCTTGTCTTGAGTGGCGTGCAGCAGGCGATCACGCAAGGCAAGGCGCTGGCGCAATCGGAGATGGCGAAAATTACCGGCGGCCATGGCATGCCCGGTCTTGGCATGTAATCAGACCAACGAGGACGATTGTTTCTCCCTGGCACGAATGCGCCGCACGTGTCCTGCCTGTTGATCCGCGCAGTTATACCTTTGCCGAATCGTTAGGGCCTTGGTGAGTTTTTCGGCGGCGAAGTCGCAACCAGTTGTTCCACGTTTTTCGGACGCTGTCGCGAGGCGTGAGATATTTCTGGTTGAGCTCAGTCCCCTTCACGATCTGCGACAGCACGCTGCGGACCGATAGTTCGTCCGTATTCAAAATGGTGTAAGCGGTCCCGATTGCAGCCTCGTGGTGCGCGTCGCTTGCGGCGGTCATCGGCAATCCGCGCAGCTGCGCATACTTAAATGCATAACGATTGTAACGGCGAAGCGTGGTTGCGGCATTGAAGACTTCAATGGCATCGACCGGCAATTTTTCGAGAGTCGAAAAACGAATCCCCGCTCGAAATAGGTCGTAGGGATGCGGCGGAATGGCCAGACCTCCGCTTTCGTGAATTAAATCGCATACCTCGCGGGCAGGGCGTCCTTTTAAATACGGCAAGGTCGCGCCGATGCAGAGCAAATGCCCTTCGGCGGTGGTCACCTCCACACCGGGAATAATGAGAAAATTATCGACGGCCGATCCGTCCTCCCGCATGAAACCCTTCTCCAAGAAATAGGTGACTGCCTCGCAGGTGTTGTGATCGGTGATGGCAAATCCATGAAGGCCTTTCTCGCGCGCGGCCGCGACCATGTCTTCGGGACTCGAGACGCCGTCGCCGGAAAAGAACGAGTGGGTGTGCAGGTCGATCTTGAAGGGCATCGCCGCGACGGTAATTTGCAGCGGAAGAAATGGAAAGCATCGGTTTCAAAGAATGGGCGCTGGTTTGCGAAGCTCTCGGCGAGGGCAAACAAACCATCCTCTTGCGCAAAGGTGGACTGACCGAAGGGCGCGATGGATTTCGGTTCAGCCATGGAGAGTTTTTCCTTTTCCCGACTTTCTTCCATGAGCAGATGGGCAAGATCCGTGCGGTTGATGCGGTCATTCCCGAACGCAAGGAAGGACAAATCGAAATTCGATTTTTCGCAAGGATGGAAGCGGCCAGAATTGTCACGGCGCTTGATCGAGCGGACGCGCTCGAGCCATTTCATATTTTGCAACGAGGTGTAGTGCGAGAGCGTTTCAATTATGATGAAGCGCCAGGCGTGCACGTCGCCTTCGTGAGAATCTTCCGGTTGCAGCCGACCTGGCAATTGCCGGATTCCAAATCTTATGGCGGCTGCCGTTCCTGGGTGCGGTTACCTGCGCCGTCATCAAAAATCCGTTATGAGGCGGTCGTGAGCGACGCAGCACACGCGCGCCGCCGCCGGCAATTTGACGAAATAATCGGCGCTGCCGCTTAAACGACCGCTTCGGCGAGAAATTCCACTTCCGCCCCCGGCTCTGTCGGATTCCGATTAAACTGCAAATCGTAGAGCCGGCTGTAATACCCGGAGGTCGTAATTAATTCCTGATGCGTGCCAATCTCTTTGATCTGCCCTTTTTCCATCACCACGATTTGATCCGCTGAGAGGATGGTCGAGAGCCGGTGCGCGATCGCAATGACTGTGCGGCCGGCGGCGAGACGTTCCAGTGCGAGCTGAATCTGCTTCTCCGACTCCGAGTCCAGCGCGGATGTGGCTTCATCGAGCAGGAGAATCGGCGCATTCTTTAGAAGCGCTCGCGCGATCGCGAGCCGCTGTTGTTGACCGCCGGAAAGCAGACAGCCCTTGTCTCCGATAATGGTTTCGTAGCCCTGCGGTTGCGCGATGATGAAATCGTGCGCATAGGCCGTCTGCGCGGCGGCGAAAATTTCCTCTGCGGTGGCGTTGAGCCGGCCGAACTGAATGTTCTTGAAGATGGTGTCGTGAAACAGAAATGTATCCTGCGTTACGAGCCCGATCTGTTGGCGCAATGATTTTTGCGTGATCGCTCTCAAGTCATGGTTATCGATTCGGATGCAGCCCTTTGTCGGATCGTAAAGACGCAGGATGAGCGAGAGAATCGTGCTTTTGCCCGCGCCACTCGCGCCGACCAAGGCATAGCTTTTTCCCGGTTCGATCCGCAGGCTGAGATCTTTGATGGCGTCGCTCACGCCACCAGAATAGCGAAAGGTGACGCGGTCGAATTCGATCATGCCTTTCGATTGGGAAATTTCGATCGCATCAGGACGATCCTGCACCGTCGACTCGGAATCGAGAATGCCAAAGATCGCTGAGGTGGCGGAGATGGAGCGCTGCATCACGATATGAATGCGGCTCAGGGTTTTGATTGGATCGTAGAGCAGAAAAATACCGGCGTTCAACGCGATAAAACGCGCCGCACTCAGATTCGCCACGTACACATAGAGCAATGCGAGGCCGACACCCATGGCCGCGATCGTTTCCACGACCGGGCCGACGGCTTCCATCGATTTGATGATGCGCATCGCGTTCTGGAATTGCAGCCGATTGCTGCGCTTGAAAGATTTTTCCTGATGCTCCTCGCGCGCGAAGGATTTGATCACGCGAATGCCAGCGAACGTCTCCTGCATCGTCACGACCATCTGCCCCATGTCCTCCTGCTCGTTCTTCACGGCGTTGCGCGCTCGTCGGCCATAGATACTCAACGGCACGAGGCAGGTCGGGAAGAGAACGAGGGTCACGAGGGTAAACTTCCAATCCATGTAGAGGAGCACGGCGACGCCGCTGATGATGGCGATCGGTTGTTTAAAAAGATCGCTGCTCACGCTCGAAAGGGCGGTTTGCATCATCCGCGTGTCGTTGGTGATGCGCGACATAAGAAAGCCGGAGCGCATCTTGTTGAAGAAATCCATCGAGTGGCGCACCATTTTGCCGAAGAGCTGATTGCGAATGTCGGTGAGGACTTTGTTACTGACCCACGACATGTAGTAAGCGTTGCAGTAGGAGCAGAAACTGCGCACTGTCATTACCGCCGGGATGGCGAGGCAGAGGAGCGCCATCGAATTGATTTTCGGCCCATTATTCAACATGGCTGAGTCGGACATCAGCATCCGTGGGTTAGGCACTGCGCCGTGGAAAACGAAGTTGGTCACACGCGCAATGACGAGGGGCAGCATCGAGTTGATCACGCCGTAGAGAAACCCGAAGGCGAGTCCCAGGCCGAAACGAAACTTGTAGGGGGTGACGTAACTGTAGAGCCGCCGGTACGGTCCCCACGCCGCACGGAGGGTCGTCCAGAAAGAAGGTTTTTGCTTTGCGGCTTGCGAATTGCTCATAACGCTGTTGCCGCCGTGGCCGACAGCAGCGATTCCATAGCATTAATCACCTGTCCCGTCGAGATTTCCTTCATCGGAACCGGACGTCGTTCGGGGGAAAAATCCGTCATAGGGTTGTCGACACCGCCTTGCAAAACGGCAGCGGGCGCAAAACGCGGCCGCCAATGAAAAGGATTGGTCGGTCCAAAAAGAACGACCTGCGGTGTCTGCACTGCCGACGCCAGGTGCATCGGAGCGGAATCGACCGTGAGAAGGATGCGGGCCCGCTCAATTAACGCCGTAAGCGTGAGCAAATCGACTTTTCCCGAGAGATCGACGATTGGCTCGCGAACAAACGATTTTATTTCTGCGATGTGTTCGCGCTCGATGGTCGCTTGGCCGCCAGTGAGAATGCAGGCAAATCCGCGGCGGGCGACGCAATCATCTATTACTTCGGCCCATCGTTTCGGCAGCCAGTATTTTTCCACCCGGGCGGATCCGGGATGAATGATCACGAAATTTTCGCCGACACCTCGGTCCGCAAGTAATTGGGCTGCGCGCTCGCGCGATGTCTCGGGCAGCTTTAGATCGAGTTTTGGTGAAGCAGTGTGAATGCCCAGAGGTGTGAGCAGGGCGAGATGATAATCAATCGTATGCACGAAACGCACGGGTGATCGAACAAACTCATTGTAACTCAACTCCCGCACAGCCGAGCGGCGAACGGTATCGTAGGTAATCCGATTGCGAGCATGGCTAAGCAACGTGAGGAAAGCCGATCGATCCGTGCGTGAGAAATCGAAGCAATAATCAAATTGAGAATTAGCAAGACTGAGCCAATCGCCAGCGTCCGATAATTTCCCTCTATTGACGTAAGTTCGCGTCAAACCGGGAATCGCCGGTAGCAGCTCGCGACAACCGTGCGAGGCAACCAGGGAAATCTCCGCCGCCGGAAAATGCTTGCGCAGCGTCGCGATCGCCGGCGCGGTCAGAATTAAATCGCCGATGCGCTTGAGCTGGATGAGCAGGATGTTCACGTCTCGAGAAGAGCCGAGGCGAATGGGGAGATGCTCACGCCGCCGCCACGACCGCTCGGGCGCAACTGCCGCGCCTTAGTGTCCCTTTTGCATCGCGAGCTCGTAGGCATCGAGCAATCGCGCTCGAAAATGGTCCCAGGTAAAATTTTCGACCACGCGTTTTCGAGCCGCCGCGCCCATTCGTTCGACCAGCTCCGGATGATCGTAGAGATGCTGGATGGCGGAAGCGAGCGCATCGATGTCCGCGGGAGGGACAATGATTCCCTCGACTCCATCGTTAACCACATCCCCTGCTTCGCGCGTTGTGATCTGAGGCAGTGCGCAAGCAGCGGCCTCGTAAGTAACCTTCGCGCTTCCCTCACATTGCGACGGAAACACGTGCACCGTTCCCTGCCGCAGATATTTTTCGACCTCCTGCGAAAATCCGATCACTTTGATATTATGGCGCCAGAAGCGTTCCAAGTACGGCTTTGCTTCGTCATGAACCGAGCCCACGAGCATTAGCTCGGCGTCTTTCAGATTGAGACGATGCCAGGCTTCGAGCAGGTGATGAATTCCCTTTCGCTCAATCAAAGCCCCGCAAAAAACCGCGCGGAAAATCGACGGCCGCCTTGCCGGGGTAAATCGCTCCACATCTACGCCGCGCGGTAAATAAAATAACTTCTCTTCGGAGAATCCCTGAACGCGAAACGTTTCCGCAGCCTGCCTCGAGAGCACGAGCAGTAGATCGGCGAGTTCATATTCTTCGATGAAACGTTCGCGCTGCAAGAGCAAGCCGTGCTTCCAGCGTTCGTGCCATGACAAATGTTCAGTGGGCTCCGCCGGCTTTGCTCGCTTTGCTTTCCCGCGGTCCCGGTGCCAGGTGGGAATTTCAACAATCGATGGCACGCCCTTTTTCCGGGCCACGCGCAGGGAAAGCAGGCAATCCCCGGACCAGCTATGAAAAAGATCGTATCGACCGGTCGCCAGATGGCGGGATGTAACCCAGTCAAGATACTTTTTCTTCGCGCCGTAATAGTGCGGTCGACTCAAAAAGGAAATCAGCCGAACCGGATGCCAGCGCAAAGAATGAATGCGCGATGCGGGAATTTCGCTTTGCCGATTATCATAGGCGACCGCGGCACCGAGAAAACCGCCGCGATACGATGCCCGAAGAGTTTCCAGCGCATCGGTGTCCAACCCGGTCCCGCCGATCCGCGCAAAGATCGAGTAGAGCAAATGCTTCGGAAGCGTCCGCGGCTCGGCGACCGCCACTGTTTTACGAGGCGGGGCGTTTAAAGTTTCACCCACCATAAAGTTGTAACTATTGTGCGGAATGCGACCAAGTAAAGTTCGATCTCAGCCCCGCGAAATTTGATCTCGTAATGCCAAAGAAGCTCAGGCTTGGATTGGTGCGTCGTGGCTTTTCCGCCAGCGGCGGTGCGGAAGCCTACCTTAAAAGATTGGGACGCGGACTCGTGGAAGCAGGTTGCGAGACTGTCCTCTTCACGAGCGACGATTGGCCGCCTAACGAGTGGCCGTTCGGCCCGCTTACTCGCGTCCGCGGTCGTTCGGCGATCGCTTTCGCGGACGAGCTCGAGAAGATGCGGGCGCGCGAGCAATGCGACGTGTTCATGAGTCTGGAGCGCATTTGGCGATGTGATATTTATCGAGCGGGCGATGGCGTTCACCGCGCCTGGCTTCAAAGGCGGAATGAACTGAGCAGCCGGTGGCAAAAATTCTTCCAGCCCTTCAATGGCAAACATCGCGAAATTCTCCGGCTCGAGCAATCTTTGCTCGGGGAAAAAAACGCGCGTCGCGTGATCGCAAACTCTGAGTTGGTGAAGAGAGAAGCCTCCGAGATTTACAATTACCCCGCGGAACGCATCGACCTCGTTTACAACGGTGTGCCGATAACGGAATTTCGTGCGAAACCCGAAATCCGCGAGCGCATGCGCGCGGAACTCGAACTTCGGGCCAGCGACATCGCCGTTCTCTTCGTCGGTTCCGGCTGGGAGCGTAAAGGATTGCGCTTCGCCATCGAGGCCATCGACTCGTTAGGCGAAAACTTTTGGTTGTTCGTTGCGGGCCGCGGAAATCAGAAACAGTTCCGCTCGGCCCGCACAAAGTTCCTCGCTTCGGTTCCAAGTCTGCCTGCTCTCTACGCGGCAGCGGATATTTTTTTACTGCCTACCGTTTACGATCCATTCTCAAACGCCTGTCTCGAAGCGCTCGCCGCCGGCTTGCCCGTCGTGACCACGCGGGCCAACGGCTTCAGCGAGATCATCACCGCCGGCTCGCACGGTTCGATTCTCGATCAGCCGTCGGACATTGACGCAATCCGGCGCGCGCTCGAGATCTGGTCGAATCAAGAGCGTCGAGAAGACGCTCGCCCGCTGATCAGTGAGCGCGCTTCTTATTTCGACATCTCGTCAAATGTTGGCCAGACGATCGATCTGCTCAATCAAGCGGCGGCCAGTGCCGCGTCCGCGTCGGAAAAAATCCGAAAGACCTGATTGAGCCGCGCGATCTCAAAAATCGGCTTCACCCCGTCCTGCAAACCGGCCAAATGAAATTTTCCTCCGTAACGTTCCACGTTTTGCATCGCTTCGATTAAAACCGCGAGACCGGAACTGTCGATGTAGCTGACTTGCGAAAGATCGACCACGAGTTTCTTTGGCTTCCGGTCGATCATCGAGCCCAGCGATGCCGCGACCCGTGGCGAGACGTGCGAATCGATTTCGCCTTCGAGCGGCAAAACGTTGGATCGATCAACCGGGGGCATAACGGCGAAGCAACGATGTCACTCTTGCGTCAATCGTCAATCGCATCGCCACCCGAGCTGCTGCATCACGGCAGCGACCTGGGAAAGATCGTCAAAAATAAAATCCGGCTGATGCTTCGCCAGCTGTTCGCGCGAGTATGAGCCGGTTGCGACCGCGATCGTTCGCGCGTTGATCACTTTGCCGCCGGCAATATCGTGCGGCGTATCGCCGATCACATCGATATCCGCTCCCGGAAATTCACGGCCATACTTCGCCAGAGCGCGCGCCTGCGCAAAACCACCCAGCTTGCTGCGGTCCCGATCGTCATCGGCAAAAGCGCCGAACTCGAAAAAATCCCAGATGCCGTAATGCTTGAGTTTCATTTCGGCGCCGCGCGCGATATTGCCGGTGAGAAGCGCGAGGACCAGCTGCGGATTTTTCTTCAATCGCTTCAGCAACTCCAGAATGCCCGGCAGTAATCGTCCATTTCGCTCTGGCAATTCGAGCGAGAGAAGACGGATGTAATCGCCTAAAAATGCGCTGACGTTTTCGTCCGTCGGGGCCGTTCCGTATTTCTGGAGAATCTGCCAGACGATTCCTGAATCGGTTCTGCCGGCGATCTCAATGTCGCACAGATCGTCTTTTATCCCGCAGCGTTCGAAGAGAGCAATTTGCAGCGCGTGGACTCCGGCGCCGCCCGAGTTGATGAGTGTCCCATCGATATCGAAAAGAAGGAGACGTCTCTTTTGCATTTATGATCGCAGATTGCAGAGCGGGGAATGGCAGTTGTGCGCCGCTAGAGATCGTGATCTGAAATCGGCAATTCCCCTATGGTGAAAGAAGCGCGAATTCCAATTTAGCCGAAAAGTCCGCCAACTCTGGACGCGAACTACGGGATCGGCGGCGCCTGCATTTGCAGCAGCCCGATCATACTCAGCAAAAACGCCAGAATCGCGATTGCGGCGGCCGCGAGAATCGCTTTGCCCATCGTGTCCTGTTGCTTGGTGCGTTTGGCGAAGGGTGATGCAGTCGAAAAATCAGACGGTCGTTCGCTGCTGGAGGCCGGCTTCGCGGCAATTTCTTTTGTCTCCGGCAACGGCTGCGATCCTCCCGTCACGTCCGATTCCAAGCGCGCCTCCACTTTCCCAAACCGCAACCGGTCGCCTAATCGCAGTTGCGCTTCTGTCACGGTAAGGCCATTCACACGAGTTCCATTCGTCGAGCCGAGATCTTTGAGCCGATAATTTTCGCCCACCATCTGCAGTTGCGCATGCCGGTTTGATACCGACGGATCATTGATTCGGATCACGTTCTCCGGCGAACGGCCAATCGTGATCACCTCTTCGGCCAGTTCATGGGTTGCTTTTCCGGATTCGGCAGAATCTATGATCAATATCGCCATGGGCACATTTCTACCAGCGACATGGTTGCACGGCAATTCCATTTACTAGAGTCGTCATAGATTGTTTCCGCCGAGGTGTGTTAATTGACCCGCACAGTGCGCGCCCGCATAGTGCTGCGCTTTATGTCGATCGAGCTCACTCGCAACTTCTGCATCATCGCACATATCGATCACGGCAAGACCACTTTGTCGGATCGATTACTCGAACGTACTGGCACCATCCATGAGCGCGATAAGCAGGATCAATTGCTCGATTCGATGGATCTTGAACGGGAGCGTGGTATCACCATCAAAGCGCATCCGGTAACGATGCGTTACACCAGCAAAGCGGGAGACGATTACCGCCTGAACCTGCTCGACACTCCTGGTCATGTCGATTTCGCCTATGAAGTTTCGCGATCTCTCGCGGCCTGCGAAGGCGCGTTGTTGATCGTCGATGCAGCGCAGGGAGTTGAAGCGCAAACGGTGGCAAACATCCATCTCGCGCACAAACAAGGGCTGACGATCGTGCCGGTCATTAACAAGATCGATTTGCCGAATGCGGATGTTCCCGCGGTGCACAAACAGTTGGAAGAGATTCTCGCCATCCCAGCTGAGGAAGCTCTCGAAGCCAGCGCGAAGATGGGCATTGGGATCGAGGAAATCTTGGAAGCGGTCGTGTACCGCATTCCGCCGCCGCAAAAGCCGGCTGACCAAACATTGCGAGGATTGGTTTTTGATTCTGTCTTCGATATTTATCGAGGCGTGGTCGCTTACGTCCGCGTTTTCTCCGGCAGGATCGAAGCGGACCAGGCGGTGAAATTGATTAACAACGACGCGCGCTATGAGATCAAGGAGGTCGGTGTATTTACGCCGAAAATGTTCCCGCAGCCGAAGCTGGAGGCAGGCGACGTCGGTTACTTCATCGCGAACATTAAAAGCACCGCCGATATCAAAATTGGCGACACCATTACCGACCAGCGAAATCCCGCGCGCGAGCCCTTACCCGGCTTTCAGGAAATTCATCCGATGGTCTTTAGCGGGATTTATCCGATCAACACCGGCGACTTCGAGCATCTGAAAACCGCTATCGGAAAGTTGCGCCTCAACGATTCTGCATTTGTTTACCAGCCGGAAAGTTCGGTCGCGCTCGGTTTTGGTTTTCGCTGTGGTTTCCTCGGACTGCTTCACATGGAGATCATACAGGAACGGCTCCGGCGCGAATACGACATGGACATCATCGCGACATCGCCCAGTGTTATTTATGAAATCAAGACGACGCGCGGTGAAACGGTGCTCGTCGATAACCCCGCGCATTTGCCCGATCCGAGCGCAATTGAGGATATCCGCGAGCCGATTGTAAAAGGGTACGTGCTTTGCCCTAACGAAAGCATCGGCGACATCTTGCAGTTGATCCTCGAGAAGCGCGGTCTGATGGATCATACCGAATCGCTCGACACGCGCCGCGTGATGCTGCATTGCGAGCTTCCACTGAATGAGATTCTCGTCGATTTCAACGACAAGATTAAGAGTATTACGCGCGGTTACGGCTCGATGGATTACGAGCATGCCGGGTATCGCTCCGCGAAATTGGTGAAGCTCGATCTCCTGGTGAATGGAGAACCAGTCGACGCTTTTTCCACGATCGTGCACAAGGATCGCGCCGAAGCGCGCGGGCGTCAGCTCGCTGCAAAACTAAAAGAAGTGATCCCACGCCAGCTTTATCAAGTCGCGATTCAGGCAGCGATCGGCGGGAAGATTATTGCGCGCGAAAGCGTTTCGGCCTTGCGCAAAAACGTGACCGCGAAATGCTACGGCGGCGACATCACGCGGAAGCGAAAATTGCTAGAGAAGCAAAAAGAAGGAAAGAAACGAATGAAGAGCATTGGGAAGATCAACATTCCGCAGGAAGCGTTTATCCAGGTATTAAAAGCCCAATGAATTGCTTTGTCATGTCGAGCGAAAGTCTTGCCTGAGCGAACTCGAATGGGTCGAAGCATCTCACATTATTTTCTCGGGGACGTTGCTCAAAGGCGAATGGTGAGAGATTCTTCGACCTCGTTTCGCCACGCTGCACTGCGCTCAGATTGAAAAAGGCAGAAGCCGCTTTTCGAAGGGTTGAAAGCGCAGTAACGAATCATGTTCCAACCTCGCTACATTAAACACAGTAAACTGCTGCTGCGGCACGCGCGAAAATTTCTTCGCTACAAAAAAGATATTCTCGGTCCGTCGACTCATCAGGAAATCACGACTGGAATGGCGGCGCTGGAGCGAGCCATGCGCGAACGGAACCGCGAGAGCATAGAGTTGGAAACCAACAAGCTCGATCAGAAACTAGTCAACTTTTCGCCGACGAACGCGGAAGCGCACTGGCGCGAGAACGTCGAGGTCATTCTGGTCGCGATCGTCGTCGCAATCGGCATCCGCTCCTATTTTATCCAGCCGTTCAAAATCCCGACCGGCTCCATGCAGCCCACTCTCAACGGGATCATTGGTTCTCCGAGCATGGCGCCGTCGCCGAACATTCTTCAGCGCGTCGTGGACTTCGTCGTTCTCGGCCGCAATTACATCGATATCGTCTCTCAAGAGGACGACACGATTGAGCAGATCACGCAGCGAAAATTTCTATTTTTCTTCACTTTTTCGCGGCTCGATTGCGACCACCAGAGTTTCCTGGTTTATGCACCGCCGGAAACGTTGCAACATGACTTCAAGGTCGCTCCTGGAAACAATTATCGCCGTGGCGAGATCATTGCACGCGGTGCGATTGATACCGGGGATCAGGTGTTTGTCGATAAGTTCAGCTATAACTTCGTGAAAGCGCATCGAGGCGATGTCTTTGTCTTCCGCACGAACCATATTCTTGGCATTCGCGAAGATTCGGAAGCGGGCGCGCCGTTTTTCATCAAACGGCTGACTGGCCTGCCGGGAGATGAGCTGCGGATTGATCCGCCGGTCCTCTACGTCAATGGCGAGCGCGCCAGAAGTTTCGGCATCAATCGCGTGATCGAGGCAAAAGCTCCCTACAGAGGATATTCCGCCGGACAATCTTTTCTCGGCGAACCGGATCGATCGTATGTTGTGCCCGAGCACGGTTATTTCGCGATGGGCGATAACAGCTACAACAGCTACGATAGCCGTTATTGGGGACCGGTGCCGGACGAAAATCTGGTCGGACGCGGCCTCTTTGTCTATTGGCCCTTCAATCGCCACTGGGGTTTGATTCGTTAGGCTCCAATGCTCCCAGCCGTACCGAGAGTTTATCTGCTGCTCGGAATGTTTGCAGGATACCTCATCCTGATGTTTTCGAATCCAATTCGCCTCTCCTTGCGCGACGGCTTCCGCTGCATCTCGCGTTTCAAAAGGATCTGGCTGACGTTCGCGCTCCTCGGTCTGGCCTATTCGGTTTTTCAATTTGCCATCTTCACCCCGCTCCGGCGCACGTCGGACTTAAATCTCGCGCAGCTTGCGTTCTGGGAAAGTTGGCAC
Organism: Verrucomicrobiota bacterium; assembly: GCA_040003015.1. Taxonomy (GTDB): domain Bacteria; phylum Verrucomicrobiota; class Verrucomicrobiia; order Chthoniobacterales; family UBA10450; genus JBDUDH01. The sequence continues at coordinate 14,420 of JBDUDH010000053.1, read as the reverse complement.
TGGCCCACGTTCAGCGAAATCTGGCGCGAGAGCATTCTGCGCGCGGCCGAAGCGGTCGCCGGAATTTTCGATGATGCCGCCACCACTTATCCTCTTTCCGTAATCGCGGCAATTCTACTGATCGGGAATTGGCGCGGCGTTCATGGCAGTCTCGTGCGTGCGCTCCGGAAACGTTTTCGTTTCTGGGGCTTCCTGATTTACCTCATGGTTTTGATCGCGGCACTGGCTGCATTCGTGAAACCGCTCCTCTTTTGGCAATTGCCCGAGTGGTGGAGAATTTTGCCCGCGGCGCGACTTCTCCAAGCTTCCGCGACGGTCGATACGGTGGCGTTTTTGTTCGAGTACCTCTGCGGTATTTACATCCAGGTTTATCTGATCACGGTTTGTTTGGCCTGGATTAAAGGTTTGCATTTCGAGGAGGAACCACTTTTCGGGTTCGCCATGCGGCGCTTTAGCTTTGTCCTGAAATGGTCCAGCATCGTCGTGTTGGTGAGCAGCCTCGTCCTGCGCCTGCCTCTGCTCGTCGCCTATTTTCGGAATGTTCCGAACGTTCTCGATTATCTGCCCATTGGGCGCTGGATCATGTGCGCGCTTATTGTTTGTTTCGGCTCGATGCAGATCTCGCTTGTGCTGCATAACGAAAGCCTGGGTGAAGCCTTCCGCGCACATCGTGGGTTTTTGCGGAGGAACGCCGGGCAGTTTGGCTGGTTTCTCATCATCTGCGCGGTGCACTTCTGGTTTCTGGCGTTGTGCGACGCCGCGGTCCATCTCGCCGCGGCCGATCGTCCGATTGCTCTCATCATTTGGAAAGTGATTTACGTTTTCTTGCGCGCACTGATTACCGGCTGGTTATTGGCGAGCTGGGTTTGTCTTTTCCGGCAAAGTGAGATCGCGCGCATGAATCGCGAAAGCTGGATCCGTTATTGATCACCGAAGCAAAACGGCGGTGAATGCAGAAAAGATTACACGTGCGAGTAAGTCGAACCTCGCATTGGCATTTCTGTCGTTAGGCCGGGAGCGTCGGCGCGATATCACGATCTTCTATGCCTTTTGCCGGGTGATCGACGACATCGCGGACTCGACTGTCCTCTCCTCGGAAGCGAAGCGCGAAAAGCTCAAGCAGTGGCGAGAATGGCTCTCGCACGCCACCACCGACGAGCCGGCGCTGGCCCGCGATCTGCGCGGCTTGATGGAAAAATATCCGATAACGCCGTCAATGTTAGAGGAAATCATCACAGGCGTGGAAATGGATCTCGGCCGTGTCTCCTATGAGACTTTTGAGGATTTGCGCCTCTACTGTTCTCGCGTCGCAAGCGCCGTCGGCCTCGTGAGCATCGAGATTTTCGGTTACCGGAATCCGGCTTGCAAAAAATACGCAATCGAACTCGGCCTCGCCTTGCAGATGACAAATATCATTCGCGACGTGGATAAAGATCTCGCCAACGGCCGAATCTATCTGCCGGGCGAAGACATGGCGTATGCTGGATATTCGCCGGCGGAACTGGCTGCGCGACAATATAACGATCGATTCGTGCAGCTCATGCAATTCGAGGCGAAGCGCGCACATCAGTTTTTCCAAAGGGCTGAGGCGCTGCTGCCGGCGGAAGATCGGCGCTCGATGGTCGCAGCGCGAATCATGTCATCAGTTTATTGGGCGCTCCTGCGGCAAATTGAAGCGGATCGCTTTCGCGTTTTCGAACGCAGCTACGGATTAAGCAAACTGGCAAAGCTCGGTCACATCGGCCGACATCTTCTGAACATTAATTGAATTTGAGCACCGAGCATCCGTCTCACTGCTATGTTCCGAATTCAAAGCATCATGAATAAGTATTGTCTTTCGGCGGTCTCAGCCGCCTTTTTAGTTTCCTTTGCATTAAGCTCGTGTGAAACCCCTGTCGGCCAGGGAGCCGGATTAGGCGCAGCAACCGGGGCGATTATTGGCGGCGCGGCGACCGGTCATGTCCGCGGCGCGGCGATCGGCGCGGGTATTGGTGCACTCAGCGGCGCTTTGATTGGCGCGGCGATTGAGGAAGATCAGGCTGCGCGGTACGGGCCTCCACCAAGCGGCGGTTATCCGTTTGCGCGTAGAACTGGCAGTCCGGGATATGTCTATAGCCCTTATCCACCGCATAACATCATCGATGTGCGCGGCGTCCCACCGGGTGCACTCGTGCGCGATCCTTCGACGGGCGGCATTTTCCGTAAGCCGTAAGCTGTAGCGACGGCGCTCTATCGCCGTTCTCGCACGTGTCCGCCTCGACCGAGCGAGGCGGCTACAACATCAACGGGTTGGTCCGGCAGCGTTCCGGATCAACCCGTTTTCTTTTGCAGCGCATCGACGAGTCGCTGCACTTCTTCATCCATCCGGACCAGCTCGGGCCAGGGCCGCGGATAACCTTCCCCTGGCAATTTCCGCGTCGCGTCCAGGCCCATGTGTGAGCCAACATTTTGCGTGCTGGGCGCGTGATCGAGCGAATCGCTCGGATTGGTGATGATGGTGCTGTCGCGTTTTGGGTCGGTGTTCGCGCACAGGCGAAACAAAACCTCGCTCGTATTGTGCACGTCGCAGTCCTCGTCCACGACCACGATGTATTTGCTGAACATCATCTGCCCCATTCCCCAGAGACCGTGCATAATCTTGAACGCCTGGTAGGGATATTGTTTGCGGATGCTGACGAAAACGAGATTGTGAAAAACTCCCTCCGGCGGAAGCGTCATGTCGACGATCTCCGGAAAATTCATTTTGAAGACCGGTAAAAATGTCCGCACACTGGCGTCGCCCAGGTAGTAATCTTCCATCGGCGGCACGCCGACGATGGTTGTGGGATAAATCGCGTCGCGCCGATGGGTGATGGCAGTAAGATGAAAGACCGGGTAATCCTCCAGCGCAGTATAGAAACCAGTGTGATCGCCGAAAGGTCCTTCCGGTCGCATCTCGCCGGGCTGCACATAACCTTCGAGCACAAAATCGACGTCGGCGGGAACTTCGAGGTCGATTGTTTTGCAGCGCACCAATTCGACTGATTTCCTGCGAACGAATCCCGCGAAAAGAATTTCGTCCAACCCATCCGGCAATGGCGATGTCGCTGCGAACGTATATGCTGGATCGCCCCCCAGCGTGACCGCAACCGGCATGCGCTCGCCGCGCTCGTAATACATGCGACCGTGGCGTGCCCCCACTTTGTGCACCTGCCAATGCATCCCGGTGGTTCGGTTGTCGTAAATCTGCATCCGGTACATCCCGAGATTGCGTGCGCCGGTCGCCGGGTCCCGCGTATGCACATGTGGCAGCGTAATGAATCGCCCGCCATCCTTCGGCCAACATTTCAGGATCGGAAGATCTGAGAATGACAAGGCCGCTGCCTCATCGTCCAAGCGTTGTACCACTTCCTGGCAGGCTGCTTCTTTCACCTGCTTTGGACGGGCGTGAAGCAAATGAATCCCTTGCTTTAGCAGGCCCCACCCTTCGCGCAGATCAGTCGGCGGTTTCGCCTTGAGGATGAGTTGAATTTCTTGCGCGAGATCGTCAATGCTCGGGAGCTGTAGCGCCATCGCCATTCGGCGGCGCGATCCCATCGTATTGATCGCGACCGGAAACTCGGAAATTTTTCCATTCACGACCGGCTGCTCGAAAAGCAATGCTTTTCCGCCGTTCGGCGATTTCATCTCGCGGTCGGCCCATTCCGCGATGAGCAATTCGGTATCGACGGGAACCGAGATGCGGCGAAGTTCGCTCTCTTTTTCCAACCGCTCAAGAAACTGCGTAAAAGAAGAGTAGGCCATCAGCCCCTCACCTTAACAAACTGCCACCACGCGGCCGTTAATAACCGCGCGACGGATAAATGAATTGAAAGGCGATAACGCGCCCGTTCTGGAAGGAAACCGTCTTATAGGGATAGCTCACACGCTGGTTAAAGAAAAAAGGATCGTAGAACGGATCGTAGTAAAAGTTGAAGAAGCGATGACCGTGGATCCGGCTGAAACCGACCCCGCCGTAAAACCGGTACGGATAAGGATAGTAGGGATATGAATTATAATACGCGAGATAAATCCAGGTCTCCGACGAAACGCCGCGGACATTCGCCATTGCAGTTTGCTCAGGCTGGCCCCACGCGAGATAAACCGCGTCTTTCGGCATGCCGTTGCGGATCTGGCCGGCGCTGACGAGCTGCTGGTCCGCTGGACTCAATCGCTGATAAATCTCAGGATGTTGCGAAATTCGATAGGACGTTGTGGCACAACCCGCGAGAAATAACCCGCTGCATGCCAGGCTGATCATCAGCGACCGCGAAAGAAATCGAGGGTTCATGTATGAACATAATATCGCCACCAGGGCAGTCAACCGAAGCCCCGTCGCTCTGCCCGTCTTGATTCATCAAGCCGTTCGACCTAATTTGCGCCGCCATGGAAGATCACTACGGCCATCGCATATCCTATCTGCGGGTCTCTATCACAGACCGCTGCAACGAGCGCTGTACCTATTGCATGCCGCAGGAATTGCAGGAATGGCTGCCGCGCGACGGGATTCTGACTTTCGAGGAAACGCTCCGCTTGATCCGAATCGCCACCGAACTCGGCGTAACGAAATTGCGCATCACCGGCGGCGAGCCGCTAACGCGTCGCGATGTCATTCGTCTCTTTCGCGCATTGCCTGCCTTGGATCGAATTCGCAATCTGGGAATTTCGACCAATGGAACGTTGCTGGCGCGCGAAGTCGAACCTGGCCTGACGATGGCGCAGGCGCTTCGCGAATGCGGGGTGAATTCCGTCAATGTATCGCTCGATACGCTGGATCGTATCGCCTATGCCAAAATTACCGGACGCGATCTTTTGCCCCAAGCGCTCGCTGGAATTGAGGCAGCGCTCGATGCCAGCTTCCCGCAGATAAAATTAAATTGCGTGTTGATGCGGGGTCGCACCGAAGGTGATTTGGTCGGGCTGATTGAGTTCGCGGCACAGCGAAATCTGCTTCTTCGTTTCATTGAGTTGATGCCAGTCACGACGAACGAAGTTTTGAACGAAACGAACTTTCTTCCCGTACGTGACGCCAAACGCGCGATCGAGGCGCATTATGGAGATCTGATTCCCCAGCCCGGCTTTCGAACCAACGGTCCAGCCGCGTACCACCAGCTTCCCGGAAGGAATCAGCGGATCGGATTCATCGGTGCGATGACCGATCTGCATTTCTGTGAGAGCTGCAACAAGCTTCGGCTCACGTGCGACGGGAAACTGCGGCCATGTCTCGGCAGTTATTTGGAGTTCGATATCATGAAGCCGATGCGAGCCGGCGCGAGCGACGCAGAACTGAAGCAGTTCTTTCTCGATGTGGTGGATCGTAAACCGGAGCAGCACGACTTTCGCAATAACTACCAACCGGGCCGAAAGATGGTCGCGATCGGCGGTTGACGATGGCCCGGCTTTCACATGTTGCCGAGGATGGCGACGCGCGAATGGTGGATGTTTCGGCCAAAAAGGTGAGTCGCCGGGAGGCGATTGCCCGGGGAACTATTCAGTTGCAGCCTGAAACTCTGGCGCTGATAGCAGCCGACCGAATTGCCAAAGGAAATGTTTTCGCGACAGCCAGGCTCGCCGGCATTCAAGCAGCCAAGCGCACGGCACATTTGATTCCGCTCTGTCACAACGTAAGCCTCAGCCACTTGGAAGTGGAGCTGAAGAATCTGTCTGCGGCGATCGAAGCCACCTGCACCGCGCGCACCATTGCTCAGACTGGCGTGGAAATGGAAGCGTTGACCGGAGTCTCCGTCGCGCTACTAACCATCTACGATATGTGCAAGGCCGTCGATAAGCAGATGCAGATTGCTGACATTCATCTGGTGCGAAAAACAAAAACCGATGCGATGCATCGTTGAGTGATGCAGATCAATGTCGGCATCATTACGATCTCCGATCGAGCTGCGAGCGGTGAGTACAAAGACTTGGGCGGTCCCGCGCTGAGAAAATTCGCCGAAGAGCGTGAATGGCACGTTCACGGAGAAGCAATCGTGTCGGATGAAATCGCACCTATTCAGGACGCAATCCGTTCCTTTGAGAGTCAGGGGTGCGGGCTGATTTTGACGACGGGCGGAACAGGAATTGCCGTTCGCGATGTGACCCCGGAGGCAATCCGTGGCCTCATGCGTCTCGAGCTTCCGGGTTTCGGCGAAGTCATGCGCCGCGAATCGATGAAGATCACGCCGAACGCAATCTTGTCACGAAATCTTGCCGCGATCGTGACGCGTGCGCTCGTCATCGCATTGCCCGGCAAGCCGAGCGGCGCGGTCGAGTGTCTTGGCTTTGTCGCCGGTGCGATCCCTCATGCCGTCGCGCTGGCGCAACGCGTGCCGACATCGTGCTGACCTAAATTGTCACCAGCGTAATCTCCGGCCGGCAATTGAAACGCCATGGGCCCGGTAGGTGCCGATGCCGGCCATTCACATAAAGCGAACCAGCCGCTGTCTGATAAAACCGAGATCGTACGGCCCTACTCCATGTCGGCTCGATCAGGCGTCCATTGAGACCAGCCGCTGTCGGGAGAACAAGAGCTCCGAGTGTGAGAGATTGGCGACAAGCGAGAGTATTTTCATGACTCCACCTCTCTCGTCACTCCGGATATGTCAGGAGCCGCATTAGTCTTTTGCCGCTCTCTGTCAGATATGCTTTGTCATTTCTGCCGCCGATCTCACCTCGCGTCAGGTAGCGATAATCGACCGAACTTTCCCTTACGTAAGACAACTCCGGCTCGCCGACCGACTTTTGGCTCGCTGTCATTTTCAAAGGAAGACCGCTCCTCGCGAAAGAAATTTCCCACGATGAACACGGTCCTTCCGGAACGCCAACGACCATCCAGGGATAACGCTTCGGCAGCTCGAAGTATTCGGAATTCCGCACAATCACTTTGTAGAAAGTTTCCTCTCGAGAAATGAATTCGGGAATGGTGAGAGAGGGCTGTCTCCGCAGCGCCAGATAAAGTCGGGCGATGTCCATACCCGCGAGATTGATTCCATTATAGATGCCATGACGATTCGGATCCTTTTTGAAGAAAGCGTCATGCCACGATTCAAATTGCCGGCTCAAAAGAAGATTCAATTCCAGGTGCAGGTGCGCCCGCGCCTGGCTCAACCCCTGGCCTGTGTAACCCATGACCGCGAGATGTTCGCCCTGGCTCACCTTTTGCCCGATTTGCACCGCGATCGAACGAAGATGTCCGTAGAGACTGTAATAGGGACAGCCGTCCCACTGGTGCTCGACGACGATATATTTGCCGTAGTTCGACGTGCCCGCAACGGCGTTCGTATAAACGACCACGCCATCGGCGATCGCACGAACTTCGTCGGTCGGATCGCCATGAACGTCGCGGCGAAGTGGACAGATATCCATCCCTTCGTGAAAGCGCGTGTAGATGATGCCGGAACGCGTTTCGATAGGATCACGCACGAAACCATATTGACCGCCTTGCCAGGGCGTTGAAATGATCCCGTGGAAGTTGCGTTCGATATATTGATAAAAATCCGCGCCACCTCCGTGAAAGAGCGCGTCATTATCGGTCGGCAGAACGAGCCTCACGAGATGAGCTGGTTCTTCTGCGCGCACAGTGATGCCAGGGAAAACGCAGAGCAGACCAGCCGCCGCGAATCCCCACCGCATCATTTTTTTCTTTTCCCGAGCAACTTCCAATCCTTCGACATGAGTTGGATGTCGGTCGCAGTCAGACCCGACGACAGATAGATTTTACCGTCGGCCACCCGCCGGTCCACCTGCAATTCGGTGAGCGGACGCCCATTAACGAAAATGAAAAGAAAACTGCCGCGGCGTTCGACGCTCAGCGTATCCAAAACGATTTTTCCATGATCGTCCAGTTGCAGGAGAACGCCGTAGCTGCCGTCGCGAGCATGGTACGGATAAAACCCGGCGACGTCGCGCTCGGAGATCCAAGCGGTTTTCTGAATGAAAACGTCACGATTGGAAAACGGTGAATGGAACGGGGTCGCAAATACCGAGCCGTCGTTCGCATTTGCCTCGGTATGGAGGCGGAACGTGCAATGGCGTTGTTTTGCCATTGCCGCTGAGAGCGCGAACAGTAAACTAACCGCCGCCACCATTACGATCTTCATGGGCCGATTGATAAAGGGTTTGACAGCATTTGCAACGTTTGCCTGTTTACGCGTTGATGAGACGCATCCTGGCCTGGGCGGGCCTGATTTTCTTTTTTGTCACAACCCTGGGCTTCGGACAGGACCAAACCAATCCCGCGATCCCGCACAAGCAGAGCTGGCTTGGGCGCATTTTTCATCCGTTTCACTCGACCACGCCGCTGCCGGATTACAAGGATCCGCACCTGCGTGGGCTCCTTCTCCAAGTGAAGCTTCCACAGGAGCCGGTCAAGCTTTCCGAAGTTCGCCAATTGGAAGTAGATGTCTCTCTGATTAACGCCGGCAAGAACGGCATCGAGCTCAGTTTTCCCACCGAACAGCGCATCGAGATTTATTTGCGCAACGCCTCCGATAAAATCCTGACAGCATGGTCGGAGAATCGCGCGTTTGCAGAAACTGGCGATACCATCCTGATCAATCCTCAGGAACGGCTGGAATATTCCGAGACGATCGCGACGCGCGACCTGGCGCCGAACAAAGTTTACATCGTGGAAGTTTTTGTTCCGCGGTATCCGGAGCTGGACGTCCGGCGAAAATTCCTGACGGCACCATAGTTTCGCGGTGCGCCTTTTTTCTGATTATCATTCGCACCCACAGGGACATCGTCTACAGCCCTACAACCAGGCGTTGCTCCAACCGTGGATCACCACTGCGCGCGAACGCGGCCTGACCGATATCGCGCTAACCGATCACGACCGCTATCATCCCGGCGTCAATTTCGAAGAGATTGATCGCCTGCGGGAAGCAAATCCGGATATTAAAATTCGCGCGGGAATCGAGCTGGATAACGATCCGGTGCATTCCACGCAGGGGCGCCGCTGGGTGGAACAAAATTGGGACCGGCTCGATTTTGTTCTCGGCTCAGTCCATTTTTTGCGAGGCGACTGGGCGTTCGATCACGCCGGCGAGGAAGCGGAATTTGGGCGGCGCGATGTCGACGAAGTTTACATCGATTACTACGAACGGATTCGCGAAATCGCCGCGAGTGGATTGGTCGATTGCATGTCGCATCTCGACCTGGTGAAAATTTTCGGATTTCGCCCGACGCGAGATTTGGCTGACGTGTTCGATGCGACACTCACAACCATTCGCAAAGCGAACCTCGCGATGGAACTTTCCACCGCAGGGTGGCGTAAACCGGTCAACGAACTTTATCCGAGTGACGAAATCATTCGCCCGGCGATGGCCAAAGGAATTCCGTTCACGATTTCTTCGGATGCGCATTCCCATTTACAACTCGGCGAGAACTTCAACCGATTAAGCGAGAAAATGGCGGCGATCGGCATCCACGAGGTTTGTATCTTCGAAAATCACAAACGTCAGCCAATCGCCTTGTAACGGTTGATGCTCGCTACGGTTTCGCCAAATATTCCGATATTTTTTTTGGATTCGTCGTTGGCGCCTGGCAGGAAAAATTCTCACAAACGTAAGCCGCGGCTTTCCCGTTGATTGGCGACATCGCTCGCAGCGCCTCCAACTTTTCATCGAGAAATTTCTGACTTTCAGCGCCATCCGCGAGGAGCAGTATTGTATTCGGCAAAAAATGTTTGTGCACTTCCGTCAGTAACGCGCGCGTATCGCCCGCGTCACGTTTTCCCGCGATTACGACCTGCTTCGGTTTGCTCAAACTGAAATCGAGCGCGACCAGCATGAGCGGCATCGCGCTGGGAATTCGCGAGAGTTGTATTCCGAATGCACTGATCGTTTTTTCCGCGCGGGTCTGTAATTCCTTCGCATCGCGGATTTGCGCGAGGCGCAGCAAATTTTGCGCGGCGACCGAACTCGGCGCGGGCTCGGCATTGTCGTAATCCTCTTTCATTCGCAAGAGAATGCTCGCGTCTTTGCCTGTGCCGCTAAAATAACCGCCGCTTTTTTCATCCCAGAAAAGCTGGTCCTGCGTCTCCTGAAGTTGCAGCGCAAACTTCAGCCACTTTGCGTCGAACGACGCTTCGTAAAGATCGAGCAGGCCCTGAATCAAAAACGCGTAATCGTCTGCGAAACCATCTACGCTCCGGCCTTCGCGATAACTCCGCGTCAGAGTCTTCTTCGATTCGTCCCAAAGCTGTGCCTGGATAAACTCGGCGGCGCGCGACGCCGTTTCGAGATAACCGACGTCGCCAAGCACTTGCGCGCCGCGTGCGAACGCCGAGATCATGAGGCCGTTCCATGCGGTGATGATTTTGTCGTCCAAATGCGGACGCGGCCGTTTCTCGCGCAGCGCAAACAATGTTGCGCGACTTTTATGGAGCGAATCGCGAACAGCCGCTTCGCTTTCGCCGAAATGCTTCGCCGTCTCGGCAGTGGCATGTCGCTCGATCAAAATATTCCTGCCGTGAAATTCACCCTGCGGATCGCTGCCCGGCGACGTGTTCCCTTCGGCTTGAACACCGTAATGATAATCGAAAATCTTCGCATCCTCCCCGAGCGAGTGATCGATTTCCTTCTTCGTCCAAACGTAGAACGCGCCTTCGCCGTGTTCGGGTTTGCCTTGCTCGAACAAGCTGTCCGCATCCTCAGCGGAATAAAAACCGCCAGCTGTATCCGTCATATCGCGCCGGACATAATCGAGCGTATCACGCGCGACCGATTCGAAAAACGCGTCGTGCGTGATTTGGAACGCGTCCAGATAGGCGACCGCCAGCTGTGCCTGATCGTAAAGCATTTTTTCGAAATGCGGAACGTGCCAGTAAGCATCGACCGAATAACGGTGAAATCCCCCGCCGAGATGATCGTGAATGCCGCCCGCCGCCATCTTCCGCAGTGTGAGCAGATTCATCTCGAGCGCATGTTCTGCCTGTGGCGCAACTTTCGAAGTTGCGTCCTTTTGATTTCGCAAGTTGGAAACTTGCGCCACACCGCGATTGTAGAAACGAAAAAGGAAATTGAGTGTGACTGGCCGCGGAAATTTCGGCGCGCTGCCAAAACCGCCTTCGCGTGCATCGTAACCCCGCGCAATTTCCTGATAACCGGCTTCGAGCACTTTCGGCCCGAGGCGCTCGGAACTTGGTGCTGCGGCGTGGTTCGCGTTTGATAAAGTGGCGATGATTTGATCACCGCTCTGAGCGATGTTTTCGTGATCTTTTTTCCATGCTTCGGCAATACGTCCGAGAACTTTGGTGAAGCCCGGCTGCCCGTATCGGTCGTCGGGCGGAAAATAAGTGCCACCGACAAAGGGTTTCAGATCCGGCGTCAGCCAGACGCTCATCGGCCAACCGCCGCTGCCAGTCGTGGCCTGGACAAAAGTCATATAAACTCGATCGACGTCCGGACGTTCTTCGCGATCGACTTTAATGTTCACGAAATCGCGGTTCATGATCGCGGCGACATCCTCTTTCTCGAATTCCTCCCGCTCCATTACGTGACACCAGTGACAGGTGGAATAACCGATCGAGAGAAAAATCGGTTTGTTTTCGCGGCGCGCTTTTGCGAACGCTTCCTCGCCCCACGCATACCAATCGACCGGGTTGTGCGCGTGCTGGAGAAGATAGGGCGATTTCTCGTGCGCGAGCCGGTTCGTAAATTGCGGGGCTCCATTTTCCGCTCGTCCTGCGCTCGTCATCATCATGATGAAAAGTAGCAGCGACAGTGCGAATGCGGAAGCGCGGTTCGATTTGCAGCGCTGACTGGCCGGGCGAAACTGCGCGATGCAAAGCTTGTGGCGCGGGCTGGGCGGGGTCATTTTCTGTGTGATGATTGTTCCAGCGCGAGCGGCAGAGGTAAATGTTTATGCTGCATCGAGCCTGACCGATGCACTGAAGGAAATCGCGGCGGCATACAAAACAGAAACTGGCGTCCGGGTTTCGTTCAATTTCGCGGCTTCGAGTTTGCTCGCACGCCAGATCGAAGAAGGCGCGCCGGCCGATCTCTTTTTCTCAGCTGACGAGGCAAAAATGGATGCGTTGCAGAAAGCAGGCCTCGTTCGCGCGGAAACGCGGCGCGATCTCCTATCGAATTCATTAGTCATTGTCGCGTCGAGCGAAAGCAAACTTAAGATCGAGTCGGCGACTGACCTTTTGCAGGCCGATAAAATCGCGCTGGCCGATCCGCGTGCGGTGCCGGCAGGAGTTTATGCGCGCGAATATCTCACTAAAGCCGGGCTTTGGGAAAAATTGCAGCCGCAATTGGTGCCCACAGAAAATGTTCGCACGGCTTTGGCTGCGGTGGAATCGGGTAACGCCGACGTTGGATTTGTCTACAAAACGGATGCTCAGATTTCGCAGAAAGTGCGGGTGATTTTCGAAATCCCGACTGAAAGTGGGCCCGCCATTCGCTATCCGGTCGCAATGCTAAAACAGACGGAGGAACTGGAGGCCGCGGCGGGTTTTCTGCGATACCTTGAAAGCGATCCAGCGCGCAAGGTGTTCGAGAAGTACGGTTTTGTCGTTAGGCGCTGAAACCATGTGGATCACGCCGGAAGAATGGCAAATCATGGGCTTCACGCTCGTGGTCTGCACGCTCAGCACCATCGCCATCCTGCCATTTGGACTTGGAATCGCGTGGCTGCTGGCCCGCCGTCGCTGGCGTGGCAAGACGCTGGTGGAAGCGATTGTCACCGTGCCGCTCGTCATTCCGCCTGTGGCGACTGGTCTGATCCTGCTGAAACTTTTCGGGCGTCGTGGCTTTGTTGGTGGATTTTTCCATGAACGATTAGGACTCGACGTCGTTTTTACCTGGCGCGCGGTCGTGATTGCAGCGGCGGTGATGTCATTTCCTCTCCTGGTGCGATCGGCGCGGGTGGGATTCGAGACGGTCGATCAAACATTCGAAGATGTTGCGCGAACCTTTGGCGCCGGCACCCTGCGGATTTTTTTCAGTATCACTCTTCCACTTGCGTCGCGCGCGGTCGCTGCCGGAATCGTGCTCGCATTCGCGCGCGCTGTGGGCGAGTTCGGCGCAACCATCCTCGTCGCAGGAAATATTCCCGGGAAAACGACAACGATTTCGCTCAAGATTTACGAAGCCGTTCAGCTCGGGCACGATGCAGTCGCATATCGTTTGGTCGTGGTTTGTCTCCTGCTCTCTTTCGCCGCAGTCTGGATCAGCGAACGTCTTTCTCGCTCGAGGGCTGAATAGCTCGTTTCGAAATCAACTGCAGTTTCGGAGCAGCAGAGGGCGACCAGGGATTTGTCCTGTACTCGGAAGCGAGGATTCGCTCCGCGTACTCGTCCAACAAGTCGCGGAACTCTGCAACGTCAAACGAATGTCGCACCGGAACGAACGGCCCGAGGTTCCCATGTGCCAGCCGAAAAAGGCGCACTGCCGGTTGTAATCGCCGTCCATGCTTGGCATGTGATGGGTGTTGGAATTGTTTTTGCAAATGGACAAAGGCGCCCGCCGCCTGAATCAGGCCTTTGAAATAATTCGCGTCTTCGTTCTTTGTTTTCAGCCAAAGATGCTCGAGCACATCGTGCGCTTCGTAATAGCGCTGCTCATTCCAGCAACGAAAAAAACCGCGATAGAATGGATGGTGCGAGATATCGCTCGAGGCTTCGCCGGGCGTCTCGCCTTCCAGCTCGGCCACTAAACGGGAAATCCTCTGGCCTTTGGTCATAGAGAGCTTAACTTCCTATGGCTGCGATGACGGGCAACCCAACACCTACAGTTTTTCCGGAGGAGAAGCGGTCTGCGCATGACGGCCGCACTGAAGGATGACGCTGGCGGTTCTCACGTTCCTTCTCTGCGCCATTGCGATTCTGATCTTCTGCTCCGCACTTTTCTCGGGGCTGGAAACGGCGCTCTTTTCGCTCAAGAAACATCAGAGCCGGCGTTTGCAGGAGCAGCATCCGGCGCTGGCGGACTTCATGACCGCGTTTCGCGAAAACCCGCGCCGCGTGTTGAACGTTCTGCTTCTCGGCGGCACGCTCGTGAATCTTCCACTGGTCATTCTTTGTCTTTTTTTCCTCTGGCACGGCCCCGCTTTCTCCGGGATCCCGCCGTGGCTGGCTGCAGTCGCGATCTTCGCGATAATTGTTCTCGTTTGCGATCTGATTCCCAAATTACTCGCGCTCTCGAACCCCTATCGACTGTCAAAGCTGGGCGTTTTTACATTGCGAGCGCTGATGCCGTTGCTCGATCAAGTCGGACGCGCGCTGGAGAGTTTGAGCACGGGTATTATCGAGCGGCTGACTCCGCTGCATCTTCACACGCGCCCACGCTTGAGCGACGAGGAGCTGGAGGTTCTCGTCGAAATGGGAGAAGAGGAAGGCACGCTGCAGGAAGCGGAAGGCGAGATGATCCAGGAAATCATCAAGCTGGGCGACAAGACGGCGA